>JAGOKK010000086.1 GCA_017994635.1 Candidatus Cloacimonadota bacterium | reverse complement strand
GGTGTGTACCAATATTACGACACTGCCGAGCACATCTTCATCATTGAGTATTACAAAATGCGCAATGGCTACAACCGCACATCGCTGGAAACTTTTCAGGTGATATTCTATGATCCCATGTACCATCCCACGAGCATGGGTGATGGTAAGATCAAGATCCAGTACAAGGACTTCAACAACGTCGATGTGGGTGGTGGCGGATATACTCCCCAGCACGGTAACTTCAGCACTATCGGGATCAAGGATCATACCAATACCCGGGGTCTGGAATATACTTACAACAATACCTATCCCCCTGCATCCGCACCTCTTGGCAATTCCAAGGCTTTACTGATCAGCACCGTCCCCGTACTGCACCAGACTCCCTATTTGATGATCGGCGATGTGTTTGTGAATGAACCCAATGCCAATGGTATTCTGGAACCGGGGGAAACAGCGGAAGTGGGAATCCGTCTGATCAACCAAGGACTGGATCAGGCCAATACGGTCTCGGTACATGTCAGCATGATCAATCCTCACGCTCAACTGCTGAATCCGGACAGCTACTATGCCAATATCCCCGGCGATCAAGGAGCGGTAAATTCCATCCCCATCTTGATTTCCATTAGCCCGGATTGCCCTGATGGCGCTGTACTTAGCTTGAGTGTGAATGTGGTTTGCGCGGAAGGCGAATGGACCTATCCCATCTCTCTGCAGGTGAAGAAACCGGAATTGCAGATAGCCATGTATTACATCAATGATACAGCAGGGAATGCCAATGGCCTGGCTGATCCCGGTGAAACCTTTGAACTGGTGGTAAACTACGACAATCCTGGAGCCTTGGATGCCAAGTTCATTACTTCCAGTGTGTTCTGTGTTTCTGAATATGTCACCATCGCCAATCCTGAGGTCCTTCTTCCTTCCGTGGTCGCCGGATCTCACACCCAGGCTGCTTACGAGATCACCATTTCAGAAGACGCTCCCGTAGGCAGCCATCTCACTTTCTTCATCACTTACCTGGGAGAACAGGTTGCCGCTCATAACGAGCAACTTCTCATCAGCCTGGGTACCACCGGTATGTTTGAGGATTTTGAGACCACCAATGGTAACTTCACTCCCGTTCCATCAATGAATGCTTGGCAATGGGGCGTGTCAAACTGGGCTGGCTCTCATAGCGGCAACCGGGTGTGGGGAACACGTCTCAATGAGTCGTATCCTAACAATGCCAATTACACTCTCACCACACCTGCAGTATTTGTAGGCAGCAGCTTTATGCTGGAATTCTGGCACAGGTTTGATACGGAAGCCACCTATGATGGCGGTTGTGTACAGGCTTCTGCCGATGGCGGACAGACCTGGACCCTGCTAACTCCTGATGGCGGTTACACCGACAATATGCTAAATGTTTTGGGCTCAGCCGGATTCAGCGGACAATCTTCGGGATGGATTTCGGCTCGCTTCCCCCTGACAGGATTTGCCAATCAAAATGTCATCTTCCGCTTCCGCTTTGCCACCGATACCAATACCACTGGTCAGGGATGGTTTATCGATGATGTGCGTACTACCGGATACCTTCAATATGCCGGAAAACTCCACGGTAGCATCCTTAGCGGAAATCCTGAGATCAATTTCACTGAAGTGCTTGTGTGTAGTGAAGATGGGATTTGTGCCTATCCCGATGCCTCAGGGGCGTTTGAGCTGTTCTTACCGATGGGCAGCCACGCAGTGAGTGCGGGTAGCGAAGGTTACTACTCCCTCGATCCTGTGAACATCAGCCTCAGCAACGGCGAACCGGAATTGGAGCACGATTATTACCTAGGCCATCTGCTCCCGGTGAGTAACCTGCAACACAACGTGTGGGACGGTGTGGTCACCATAAATTGGAGCGCGCCGGAAGAACCTGAATACGATGTAGTGGGCTATGAAGTGTATCGCAGAATGGGAGGCGGTCTTTTCGAGACTGTTCTTTCCGGCCCCAACACTAGTTACCAGGAAACTGTGCCCGGATTGGGTCAATATCAGTATTACGTGAAGTGCCTGTATGCCGAGGGTGCTAGCCGTGCCTCTGAGACCATTACCGTTCACTGGAATGGAGTCAGCAATCAGGAAAACCCTGTTCCGCAGATAACTACTGCCTTGAACGCAAACTATCCCAATCCCTTCAACCCCAGCACCACTATCGCCTTCAGTCTGGCTGAAAGCGCAAGGGTGAAACTGAATGTCTACAATCTGAAGGGACAAAAGGTGAAAAGCCTGCTCAGCAGTGATATGGCTTCCGGTACACACAGTATCACCTGGAATGGCGATGATGACAATGGTAGAGGAGTAAGCTCCGGGATTTACCTGATTCGCATGGAAACCCCGCGGCAATCCTTTACTCGAAAAGCAATGCTGATGAAATAGCCTCCAAGGCTGTAATGATATGGGGGAGAGTATGTGTTCATGCTCCCCCCTTTTCTTTGGATAAACGACAATGCGCACGGGAAAGATAATCGATATTCATTGCAAATGCGGCTGCCTGCTCTTCCGCTATTTCAAGGCGGGAAAAGGCCGTTTGATCAAGCTGATGATCAGCCGGCTCAGCGAAGATAATGTGGGTCTGAAGGGAGTGCCTACCCTTAGCCGTCCGCTTTGTCCCACCTGCGGCAAGGAACTTGGCATCATAATGATGATCCACGGTGAAGCAGCGCTAAAACTGAATCAAGGGACAATAGTGGGTGTCAGGATCTAAACCCCCTTTCGAGCTAAGGCCTGGATAGAGTCTAAGGGCATATGGAAGGACGTCCTAAAAGCGGAAAAAGTCTATTATCCGTTAGTGTAAGCCTTCGATAGCCTCTAGTGGGCGATACAATTTTAAGCTTGTTTCACGATAAGCGCACCCCCACCAGAGCTCTTGATCAAGCCTATCAACGATGGGAGCCAGCCTGTTTCGGCCAACTTCTCAAGCACTTGGCAAAACTAATCCTTTACAGAATCAGCCCTCCAAACATCGTGACCTGATAAACACCCAAAGGATACATACCAAGTGACAAAATTCACCGATTTAACACTCCCTGAGCCCATTCTCAGAGCCGCAAAGGATCTCGGATTTGAGCATCCCACAACCGTGCAGGAACTGTGCATTCCCTGGTTGATGGAAAACGATACGGATCTCATTGCCCTGGCGCACACAGGCACAGGAAAAACGGCTGCTTTCGGTTTTCCCACTCTCAGCAGCATTGATATCGAACAATCTGTGGTACAGACCATCATTCTCTGTCCCACGCGTGAGTTATGTTTGCAGATCACCAAAGATCTGGAAGCTTACGCCAAATACATGCCAAAAGTGAGAATAGTAGCCGTCTATGGCGGCGCTCCGATATTCAAACAAAAGGATGCCTTGAAAGCCGGGGCGCACATTGTGGTTGGTACTCCCGGCCGCGTGAACGACATGATCCGCCAGAATGTATTACATTTGGAACAGGTATCTCGTTTAGTGTTGGACGAAGCTGATGAAATGCTGAACATGGGTTTCAAGGATGAACTCTTTGAGATCATGAGCCACACTCCGGCAACCAAGCAAACCTTGCTGTTCTCAGCCACAATGCCCAAAGATGTGGAGCATCTGGCCAACAGCTTCATGAAAGATGCGACCCGGCTGAGCGCCGGAGGTGAAAACCGGGGTGCAGACAATATCAGCCACTACTTTTACAAAGTTCAGGCTAGAGATAAATACTTGGCATTGAAGCGGATCGCCGATATGAGCCCCAAGATCTATGGCATTATCTTTTGCCGGACCCGCAATGAAACCCAGGATATTGCCAATAAGCTTCAACAGGACGGTTACAATGCTGACGCGCTGCATGGCGATCTCTCCCAACCCCAAAGAGAACTTGTGATGCAGCGCTTTCGCACCAAGTACGTACAGCTTTTGGTGGCGACAGACGTGGCGGCCAGAGGGCTGGACGTGGATGATCTCACTCACATCATAAATTACCATGTTCCCACTGATCCGGACATCTATATTCACCGTTCCGGCCGGACAGGCAGAGCAGGGAAGAGCGGGATTTCGGTCACCATTATCCATTCCAAGGAAGCTGGCGCGTTGAAGGCTGTGGAAAAGCGACTGGGCAAGGAAATCACTTGGCAGAAAGTGCCAGGGGGACGCGAGATTTGTGAAAAGCAACTCTTTCACTTCATCGACAATGTGGAGCGGGTGGAGATTGACGAGACCCAGATTGGCTCGTTTATGACAAACGTGTACAAAAAGCTGAGCTGGATGACGCGCGAAGAACTGATCCAGCGCTTTGTCTCTGTTGAGTTCAACCGCTTCCTAAATTACTACAAAGATATCCCGGATCTGGATAACGCGACCCCGCAAAAAAAGGATCTAGAAAAGAAGAACTGCAGTTTTGTGACTTTCAGGCTAAACTTGGGTAGCAGCATTGGCTTGACCAAGAGGGATTTGATGCGCTATATCAATCAGCTTCAGGTTACTCGCGGTATCGAGATTGGCCAGATTAACATCTTTGGCGATTACTCCATCATCGATCTGGATGCCAGATATCAAAATGAGCTGCTGCAAGCTTTTGGCAAAATCAAGTACAAGGGAATAGCCGTTGAAGCCTCCCTGGGGAAGCCCGCAAAAAACACATACGGCAATAAGGATGATTGGAAGGCGCGCAAGAAATCCCGGAACTTTGAAGACCATGTGGATTTTGATACCACATATCATGGCCGTAACATCTGGGAAGGTAGCGGGAAGAAAGCTAATGGGAAATCCCGAGACAAGGGCGGTAAGCCATTTACACCCCAGAAAAGCAAGCGGACAAAGAAAAGTTCTTGACGAATACCCGCGACATTACATGCTGTCAGCAGCATAGATAAAGAGGTAAAACAATGAAGAAAACCATGATCGTAATTCTGATCCTTGCCACTTTGATGGCAATAGCAGCTTGCGGAAAGAAAGCCAGCCCGGAAGGAGTGGCCGATTCATTTTTGACCGCATTGGAAAAGAAAGATTTTGAAGCCGCCAAAACTATGGCTACACCTGAATCCGATGGCATGATCTCTATCATCGAATCCTTCATGGCAAACATGAAAGAAGAGGACATGGGTGTATATCAACACAAGATCACCAACACCGTGGTCGAAGGTGATTCTGCCCAAGTCAGCTACGAAATCTGGACTTCTTTGAAACCTGATGAACGCGAAAAGCAGGAACTAAAAATTGTGAAAGTCGATGGTCAGTGGAAAGCGAGCCTTGAAAAAGGCAATATGGCAAAATAGCGCGGCGCTGCTGGCTGTTTTAATACTGGTTTTATCACAACCCGGAAGCTCTGTTCATGCCAACAGAGCTTCTTTTGTAACCAGTGATGTTTTATCTTCCTTTCCCGGCATCGATCCAGATCACTTTGCACCCGGAGACATCCTACTTCGCCGGGGCTCATCCCTGGCCTCAGCCCTGATTGCCAGAGCATTTCCAGATGCCCGACAAATGTCCCATTGCGGCATCCTTGTGCGTGATGATGGCGAGTGGAAAGTAATTCACAGCATCTCCGGCAAGATCGATGATCGGGATGGTGTGCGGATGGATCCCGTGGCAGATTTCCTGGCCCAGGCAAAGCCGGGCATGGCGTTTCATATCCGTCCTGCTTTCCCTATTGACCGTTCCCGGGTGGAGCAAAGCGGTCTGCGTTATCTGAATCTGGCCAGTCCTTTTGATCACGATTATGATCTCAGCGATAGAGGGAAGCTCTACTGCTCAGAATTGATCCGAGCGGCATATCTGGACGCGGGAAGTGAAGATGTGTTTCACTACATCCGGCTCGGGGGTAAAGACCTCGTGGATATCGGTTCCTTCTTCGACGCGGGATCTTGGTCGTTCCGTCCCTGATCCTGCCCTGAATATCTCGAGAGCAAAAAATATCAAAGTTTAGTGCTTGACTGCTTTGTCGCTGCAGGGTACAGCAAATATTATCAAAACCGCAAAAGGATGAGCAAGTGCACCGAAGAAACGATCTGGACAAAGCGATCCGCTTTATTGAAGCGGGACTGAAAACAAAACTGATCTTGGAAGACATCGCCGAGCAAGCAAACATGAGCGCGTGGCACTTTCACCGCGTATTTCTGGCTTCCACAGGAATCACGGTGGGAGAATACATTCGCAAACGCAGGATGAGTGAAGCCTCCAAGGAATTGGTCTTCACCACCAAGCCCATCAAGCAACTGGCCGGTGAGTATCAGTATGAGTCTCAGGCTGCTTTCACCCGTTCCTTCTCCAGCGTCTACAATATCAGCCCCGGGAGATTGAGACGCCAGGTGTGTCCCCTGCAATTCTTCAATGCGTTCATTTATCTAAAAAAAGGAGACAAGATGATTAAGCCCTCTATTCAGCACAAAGATGGATTTCGCGTGGTCGGCATATCCTGCCAGAGCACTATGAAAGAGAATAATATCGTAGCTCTGTGGAACAACTTCCACGAAAGTATCTGCGGTAAAGTGCCCCAGGCAGTGCACCCTGATGTCGCGCTGGGAATTTGCTTCTATATGGACTGCGCAGAAATGAATGAAGATACACCCTTTACTTACCTTGCGGGTGTGGAATACCCCGAGGAACTGCCCGTACCAGCGGGTTTGGAAAGCCGCAATGTGCCAGCTTCTGATTACGCGGTTTTTGAGCACCATGGTACCCTGGACAATCTGCAGGATACCTATGCCGCAATCTATGGCGAATGGTTGCCCAATAGCGAGTACAAGCGCAAGGCAACTGATGATTTCGAGCTCTATGACAATCGCTTCAAATATGGCTTCGGAGATTCCGTGATGGAAATATGGGTTCCGGTGGAAAAAGCACAAGCTTGAACGATGTAAACGCATCATCAGATAATGATCTTGCACAAATATGGGCGGTAGCAGTACCGCCCATTCGCTATATGATTTTCATGTAGTCCCTAATACAAAGTTACCGTTGAAGTGACGTAATCAAATGGAACATGGGGCACCGCCTCATACAAACAGGGCGGCGGGCTGGGAATGGATTGTGTCATTTCAAAGAGGATTCCGTAATAGGAAGAAACAATGAAGTTATTACTGACAGGACGTGGGAACCAGCTTCCTGTCATTTGATACTATTTTAGTTTCAATACTTTTTGCGAAATCGATATTTCCTTAGTGTTCAGACGGATTAAATAAACTCCAGGGGCTACATCCCGATCCTGAGTATCTCTGCCATTCCATACGATATCTTCACCCCGCACAAGCGGATGTTCTCGTACTTTCTGACCTTTCAAGTTATAAATTGATATCGTTCCTTCACCGAAGGGTATTTTAGGCGAAAAGGTCATGCTGCCTCGAAAGGGATTGGGATATACAGATCCAATGCTGACAGATTCAACAAATGGATCGTAATTTGATACATACCCAGATTGGATTATGGTTATTATCGTATCTGGAGCAGCATTGCTGGTAAAGAGAATATGACATGTCCTATTCAATGTAGTGGGATTGTTCAGGTAGTTCATTACTACTTCTTGATGACCTTGTCCGCTGCTCTGAGAAAAACCTGTGACCCATTCCGTATCGTTGTGGATTTGCCAATCTGCATTGGAGCGGATATGAAGCGTAAGTGCGCCTCCGGCCGGAGACAGCAGTTCAGAAGCGGGAGTGGGAACCAGATAGATAGGATTCTCATAGGGAACGTTAAAGCTATAGCTTGCGACAGGCAGAAAACTAAAGGTTGAGCAGGGGGATTGCGAGTATTCCAACTCATTATAAGCCATATACCATAAAAAGCTTTGTTTGAGGAAGCCCAGTTGCATGTTGCCGGACCAAAGCACATCAATCCATTCATACATTAGGGGGTTGTATTGCCATACTAATTCGCAAGTTTCGCCATTGTCGTAACTGGCATATAGCCGATATTCACGCTGGTATCCCGAGAGCCAATACCAAAGCAGATAGATATCGCCGTTCTCGGCTGGCATCAATCTTACCATGTCTGTCCCGGAGATGGGAGACTGTAACTGTGCATCCAATTCATACTCAATAAAGTTTATCCCCGCATCATTGCTCACATATAGACGCAAAGTACTGGTGGCGGAGTGATAGCCCAACAGGTAAAGTGTTCCGCTCGTTCGTTCCCAAGCGATATCCTTCAGAGTAACCTGCGTGAAACTGTGAATCTCCGTGTAAGAACTACCGCTGTTGGTGCTGGCATAAAGAATGCTATTCCCGGAAGTGTTGTCATAGAGGAATAAATCATTCAAACTCGCACCAGGCTCGATCATATCAATTTCCGGTATGCTGATATTCATAATACTGTAGCTTGTTCCGAAGTTGTGAAATTTCAATATACAATCGACAAGCGTGTCGTGTAGGTAGAACTCGCCGGGATATGCTGTGCCATGCAGAACAGCACCAAATCCCTGATCTGTGGTAGTCCCTAGAAGAATAAAATGTTTACCGTAATCCGGAGAGTATCCCAGTCCATAATGGAGAACATTCTGCTCATCATTAAACATTATGTTATTGGTATAAATCTCACCGGGATATGAACCAGAAACCATGTTCATGGAGAAGGAAATCGTTATCCATATAGAAATCAGCATGATCAGGCATAAATGCTTAATAGCCATTTTATTT
>JAGOKK010000085.1 GCA_017994635.1 Candidatus Cloacimonadota bacterium | reverse complement strand
GTGTCACAACCTGCCAAACTCGAGTCATGATTTGACAAATAGCTGTCACTTCTGATGAGCTTCAGACTCAGATGATTTGACAAATGAGTGTCACAAACTGAGGGCATTTCCGCTGTTTTGTCAAGTGGGTGTCACGATTTGACATTTCGGGTGTCACTTCTTAGTCCTACGATGCATAAGGATGCGACAGTTTGCAGATTTCGCTGCACAATTTGCAGTTTTCGTTGTCACGTTGCATCAGCATATCCTCAAGCCGAGTTTTTACTTGACAGTATGTCAATTCTTTTTACAGTTGAACTGTAAACTAAAGCTTCAGGAGAAGAGCCCATGCCTGAGAAACTGTATCAGAAGATGCATGAATTCGTATCTGAACGCTTTGACATCTCTCGTGTGTCAGATGTGTTAAAGGATCAGAAGCGCAGTCATTTGGTGGAGATCTGCGGAAAGTCCGGTTCCGGAAAGTCTTACCTGATAGCCCCCATCATTGCCGCGCTGGAAACATCTTATGGCGAAGTACGTTACTTTTCACCCCATCCCATGTACTTCAATCACTTTCCCGAGATCATCAGCATCCTCACTGCTTTGGATACAGCGCAGCAGAGCGAGCTTTATGAGCTGTATCACCAGAAGTACCGTACTGGGCGCAAGTATGATTTCTTTTACTATCTGACCGAGCAATTGCTGCAGCGTGACTTGCTGCGTCCCATGGTTTTGATCATTGACGATTGCGATGTATTGGATCTTTATTGCCGAGATTTTTTGCAGTATCTGGTGCAATATGCTTCCGATAGCGGAGTGCAGATTGTAGCGCTTTCGCAGGTGCATCTCTTTCCCTTCTCCTCCGTGATCAATCTTCCCAGTCTGGGTGTGGAGGATCTGCAAAAGCTTTTGGGGCAAATGTTCCCCTCTGCCAATTTGAGTTACATCACCGAAGGTGAGATTTTGCACAAGATTACGGGTGGAAATCTGATGATCCTGGAGAAGATCTTCAGTGAGATGAAGGAGGGCAAGCCCAAGGGCGGCTTTGATCTCAGTCCCTATCTGGAGAAGACTTATGATCCTCACGAGATCTATTTCCACAGCCTGGATGAACTGAGCAAAACCCAAATGGAACTGCTCACAGCAATGTATATCCTGGACGGTTTGAGTATGGAGATCATTGCGGAAGCTCTGGGACGAAAGAGTATCAAGGCAGATATGAACGTGCTGTACAGCGAGGGATTAATCGCGCAGGTGGAGGGTGAATGGGTGATCCAGAAAAAGGTGGCCTTCCAGAACTGGCTGGAAAGACGTGAGGACGATCATGCATCGGGACTATCCACCAAACTTGGCACATTTTTGAAGAAGAAACAGCTCCAGCCTCAAGTGCAGCTACGCCTGAGTATCTTGAATAGCAGCATTCATCCCGATGTATATGAACCCATGCTGAAGCTATTTGAGAGTCTGAGCGATGCCAGCAGCTCTCTGGCCATCTATGAATACATCCTGGGAATCAGCAAGAGCCCAAATGATTTGTTGAAGTACACGGAACAAATCGCCAAATGCCACAGCGACCTCAGCCAAAAAGACAAGGCGGTGGATTACTATCGGCAGTGTCTGCATATCTGCACAGAGCACAATTTACCGGCTGAAGAGATCGTGTTTCAGCTCTCCAGCAATCTATACGCAGTCAATTCCAGCAGCTTTGCCCTGGAGATCATCAAGAAATACTCTCCGGCGACCATCGATGCCTATTGGAAGGCGCGAATCCTGCTCTTGAAGGCGGACATCTTGGCGGAGAGCGAGAATTTTAACGAAGCCTTTGATACCCTCGATATGACTTTGCAAAGCATGAGCGCGGTAGATGACCAGCATCAGCGATATCTGGTACAAGCCGAAGCCAAAAAGACCCGCGGCAAAATCCACTATTACATCAATGAATGGGATCAGGCGGAGGAAGCTTTCAAGGAATCGGAAACGATGTATGGCCTGGCCAATGATCACGCCGGATTGGCCGCGATCTATAACAATCTTGGTGTGTTATATATGTTTCAAGGGGCTTGGGATAGCAGCGAGACCTACTTCCTGAAAAGCCTTGGCCTGGAAAAAGACTATTTCAATCTAAATGGTATCTCGGTGTGCTTCAACAATCTGGGTGGGCTGATGGACGATAAAGGCGATCCCTCACGTTCACTGTATTACCTGGAAGAAGCTCTGAAAATCCAGAAGCTCCTCTCGGAACCCTACAACATCACCAATATCTACAATAACATCGGCGTTACCATGATGGATCACGGGGAATACGCCCGTGCTGAGGACGCTCTGAAGAAATCCCTGGAAACAGCCATAGAATTCAGCTTTTTCCGCAATACCATCGCGTCTCTGAACAATCTGGGTGCGCTGGCCTTCAAGAAAGGGGACTGGAAAGGCTCCATCGCCTATTATGAGCAGGCCATCAAACGCTCTGAGGAAAACGCCTTTGGTGAAGGTCTGCTACGGTCTTACAACAATCTGGGCGAGGTGTATGAGAAGAGCGGAGAGCTGAATCTGGCCTATGATCTATATTTCAAGGGTTTGGAACTTCTGCCCACTGTAAGCGACGAATACATCAAGGCTGAATTGAACGGCAATCTGGGCTCGGTGCTCACAAAGCTGCATAAGTTTAAGGAAGCATATCGCTATCTGATGGAGAGTTTCGATTTCTTCAAAGCCCTGGGTGCTCGTGACAAGATCATTGAAGGCTGCCAGAATCAAGCTTATTACTTCATCCTTACCCGCAATGCCGAAAGCGCCGACTATTTCATCAATGAAGCTCACAAGATGGCCACAGAACAGCAGAATGATTTCGGCATCGGCTGGACATACTATCTAAGAGCGCTCCTGGAACGTAAGAATCTGGACAGTGCCAAGAACTATCTGGACGAGGCGATCAAGCTTTTTGTAGCTTCGGGAAATCATTATGAGCTTTCACTGGCAAATTACGAGCTAGCAGGCGTGTTGCTGGAAATGAAGGAATGGGAACAAGCCCTGCAGATCCTAAAGAATAACAAAAAGATAATCCAGCAATACGGTTCCATCAAACTGCTGGAACAAAATGACATCCTGATGCAGCGCATATCCCGCGAGTTTTCCTCGCAAATGCAGGAAGTGAAGTTTGAAGAAAACCTGCTCAATCAATTCTATGAGATCACGCAGAAACTGAATACTATCACCGATCTGGATCTGATCATGGAGCAATCCCTGGGCAGCTTGATCGAAATATCCGAAGCCGATGGCGGCATCCTATGTCTACATAACAACGGGCCCTTACCCGACGCCTGGGAATACAAACTCTTCAAAAACTTCTCCATCGAGGACGCGGATTACGACACGATCATGAATCTCTGCGTCAAAGTGCACAAAGATAACGCTCTGGAGAATTACAAGCAGCCGCATTTTGCACCTCAGTACAATAACATCCTGCTGCTCCCTCTATCTATCCGGAAGAATGCTCTGGGCGTGGTAGTGCTATTTTGCAAGAGTGGTTCTCACTACTTCAGCGAGCGCATCATCAATCTGCTCTCCGCGCTCTCAAATCAGATCATCGTGATCATAGAGAATATCCGCAGCGCTAATCTGGAAAAGACCCATGCCACCATTCGCGAGCAACTGCACGAGGGCAATCTCTATGCCAATATCATCGGTAAAAGCCCGGAGATGTTGAAGATCTTTGAGATCATCGAAAAAGTGAAGGATACGCCCACAACGGTGCTTTTGGAAGGTGATAGCGGTACTGGTAAGGAATTGATCGCTCGAGCCCTGCATTATAGCAGTAATCGCGCTAACAAGGCTTTTGTGGCCCAATATTGCGGTGCTTTGCCGGAAACTCTATTGGAGAGCGAGCTTTTCGGACATGTAAAGGGCAGTTTCACCGGAGCCGCCTACGATAAAAAGGGACTCTTTGAGATCGCTGATGGCGGGACCTTTTTCCTGGATGAAATCTCGGATATCAGCCAATCCACGCAAGCCAAGCTACTGCGTTTCCTGCAGGAAGGCGAAGTGAAACGGGTAGGCTCCACCAAGACGGAAAAAGTGAATGTACGCGTGGTGTGTGCTACTAATGTCCCACTTCTGGACAAGGTGAATAAGGGGGATTTCCGTCTGGATCTCTACTATCGGCTAAACGTGATCCGCATTCAGGTTCCTCCACTGAGGAACAGGCCTGGAGACGTTCCGCTACTTGCCATCCATTTCCTGGATAAGTACAATAAACGCATGGGCAAAAACGTGCTCGGCTTTAGCTCTGAGGCGATGAAGACACTGGAAAACTATGAGTTTCCGGGGAATGTGCGCCAGCTGGAAAATGAGATTGAGCGCGCGGTGACCCTGGTGGAGGATAATACCTTTATCTCTCCGGCTGACTTCTCCGAGGAAGTGCATCGCCACATCGAGCACAGCCGTACGATAGACTTGCTGAGTACCAAGAAATCACTGAAGGAAGCGGTGGAGGAACTGGAGCGCAAGATGATTACCGGATGCATGGAGCGCTATGCCTGGAATCAAACTCAGGCCGCCAGGGAATTGGGGCTGTCACGTCAGGGACTGATCAAGAAACTACAACGCTACAATCTGTATCGGGAAGAGGAATGAAGCTATCTAAACTGCTGGACTTTGTAGCTCTGGATATCGAGACAACGGGGCTCTCAGAGCAAAAAGACGAGATCATCGAAATAGCTGCCATCAGGTTTAAGGGTGGGATCGTTACAGAAGTGTTTGATAGTTTCGTGCGTCCCAGGGGCAGAGTGCCGAAATTTATCCAATTCCTCACCCATATTAGTATTGAGCAGCTTTCTAGTGCCCCGGAGCTGAAAGAAGTACTGGGTAAACTGAAGCAATTCGTGGGTAAAAGCCCTTTGGTGGGTCATAACATCGCCTTTGACATGGGATTCATCAATCACAACATGGTGATGACCGGTGATTTCCCCTTGCTAAACGAGCGATGGGATACCGCTGATGTTTCCCGGATCTACTATCCTTTTACTACTGATCACAAGCTGGGGACGATGGTTCGCTATTGCGGCATCACTCTGGAAAACGCACATCGAGCCGATGCTGATGCCACGGCCACTGGATATTTACTGCTAAAGATGGCAGACCACATCACAGATCACTATACTATGGTTACCAATTCCCGGATTCTATCTCTGGCCCGGATGGCGCAATTGGAGAGCTGTGGTTTTTTGGAACTGGTGCTGGAGCATCAAAAGGCGACTGCAATTTCCGCTCCTCCTACAGCGAAAGTGACGAGTCCCTATTTCAACTTGATCGATAACAGCATCCCCGCCACTCCAAATCCAGCCATCGACTCGGTATTTGGAGAAAACGGACTCTTTGCCCATTCCTTTCCCAATTTTGAGTTTCGCTACGGTCAGGTGCAGATGGCAAAGGCCGTGGAGGAAGCCTTTAAAAAGAGTGAGCATCTGGTGGTGGAAGCTGGAACGGGTGTGGGGAAATCCTTTGCCTATCTGGTGCCATCCTTGGAGTTTGCCCATCGTAACAAATCCAAGGTGGTGGTATCCACAAACACCAAAAACCTCCAAGAACAGCTTTTCTTCAAGGATTTACCCCAGCTCAAGAAGATCCTGCCGGTACCCTTCAAGGCGGTATTGGTCAAAGGGCGGGAAAACTATGTATGCGAACGGCGCTGGGAAGAGATGGTTACTCAGAGAGAGCTAAGTGCATGGGACGCTCAGTCTTTACTTCATCTGTACATCTGGAAAATGCACACGCTAACCGGGGATGTATCGGAAAATTCATCCTTCGACCGTAGCCGCTACAGCATTACCTGGCACAAAGTATGTTCAGACCGCTATCTCTGCGGCAATCGCAAGTGCATGCATTACAAGAAATGCCATGTGATGAGCTTGCGCAAGGAGATCGAGGATGCCTCGGTGGTGGTGGCAAATCACGCTTTGTTGCTGTCCGACCTGCGCATGGAAAATACCACTCTCGGTGAGTACAATTACCTGGTGGTGGACGAAGCGCACAATCTGATGGCATCTGCTTCCAAGCATTTGGGATCCTCACTTTCATACACCGATGCGATTGTGCTGTTCAATCAGCTATCCTCATCCTCAAAGAAATCACGCAGCGGATACCTGAGTCAGCTGGCCAAAGCTTTGGAAAAGTCTGTGCTTACCGAAGAAAAGAAGAATCAGCTTGGCAGTCAGGCTGAGCACCTGGCAAAGGTGATCGATACGGCAAAAACCCCTTTGATGGATCTCTTCAATCTGGCCTCCGCCAAATGCAGCGCCGCTAATAGCTATAACAAGCTGCGGATCAAGACGGTGGATGAAGCTGCGGATATCTTTCATCTCCTGGATACCTTCAGCCGCTGCTTCAAAGATATTGTAAATGCCACTCAGGCTTTGCACAATATACTCAGCTCCATGGAAAGCAAGCAGGTTCCGGCCTATGAGCAGCACATGGAAAATCTGGACGCTTTTGGGATGCGTTTGCGTGAAATGGAAGGGGTGATCCTCACCATTCTCAATCCTGATCTGGAGAACTTCGCGCTTTGGATCGAGAATAACCCCAAGCCGGATCGCAACGTCCCTGCGGCTGTATTGAATTATGCGCCCGTGGAAGTGAATAGCTATCTATGCAAAACCCTGTATGAAGATGTGCCATCCATCGTTTTCACCTCAGCCACTCTGGCCATCAGAGGATCTTTCAAGTATTTCATGAATCAGTCTGGGTTGGGCATGCTGACTGAGAAGAATGTAGTGCAAACGATCGTTGACTCCCCCTTTGATTATGATGAACAGTCCAAGCTACTGATCGGGGGATTTCTACCGGAGCCCAAGGACAAATTCTTCCCAAATCAAGCCCTGAACTGCCTCAAACAGATATTCCACACAGTGGATGTGGGCACCATGACTCTCTTCACCTCTTATCGGGATCTGGATGCCGCGTTTGACTTTGTGGCAGATGACCTGTATCACAGTTCTCGATCCCTTTACGCTCAAGGCAAGGGGGGCAGCCGCAGCAGCATTCTGGAAGAGTTTAAACGGGCAAAGAACGCGGTATTGCTGGGCACATCATCTTTTTGGGAGGGGGTGGACGTGCAGGGTGAATCGCTATCACTCCTGATTATCTACAAGATACCCTTCCAGGTGCCTTCAGAACCCCTGGTAGAGGCCTATATTGACAAATTGGAACGTGAAAACAAGGATTCTTTTATGCACTACATGTTGCCCAACGCACTGCTGAGAATCCGGCAAGGCTTTGGTAGATTGATCCGTTCCACGAGTGATCGGGGATTGGTCTTGATTTTGGATAGCCGTGTATCGAAGAAATATTACGGCAGCTTCTTCAAGGAGATCCTGCCGGGACAACACATTGACCTGAAGAGTGAAGTGCAAATGCTGGACGAGATTACGAGGTTTTTCAAGTGATAAAGAACATCATGCGCAAAGAGTTTGGAGAGCTGATCGATAAGGGAGAGCTGGTCTTCGACGAATTGATGGCGGGACACACGAGCTTCAAGATCGGCGGGCCGGCGGAAGCTTTTGCCTGTCCTTCATCGATCAGAGACCTGGCCTGGCTACTGAGATTTTGCCTTGAGCACGAAGTGCCGTATATGATGCTGGGCAAGGGCAGCAATCTTTTGGTGAGCGATGAAGGCATCCGCGCTGTAGTGATCTCGATGGAGAGATTTACCTCGATCACCCGCGATGAAAACTATGTATCTGCATTTGCAGGTGTTTCGCTGCGTGAGTTGTGTGAATACGCCCAGAAAGAGGGCCTGGCGGGATTGGAATTTGCCTGCGGGATCCCTGGCTCGGTGGGTGGAGCTGTATTTATGAATGCCGGAGCGTACGGGGGCGAGATCAAGGATGTGTTATATTGCAGCAAATGCCTGATCCCTGAAGCGGGAAAATTGCAGGGCGATTATCCCGTGAAACATCTAAAAGCCGCGGAACATGGCTTTGGCTATCGCTCCAGTGCCTTACAAAAGCAGGGAATGATCGCCATTAGCTCGGTCTTCAAGCTGATTGCAGATGATCCCCAGTCCATTTTGGAACGAATGCAGGATCTCGACAGGCAGCGATGGGACAAACAGCCGATGGATCTACCCAGCGCGGGGTCTGTGTTCAAGCGACCGGAAGGACACTATACTGGTAAGCTGGTGGACGATTGTGGCTTGAGAGGATATCGCATTGGCGATGCCATGGTATCAGATAAGCATTGTGGATTCATCGTAAATGTAGGTGCGGCCACTGCCAAAGAAGTAATGCAGGTGATCAGACACGTGCAGGACACCGTATTTCTACGTTATGGTGTGCAGTTGGAAACTGAGATTCGCATGATCGGAAAGCTTTGATGAAGAGAGCCTGGCTTGCTCCGCTGCTCTTTAGCCTGATTATCCTCGCCCTGTGGCAATACTTGAGTTCCAGGGCTGTAATCGCCTTTTGGATTGTACCTTCACCGCTTAGTGTGCTAAAGGTTTTTCCTCGGCATTATCCCCTGATACTCCACCATTTGGGGCCGACCCTCATCTCAGCGCTCAGCGGCCTGATGATCAGTATCCTGGCGGGAGCTTGCACCGCTGTGCTGATGGATGCTTCCAAACTGATCCGGC
>JAGOKK010000084.1 GCA_017994635.1 Candidatus Cloacimonadota bacterium | reverse complement strand
ACTGTGTCCAATGATGATAATGACTTTATGGTAAACAACTTCCGGGTTGGAGAGCCGTTACCTGAAATAGCTACTCCTGTGGCAAGCATCACCTTGGATACTATCAGCGGATCACCGGTTCTAAGCTGGAACGAAGTGCCTGGTGCCACGATGTATCACATATACATGAGCAATGATCCTTCAGCGGATTATCTACTTTTCGATACCACGAACGAGACTACATTGCTACTTAGTCCCGTTCTGAGCAAAGCGTTTTTCAAAATCACAGCCGAGTAAATCCAACCCGGAACATCTTTCACTTTCGAAGCTATAACGCACATTACAAGGCACCCGCGGGTGCCTTTCATTTTTTCACATGAAGCTCATCACCTGCTGCCATACGTTCAGCCAGGTCTGTTGCTGATTGGCGATTGTATCGCGATCCAGACGATCGTTTAGCGCATATACCGATAGTGGCAGATTGCTATAAGCCATAGGCAACATGACCTTTTTGTGCGTGGGCAGGAGTCCCGTCTTATATAGTACCATCTTCTGCGCGGATTCGCCATTGAGGTATTTCAGGAAAGCCTCTGCCAGAGCCGGGTTCTGAGCCTTTCTATGAATCCCCGCGCTCTCGGTGAAGAGATAGGAGCCTTCTTTGAATACCTGCATCTTGATCTCCGGCTCACTTCTCTGTGCATCCTTCAGCCAGGCTGCGGTGCTAAACATGGCAAACATCATGCTGCATTCTCCACTGAGCACTGCATCCAGGGCCAGATTGTCATTACCATAGCTACGATAAACGTTCTTGCGTAAAGCCCTTAGCAAGTGTTCGTAGCCTTCTTCACCAAACATCGATACCACGTAATGCATGAATGCCGCACCCCAGGAGCTGAGCTGAGGATCGGGCAGCGCGATCTGGCGAAAGTGTTTCGCGTCCTGCATTTCACCAAAGGACTTGGGAGGACTATCCACCAGACGGGTATTGTAGATCAGTGCCACATAGCTGTATGCGTAGGGGATCAGCCTGTAGCTCGCATCAGTAATGCTTTCCCGGATCAGGGTGGGGAAATCTACCGCTTTATGAGGAGTAAAGTAATCCCACAACTGATCTGAAGCAGCCAGAGCGTTATCGATGCCCAAGACCAGGTCGGTGGCGGTGCTATCTGCTTTCACAGCGGCAGCCAGCTCGATCCTGCTTTCAAAGAGGTGCAGATCCACCCGGCAATTGTGCTTATGTTCAAATTCCGGGATCAACACTGCTTCCAGACCGGATTTGCGAAAGCTCTCCACAGCCCAGACTTTTAATACTCCCGATGCCTTTGGTGGCTTTGCTTTCTCCGGCACTTCGTCTTTAACGCAAGCGCTTAGTATTATGAGACAGAGCACTGCATAAAACCAGTACCTCATCAATAGGCTCCGAAAAGCATCCACGCCACGATGAAATCCATGATCAGGATACTAACAGATGAATAAACAACCGTTTGCGTGGTGGATCGACCCACACCCTCTGCCCCGCCAAAGCTGCGATCGCCAAAATAGCAGGCAAAAGATGTGATGATAAAGCCAAAAACCACCGACTTGACCAGTCCGCTGATCAGATCGAAGCTCTCGAAATACGCCCGCATATTGCTGAAAAAGGTATGGTAGTGCAATCCATAACGGAGGAAGGCAAAGTACCAGGCACAGATGATGCTGATGGCATTGGCAAAGATGGTGATGAGCGGGAAAGCGATGATCCCGGCCAAAATGCGTGGCATGTAGAGAAACTCATAGGCCGAGATATTCATACTGGAAAGAGCGTCGATCTGTTCGCTCACTTTCATGGTACCTATCTCTGCCGCCATAGAAGCCCCTACTTTCCCAGTGAGGACAAGTCCGGTAAGTACCGGCGCCAATTCCACCATGGTAGATTTACCGATCAATACGCTGAG
The DNA here is from genome assembly GCA_017994635.1 of Candidatus Cloacimonadota bacterium. Classification (GTDB taxonomy): domain Bacteria; phylum Cloacimonadota; class Cloacimonadia; order Cloacimonadales; family Cloacimonadaceae; genus UBA5456. Next base: position 6,969 of record JAGOKK010000084.1, on the reverse strand, counting down.
TAGATTGAGTGGGATGTAACCCTTTGATTGATAAACCGCTTGTAGCGCTGTCACCAAACCGGTAAAGGCGGCGGTAAGCATAATGAGGAATAACGAATCATAACCGATGCGCTTAAACTGGATCAGAAATTCCAGCCGGCGTTTGGGCAGAACGACAAGTCCAGCCAGACTTTTACCGGCAAAGATCGTATATTCGCCAATTCCTGCCAGGATATCGCCAATCATTTACAATTCTTCGTGCGTGTCGAGATTGCGGAAGAGAGTATATTCCCGGTCAAAGCCCAGATCCACACTACCGGTGGAGCCGTGACGGTTTTTGCCCACGATGATCTCCGCGATACCCGGTTTTTCCGATTTCTCTTTGTAATAGTACTCGTCCCGATAGATGAACATCACCAGATCGGCGTCCTGCTCGATGGCTCCGGATTCACGCAGGTCTGCCAGACGGGGGCGCTTGTCATCGCGGTTTTCCAGCATGCGGTTTAGCTGGGATAACGCCACCACGGGTATTCTCATGTCTTTTGCGAGAATCTTGAGAGCCCGCGAGATTTCAGAGATTTCCTGCTGGCGGTTATCACGCTCTTTGGATAGCCCCATCAGCTGTAAATAGTCGATCAGGATCAGATCCAATCCGCCGATTTCTGCAGCCAGCCGACGGGTCTTGGCGCGAATATCCAGAGGGGTATTTGTACCGGTTTCATCGATGAAAATCTGTTTACTGGAAAGCACTTCCGAGGCTTGCATGATACGGATCAATTTCTCTTCGTTCATGCCGTAGCCTTTCAGCATGCTATCCATATTTACTTCAGAAGCGGAGGAAAACATCCTCATGATCACTTCATCGGCTGCCATTTCCATGGTGAAGATGGCCACCTTCTTTTTTAGATTTACCGCCGCGTGTGAAGCTATGTTTAGCGCCAGTGAAGTCTTCCCCATGGCCGGACGTGCAGCAATGATGATGAATTGCCCCGGTCTGAAGCCCCCGGTAAGACGGTCCAGATCGCTAAATCCAGTACCAATGCCAGTTACAGGTACCTTGGTGGAGGCGATGGTGTCGATATTGTGCAATACTTCGCCGGAAAGCTGGTCAAACCTGATGAAGCCCTGGTGTTGAGGCAATTCAGCAATAGCAAAGATGGCCTGCTCGGCCTCGTCCACCACCGTTTTGACCGGTGCCGTAGAGCTGTAACAATTCTCGATGATGCCGTTGCATGCCACGATCAGGTGACGCAGCAGAGCCTGTTCCACCACTATGTTCAGGTGATAATCGAAGTTCGCACTGGAAACTACAAAATCGGCAATCTCGTTGATGAAGGGTATGCCACCTACTTTTTCCAGATGGTTGTTGCGTTCCAACCGGTTGATCACTGTCAGGGGGTCCACTTCGATGCCGTCATTGAATAGCTCGCAGATGACCTTGAAGACCAGCTTGTAAGCCAGGCGAGAAAAGAAGCTTTCTTTGAGCTTTTCGATGCCCTTGGACACCACATCGGCGTCGATGATCATGGCAGAAAGCACTGCAGCTTCTGCGTTTATATCAGCAGGTAGTTTTCGCTCGGAAATCTGCTGGGAATCAGAAGTACTTTTAGCCATTATCGCGTCTCCCGGAGCGCTCAGACAAGGCTTTAGCCACTATGGACGGTACAAAATCTTTCAGGTCCGCCCCCAATTCGGAGAGCTGCCGGATCATGGATGAGGATAGGTACATGTAGCGCAGGCTGGGCACCAAAAAGATGGTCTCAATGTCGTCGCGAAGCTTGATATTGGTCAAGGCAAGTGACAGCTCGTACTCAAAATCTGATACTGCGCGCAGACCCCTGATCATGATCTTGCAGTTCTGAGACTGAGCGAAATCAACCACCAGACCGGAGAAACTCATTACTCTTACGTTTGGCAAATGCTTCGTGGTCTTGGAGCAAAGTTGGAAACGTTCTTCCAGAGAAAAGTAGTTTTGCTTCGCGGTATAATCCGCCACTGCAAGGATCACTTCATCGAACATGCGGGAAGCTTTCTCCAGAATGTTCAGATGCCCAAAAGTGATGGGATCGAAGGTCCCGGGGTATATGGCTTTCATTGTCTGCTCTTGAGGATTTCCTCGATCTCGGCTATCTCTTTGGGGATGTTTTGGCTGAGTACGCAGTAACCCTCTTCGGTCACCAGGACGTCATCCTCGATTCTCACGCCAAGTCTCTCTTCCGGAATGTAAATGCCGGGTTCCACGGTGATCACATTTCCCACTTCCAGAGTGGCACTGCGTCCGCCGAGATCGTGAGTATCCATGCCTAGGAAATGACTGACGCCGTGCATGTAGTACTTACTAACTTCGCAGGGATCGGAGATCAGACCCAAAGTGATCAATTCATTGGCGATCAGCTCCCGGGTTTTTGTCTGGAGCGTCATCAGTTCCACACCAGGTTTGACCATACTAATGATCTCTTTCTCCACGCGGAGTACTGCTGAATATATCTGAGTCTGCCTATCACTAAAGCTCCCGCTGATCGGGAAGCAACGTGTGATATCTGCGCTATAGTTATTGTTATCAGCGCCCACATCCATGAGGACAAGGTCACCTGCTGCAATCTGACATTCGTTTTTTTCATAGTGCAAAGTGGCAGCATTGATACCGGCGGCGATGATTGGTGCAAAGCCCCAATGCTTCAATCCGCTACGCTGCATGCGGTAAAAAAGGATGGCCTCCAATTCATACTCCATCATGCCTGTCTGAGCACTTTGCATGATGTCGATGATGCCTTTACCAGTCACATCAATGGCGCGCTGCATCTGCTGGATTTCCCAATCGCTTTTTACTTTGCGCAAAGGAGTCATGATCTCCGTGACGCAGAGAATGGATATCTGGGGATAACGTTGGCGCACAGGCAACAAACGGAACATGGGGTAAGAGAGGGGTCTATCCAGTTCCAGGGCTCCGATGTTGGCATGGATACGGTAGATCGCGGGGCAATACTGGGAAAGAACTCCGTCAAACTGATCCTGATAGAGTACGTTTTCGATACCGCTTATCTCGCGCGCTTCTTCCACCGTCATTTTCTTGCCTTCCCATACTTCGCGTTCCGGAATGCCTCGCTGTATAAAAAGGAACTCACTGGCCGCACTTCCTTTGAACGCCATGTAAATTGCATCCGGGCAGGTTAAACCGGTCAGATACAAAAAGTTGTTGTCCTGCTTGAATTTCTTTAGCTTTTCTTCCAAGTTTGCGAACAATATCACCGCGTCACCGCTTTGCAATGCGGCAAACAGCTTTTCGCGACGTGCCATTACTTGTTCCTGTTTCATAAGTATATCTCCATAAAGTCATTAATCTTCATAGCTTGTCTGGGACACTTTCCTGCAGGCAGAGTAAATGTCCAGTTATTTATGCAGAGATTACACAATCACAGAGCACATAAAGTGCTTACCTTTGGCCCTGCAAAAACTCATTGACCGCATGATATCACTTCTACAAGCACCTTGTCCTTCCTAGAGCAGTATCGCTAGGGATCACGAGGAATTCCTATGCCCAGATGGGACTGAGTAAGATCCTGCAGATAAAATATCTAGCATGGATTATCCAAAACTGACTCATTTCTGTTTGACACATTGCTTCGCTGCATTAGACTATGTATGGATGGTGGTTTTGCATCAGGATCGCTGTCGGTCCGGTATCTGGTGTTCAGATCTTCGCGGATCAATTCCTTTCAATACTGTCCCCGGCCTCACGGGGTAAGGCTGCTTGTTTTGATTAACCAGCTACAAAAGGAGATAAAGATGAAGACCATGATCCTTGCTTGCATGATGTTTGTATGTCTAAGCTTATTGGCACAAACGGCCATTCCCCCTACAGAAGGAAGTGGAACAGCCGAAGATCCGCTTCACATAGATAATTTTGGCCATTTATATTATATCACTCTACTGCCCAGCGCTTGGGGCTTGCACTTCATCCAAACTGCCGATATTGATGCCACAGATTCTGTTCTCATTCCCAGTGATGAGGGAAGTGATCATGGCTGGCTGCCCATTGGCAGAGGAACCACTCAGTTCACAGGTTCTTATGACGGACAGGGATATCACATCCTGAATCTGTATATGAACCGCCCCAGTCACGAGTATAATGGTCTTTTTGGCTATATAATCGGAGGCAGAATACAGCGGGTGAACCTGGTGAATGCAGAAATCCATGGTGGACATTATGGCGGAGTGCTGAGCGGAGTGGCTCATGCAAACTCGATTGTCAGCTATTGTTCTGCCACGGGAAGCGTAAGCGGCACCTACAACATTGGCGGCTTAATAGGTTTCAGCAATGACTCCCTGATCATGAATAGCTATGCCCATGTAAGCGCCAGCGGCTGGGACAGAGTGGGAGGTTTTATCGGAACCTCCGGGTGGGATGATAACAATACCTACATAAGTTTTTGTTATAGCACAGGGACAGCAAGTGCCAGTAGCGGGAGTGTGGGAGGATTCTCCGGTTGGGGAGGTAATGGCTACCACAAAGAATGCTACTGGGATACAGAAAGCTCCGGATTACTGACAGATAGCGGATCTGCTATCGGTAAAAGTACAGCTATGATGATGCTTCAATCCACCTATGAAATGTGGAACTTTTGGAATGTGTGGAGCATCCAGGATAACCGTGATTATCCTCATCTGAACCTGCCGGAAGATTTGGATGCAGAAAACTTGATCAGTCTGGATAGTCTTCAAGGACAAGGGACATCGCTGGATCCTTATCAGATCCAAACCATTGATGAGTTGAACGCCATGCGGTTGGATCTGGACGCATATTACATCCTGATGGCGGATATTGATCTCAGTGGTACTGTGATCTGGGATTATGGCCGGGGATGGCAACCTGTAGGTGCCAGCACGGATACGCCCTTCACAGGGAGTTTCGACGGCAATGACCACAGCATTTCTTACCTTAGCATCAATCGCCCCAGTACAGGCTTGCAGGGATTGTTTGGCTATTCGGAGGACGCTGAGGTGTTTAATCTGAATCTGGAATCGGTTCATTTGATGGGAGACAGCAACTGTGGTGGAGTGATTGGCTATGCCAGGAGAGGTTCTCTGGACAAGTTATCGGTGAGTGGAACTATGACGGCTAAGAGTGCCTGTGGAGGTATCGCAGGAGTCGTTAATTCAGGCTATTTGCAACGATCTTTTGCAAGTCCAATCCTGAAGTGTTATGCCGAGTACGGAGGATCACTGGTAGGAGTGGTGACCAGCGATACGGAAATTAGCGGAATTGTGAGCAACTCCGGGGGAACTGGCAGGATTACAGGTTCAAGTAATATGGGTGGTTTGGTGGGTGTCATCTCTTGGGGCTATATCATCAATAGCTACAGTCATGCATCCGTAACCACAACTTCCAATCAGGCTGGAGGAATAGCTGGGTTATGTGGCTGGAGTAACCCCGGATACATCATCCGCTGTTTTGCCACCGGGAGTATCACATGTTCGGGATCCAATGCTGGAGGAGTGGTTGGATGGATGTACAATGGTTATGCCAGAGAGAGTTATTGGAATATCCAAAGCTCTGGTATCTCTAATGGTGGGTCAAACTCCGGAATATTTGGCAAAAACACCGCTGAAATGATGCAGCGTGATACATATGGAAACTGGAACTTCGATTACCTCTGGCAAATCAATGAAGGCATTTATTACCCCACCCACCAAGATTTAAGTGTTTACACTTATCCCCAGAATCTCAGCATTGGTGATCTCACAGGTCTGGGAACTGATGAGTTACCCTACCAGATTCATAGCCTTGATGAGTTATTGGTAATTCATCAGGATCTAGCTGCCAGCTACCAATTGGCAAATGATATTGATCTGAGTGCCAGCGTGATCATGAATGGTGGTCTGGGTTGGCAGAGCTTAGGTACATCCGATTATCCTTTTAGCGGTAAACTGGATGGAAACGGCTTCCAAATCGTCGGCATGCAGTTAGTTCGCCCCCCTCAGGGGTATGCTGGGCTCTTTGGAGTTTGCTCCGCCGCCAGTATCCATAATCTCAGACTGCAGAAATCCAATATACTGGCAGACGTCAATGTTGGCGGTCTGGCTGGATATACCGTACTTAGCAATCTCACCCATATAGACTATCAGGTATCCATCTCTGCCAGGGAAACCATTGGCGGTATCGTGGGATACCTGGATCGGTCCACGCTTGAGAACTCCAATGCGATGGCCGTAGTCATCTGTTATGGTAACAATTACGCTGGAGGCCTGGTGGGATTTATGCAGAGCGATACCGAGACACAAGCGCAGATCCATAGATGCAGCAGTAGCGGCAGCGTGTATGGGTATTACAATAGCGGGGGCCTGGTGGGCTGCATCTCATCAGGGATATTAAGCAACAGCTACAGCCACGCCATGGTAAAGGGCCATGTAGCTACCGGGGGAGCGGTTGGCAGGCTGGGGTATGGAAGTAATTCCGGCACCATCGAGCACTGCTATGCCACAGGTTATCAAGATTACGCCCCCGGAGGTTGGAGCAATGGTGGTCTGGTGGGTTATGTTTGGAGTGGAACTACTACCTCCTGCTATTGGGATACTGATAGCTCAAGCACTACTCTGGGCTCGGTAACAGGGATCACTGGACTCACCACAGCCCAAATGACCTATCCCGGTTCTCTGGAACATTATGCCGGTTGGGACTTTGATACTACCTGGAGCCATGATATCGCTTCCTTGCAGAACCATGGATATCCGTACCTGGAATGGAGCGAGATGCCAGTGCCCGATGCAGTGCAAAACCTCATCATCACCAGAGTGACAGGGGAGATAAGCTTGCAATGGCAGGAAGTTCCAGGTGCCAGCCTTTACCGCATCTATGCCTCTGATGATCCCTATGCCCCGCTGTATGAATGGAGTTATCTGGGAGAAAGCACCCACAATGGCTTTAGCATTACTCCAACCCTTACGCACCGTTTCTTCATGGTACGATCATCGTGGTAAGATCGTTGTGCA
>JAGOKK010000083.1 GCA_017994635.1 Candidatus Cloacimonadota bacterium | reverse complement strand
AACGACGCTCCCACGGGGTTTTTTGCCCATCCCGCAGAACCACTTAATCACAATCTCGTGCAGTTGGAAGAAGCAGTGGCCTTGCATCAAGCCGATATTGGCTTTGCCACTGATCCCGATGTGGACCGGTTATCCATCGTTTCCGACCGGGCCAAATGCATCGGCGAAGAACTCAGTGTAGTACTATGTCAGCTCTTTGTATTGCCCAAAGAGAAAGGCGACATTGTAGTGAATCTATCCACTTCCATGCTATCCGACGATATCGCCGCGAGATTCGGGGTGAAGGTACACCGAACTAAGGTTGGCGAGATCAACGTAGGCAAAAAGATGCAGGAAGTCCTGTCCCCCATCGGAGGGGAAGGGAACGGTGGAATCATCTGTCCGGAAGTGCATTACACGCGCGACGCTCCTGTGGGTATGGCGCTACTATTAGGTCTTATGGCCGAGAGTGGGAAGAAGATCAGCGAGATCGTGGATGAGCTTCCCAAGTACTATTTTGCCAAGGACAAGCTTGAATTGGAGCCCAAACAGATGGATGCCGCAATGAGAAAGGTGCCGGAGATCCTGAAGGGTTACACGATTGATGATCAGGACGGCATCAAAGGCACTGGAGATAAACACTGGATCCACATCAGAAAATCCGGCACGGAGCCGATCATCAGAGTATATGTGGAAAGCGATTCTCAAGAACGCAGCGATGACCTCTGCAAGAGGACTCTCGCCAGACTAATGCCCTGATAGCCAGCCATCGCAGACTATACGAAAAGCCCGGACCTGGATCCGGGCTTTATCATTATCGGATGGGGATATAGTCCCCTTACTTTCTTTTGTTGAGATGCTGCATTGCCTGCTTCTCTTTGTGAGTGGCATGGGTAATATCCACCACAAGGTTGCTGGCTAAGAAGATCGAGGAATAGGTACCGATGACCACGCCGAGTGAAATCGCCAAGGCGAAATCATGCAACACCGAGCCGCCAAAGAAATAGAGAGCAAGGGCAGTGATGAGGGTGGTAACAGACGTAATGACAGTACGGGAAAGGGTCTCATTGATGGAGAAATTGAATACCTGTTCAATGGGCTCCTTCCGACGAATTTTCAGATCCTCACGGATGCGGTCGAAGATCACGATGGTATCGTTTATGCTGTAACCGACTATGGTAAGCAGCGCAGCAATGATTTGGACGGTGATTTCTTTACCGGTAAAGGCAAATACGCCTATGATGATCAGCACATCATGCGCCAGGGCTACAATCGCCATTAGACCAAAGGTGAGCTCAAAGCGGAACCAGATATAGACAATCATCAGGATGAGAGAGATGAACACCGCCAGAAGGGCATTTGTACGCAGTTCACCGCCAACCTTGGGTCCTACTTCGTAGATCTCTTCGATCACCTCACGATTGATATCGCGTCCTTCCACATGCTTTGGGAAGTTACCCTTGATGATCTCGATGAAAGCTGTTTTGGTATCTCCGGATACTTCTGCTTTGGATTCCGCGCTTTTGATCTTGATCATGAACTTGGCATCGTCGACTACTCCAACGTGTTGAATCTCAGCTTCGGGGAAGCCGTTATTCTTCAGAGCTACCCTCAGCTCATCAATCTTTATGGGGTTTACAGAAGCATCTTCGGCTTTTAGATCAACCTTGGCGGCTACGCCACTGGTAAAATCTATGCTCCAATTCAGACCACGGATGATCAAGGATCCGAGTGAAATGAGGATGAGAAGCGCTGAAATCACGTAAGCAACCTTACGGATTCCTACGAAATCGATGTGTGTATTTTTCATTAATCTCATTGTTCTCTCCTTAGATACTCAGGGTCTTTTTGGTGCCGGTGATGATGAAAGTGTCAAAGATCGAACGTACAAACACCAGGGCGCAGAACATCGAACCAATGATGCCGATGGCAAGAGTAACGGCAAAACCACGGATGGGGCCAGTGCCAAATTGATAGAGCACAACCGCTGCCACCAGAGTGGTGACATTGGCATCCCAAACGGTCACAGTAGCGCGGTTATAACCGGCATCATGAGCGGAACGGGGAGTCTTACCCGCGTCAAGCTCTTCACGGATACGTTCAAAAACCAGCACGTTGGCATCCACAGCCATACCGATGGTCAGTATGATTCCGGCGATACCGGGGAGAGTAAGCGTGGCGCCAAAAGCAGTTAGCATAGCCAGGATGAAGCCCACATTAAAAACTAGGGCAAAATCGGCGATCAAGCCGGCAAGTTTGTAATAAATGACCATGAAGATCACCACAATAAGCAATCCAATAAGTCCCGCCATTGAGCCGCTTCTGATGCTATCCGCACCAAGAGTGGCACCGATGATGGAGGTGGATACGGGGGAAATAGGAGCAATCAGGTTTCCGGTGTTGAGCACGATGGCCAGTTCATTGGCTTCCTGAGAAGTGAAACGACCTGTGATCTGGGCTCTGCCGCCGGCGATGCGTTCCTGGATATTCGGAGCGGAATAAACCACGCCGTCCAGTACGATCGCAAGGCGTTTGCCCACGTTATCGGCAGTAACCTGTTCAAACTTACGGGCGCCTTCGCGCTTCATCTCGATAGAGATATAGGGCTTATTGGCAATGCGGGGATCGGTGGAAGTGGATGAACCGTATTCCACCTTGGCTTTGGATAGATCACCACCGGACAATTCCACCGCGGAGGAAAGCACATGAAGCGCGCGGTCTTCGCGAGCGCTCTCGGCTGTAGCCCTATCCAGAGCAATCTGCCAACCGGCAGGAACTGCCTGTTGAAATAGAGAATCAGCTAACAAATCCTGAATCAGGTCGATATTGTCCCATTGAACTTCGTAGTCCATTTCACCGGGACGGATCAGGCTGCTGAATACGCCCTGGCCGGCAGGAGTGATCTCTGCACCAAGGGAATCCCGCATTACTTCCTTGTCCTTTTGGTCCAGCTCGGCAAGTGAGGGGAATAAGCTGAGGTTTGCGTTTATATTCGCATCAATGGTGTCCAGCACGCGCTTTGCCTCTTCTGGCATAGCCACTACTTTAAACTCCAGCATAGCGGTTTGTTTGATCAGGTTTTCTGCTGCCTGATAATCGCTTACACCGGGTAATTGGACCATAATGCGGTTTTCACCAAGCTTCTGAATGGAAGGCTCGGCAACGCCAAATTGATCAATACGTTCACGGATGATCTTGATGTTTTGATCCACCGCGCCACGCGCATCGCTGACAGAAAGAGCGGAAGTATCCACTTCCAACAGGATCTGCATGCCACCTTTAAGATCCAGCCCGAGTTTGAGCTTGTTTTTAGCCCACCATTCAGGCAGATTTGGGATTGCCAAAGGAGCCAGATAAAATGCTGTTACGCATATGAATATGATTATTGCAAGTCCACGCCAGGAAAACTTCTTCATTGGCTTTTGCTCCCTTATTTCGTTATTTCTTTGATAAAATATTCACGTCTGATCCAAAAGTCTGATCTGGCTCTATCCGTCAAGAGCTTTTTTCTGGAGATCATGTGGTTTTGAATCCCACAGGCTTGTTCTCACCCTGTCCGTGTACTTTGATTTCACCGAACTGGGTCTCGTAATTGGCAACGTTTTTCTCCAATAGCTGCAACAGCTGTTTGGCATGAGAAGGGGTCATCACCACACGGGTGTAGATTCTGGCATCGGGCAGACCAGGGAGGATCCTGCCGCAATCCACGATAAACTCGGAGGGAGAATTGGTGATCATGAAGAAATTGGCGTAAGTGCCTTCGCCCACTTTCTCGTCGATCTTGATGTTAAGCTGATTCTGAGGTGCTTGATTTGCCATGGTTTACTCCTAATTCTTGGTAGTTTATGATTTGTCCGCGTGAACGGATGTTTTCATAGAGCTGTTGATAGTGCCGTGTTTGACGGCACAAGTTACTGTTTCCGATAACTATAAGGCGTTCTTTGGCACGGCTGATGGCAACGTTCAATTTACGGTCCACCTTGCCGTCATCAGATAGTGATTGCATGTGTTTTAGCGAAGCAAGCTTCCGGAAGGGCAGGCAGAGAATCATGGTCTCGCGTTCTGAACCCTGATAGCGCTCCACTGTATCGATACTGATCCCAGGGGTCTTTTTCCTCAAGGCGTAAATCATGGCCCGGTACGGGGCCACAATGCCCAGATCGGGCTTGGTGTTGCCATATAGAGCCACGATGCTGGCCACGATCTCCACCTGAAGGGGGTCATAATAGTCCTCGGTGCTGATGGGGCATTCGATCCAGATCAGTCGTTTCCGCATCATCGATGAGCACTGCACTTCCTTCATATCTGTCTTTTGAGATTCCCGTACGCTGTAGAGCTGTCCATTGTAGTAATGAGATACCAGTGCGGATATCTCGTCGTGCATGCGGTAATGGGCTTTCAGCATATCTTTGTGAGAGTGCCAGCCTTGGGACTCATAACGCCGGAAGAGCCGTTCCATCAGGGATTGATTGATGGAGCCATACTGTAGATCCCGCAAGGACTCATGGGTAAACTGATATGGGCTGGGGCTCTGCGTAGTGATGGCGGGCAATTGGTTCTGATCGCCGATCATGATGCACTTCTTGGTCCCGGAGAGCAAGCCGAGCAGGCTCGGTTCCAGGATCTGAGAAGCCTCGTCCACGATCATCTCATCAATCTCGATGATTTTGCTGAGATCGCGGTAATAAGCATTGGCACTCTGTACGGTGGATACGAAGATGCGGTTGTTCCTGATCAGATCTTCCATCTCGGCAAATCGTTTCCCTCGAATCCCAGCCTCCAGCGTATCTGCCTCAAGAGCCTGCGAATTACCGGTTCTAATGAAAGGGATGCCTCTTCTTTGCAGACAGTGGCAGATCTCATCCACTGCCCGATTGGTAAAACTGAGCACCATCATGTGTTTATTGGTGTTGCGATAAAAGTCTTCGATGTAAGCGCTTAGGAGCCCTGAGGTCTTCCCTGTACCAGGAGGCCCCTGCACAATATGCAGATCCGCAGTCTTATGCATCCGGTCCAGCACGTCAGCCATCTCTTCACCTGTGGAGGGAGCTTCTAGAAATGCAGGTTCGGCGATACCCAGGAGCAGATCGCGTTTCGCGGATTCTGCTTCCAGAAAGCTGCTCAGTGAGCAGAATGGCGCATAGAGGAAGGTCTCCAGAATATCGTGTTCCAAGGCCCATTTTGCGGCATCGCCAAAACGTCTATCGTTCTTTACTCCCGCTCTGATTCTCAGGTTGATCTGCTGTTCGTCCATGCTCTTGATCACGCCTCGGATGATCTCCTGTTTATCCAGCGGACGGCTCAGATCGTAAAAGATCACGATGTCCCCGCTACGAAAATCCGTCACATCACTCTGGGGAGGTAATTCCAGCATGATGATCTGGCCGTCGCATTGAGTTACTTTCAAGGCTGTGATTATCTTCCCAGTTTTCTGCTCCGGATTCAATTGCCACAGAGCGTTATGTCCGAAATACTGCTCTTGATCCGGAGAAGTGGAGCCCAGCTTCACCTGCCAGATTTCCCGGGTGAGGCGAATCACCTGCTCCAAAAACCATTCATATTCATGATCCGCTATGCTTTTCCTGAGTAGTTGCAGGCGTTTCAGCTTCTCGCCTACAAAAGGGCTGTAGGCATCCGGACTCTGGCGGATCAGCCAGTCAAAGAAGCGCTCCGGCTTCTGTGAGAGCAGGCGCATAATGCTCACAATCCTGTTGCGGCAATGGATCAACTGCTGTTCCAAGATTGGGATATTGCTCACGTTGCGTAGGAACTTGTCCTTAGCCGAGGAATAGAGGATGGAACTGCTGCCCAGAGCTTCGGCCCCGTAGGCATTGCGAATGATCATGTTATAAGCCACCACCTGAAAGATCTGCTGGGGCCAGACGTCGGTGGGATGGGCTTTGCCGCTTTTCAATTCCACGATGCTAAACTTCTTTTTGTCCCGATACAGAAGGTCGAGGCGTCCTTGCAGACCGTATTTGGGACAGAGATAGGAAGGCTCGAGCAAGAGATCGACATTTCTCATCTGCTGCGCGAAGAGGCGCAATTGAGGCAAATGCACGCCTTCAATGGTTCGATATATCTCCAACGCAGTGCCGGAACCCAAAGCCACCATCGGAATGGGGCTGGAGTTCAGAGCTTGGGTGAATAGATCCCGGTAATCCATATCCGGATTGTGGATCAGGGAATCGAACATGCTGTTTACCATCTGACCCATCAGCATTTTGGCAGTACTGGGCTCGGTAAAGAGCTTGGAGAGTACAAAGAGCTCGGGATGCGTACTATCGGTATCCATGCACTCTGCCACTGCTGAGGCATCGATCAGGAAATCCGGTTCCAAAACGATGAGGGTATGTTGATTGTCGATATAGTAGTTTTCTTTACCTGCCACTTCGCTAAGCTGGTGACAGCCCAGTTCCGCATATTTCCACAGTCCGGGATAGAGCAGGGTGTAGCGTGGTCTTTTGCTATTCTTTTGATCATCCCGCAGCACGATGGTGATTTCTCTGCCTTCATCAGTGCGGGCATACAGTTCCAGCGCTGTTTTGTTGCCCGCGCTCTCCTGATATTTCCAGTCCAGGAGCAGGCAATGGAAGCTGCCTTTTCTGCTTTCCTGCCGCCTCGCAAAGGTGGTCGCAGCTTCCAGCATCACATCCAGATCCCCATTTACCAAGCCGGGATCTATGTGCCGTAGCAACGTGTAGATGCTCAGTACTCCGGATTTGACAGCACCGTCAGGAATCCTGTCCAATTCGTCATGCGCCACTTTATTACAGAGAATGCGCAAGGTATTTAGCTGATGTACGATGGCTTCCGGAGTGCCTTCCTGATCGTGATAATACTGCATACGGGCAAACAGGCCGTGAAAACTGGCTGTAGAGGTTTTGGTCAGTTCTTTATAAATCTGCTCCAGTATCTGCCGCTCCTGAAAGAGGAGCAGCTTATCACTTTGCCGAGTCTGGAGTAGTTCCGCAAGCTGTCCTGCGAATTCGGCGGCCCTGGAAGAGTCCATTACTCGCCGTTATCGTCCTTATCGAAGAAGGCCTTCACGAAGCGCACCGTATGGAAGTTTTCGATATCATCTATACCTTCACCGATGCCCAGAAGGCGTACGGGAATCTGCAGATTGTGTTTGATGTTAAAGATTATGCCACCCTTGGCGGTACCGTCGAATTTGGTGAGCGCGAGACCGCTAAGAGTGATGGCTTCATTGAAGTGATGAGCCTGAGAAATGGCGTTTTGCCCGGTGGTACTATCCACCACCAGGATGCACTCATGCGGGGCTTCGGGGCAAGCTTTCTTGATGCTGCGGTCAATCTTTTGCAGCTCTTTCATCAGGCGTTCCTTGGTGTGCTGACGCCCTGCAGTATCGATCAGCACCACGTCATACTGCCTGGCTACTGCCTTGGCCACGCCGTCGTAGATCACCGATGCCGGATCACGCTCAGGCTCACTGCGTAAGATGTCCACGCCCGCACGGTCTGCCCAGATCGCCACCTGATCGATCGCCGCAGCTCTAAAAGTATCTCCAGCCACTATCAGCACTTTCTTCTCATCTTTGGCAAAGCGATTGGCCACCTTGCCTATAGTGGTGGTTTTCCCCGTCCCGTTCACGCCCACAAAGGCTATCACAAAAGGCTTCACGTCTGGAAGCTGAAAGAAATCATCCTCATCGGGAACGTCATGAAAGAGGATGTCCTGCATCACGTCCGCCAGGTAGATCTTTACGACCTCCGGATTCTTGATGCGATCTTCCTTTAGTTCATGCTTCAATCTCTCGATGATGAGCTCCGCCATATCCGTTCCAGTGTCGTTTTTGATCAGGATCTCTTCGATCTCATCGAACATTTCGTCGTCGATCACTCCTCGGGCCTGGACGGTTTCTGCTATTTTATCGATAAAGCCGGATTTGGTTTTAGACAGTTTCTGCCGCAGGTTTTTTACTATGCTCAGCATTGTTTTCTCCACTATGTGCATGATAATTATTGACAATTGATGCCGTGCGTTAAGTTTGGGACAGGGACAATAACGTCAATGAAAAAGTGAAAAGCTCCGCTTGGGGATGTTCGTTAGCAGCCCCCATAGTGTCTAAACGAGACAAACGAGGAACCATGAACAGATACAGAATCGAGTATAGCCTGATCGTGCTGCTGCCGGTGATAGCCGCTCTGATAGGGGCAATCCTGGCAGGAATACCTATGATTACAGGGGATCTGGGCACCTGGCACATCGCGGTCGGCGCAGGTTTATGCAGCGGGTTGATCGCCCTGTTTTATCGCTACATAGAGGGCAAATCCCTCTGGTATGTGGTTCTTGGACTACCCATCCTTCTAGCCATTGTAGTATTCTTCATGATCCCGGCCAGTGTCAGCATTTTCTCGCTGGTTTTGCCAAATCTTGCTTTCTCCCTGGCCATGTATGCCATGATCAGGTACATCTATTATGCCAGGAACATGATTCGTCTGCGTACTCTACTGATGGGAATAACGGGCGGGTTAGTGTTCAGCGGCTATATTACAGCATTGTCCAAGCTGGCAGGCCCTGATGATTCGATGTTTCTGCGCGATGTGCTGATGCAAAGCGCCAATACCAGGCTGCTTAATGGCCTGATCATCTTTGTCTTTATCTCTTTTGCGATGTCGGTGGCCGATCTGATCATTGTGCAGATAGAGGTAAAACGCATGAAAGCTGAGGCAGATCAACCCGATGATTGAAGACCGGGTTTTTTTCGTAATTGAGCCAATTGCAGATAGTTTTCTAAACGATATCTTCAATGACGGCAAACCTTTGTATGTGGAAATCGGCTCTGGCAAAGGCGAATTTATCTCAAAGTATCCCACATATCATCCAAATTGGAACTTCATTGGCCTGGAGATGAGCGAAAAGCGTATCCGCAACTGCCTGAAAAAGCTGTCCATCCAGCAGAATCCGAATGTGCGAATGGTACG
>JAGOKK010000082.1 GCA_017994635.1 Candidatus Cloacimonadota bacterium | reverse complement strand
ATCGATGATTTTCCGGAAGATCCTCTGCGAGCTTATACAATGAAGTATCCTCTGGGATCGTCAACCGATTGGGGTACCCTGGCCTATGAGGATTTGTGGCCTCAACAGGGTGATTATGAATTCAACGATCTTGTCCTGGGATATCAAATCAGTTTAGTTTTGGATGCCGAGATGAGGGTAAAGGATATCAATGGCGACTTCCTGCTGCGCGCGGTAGGGGCAAACAAGCAAAATGCCTTCGCTATCGAGTTCCCCTTTGCCAGTACTGAAATAGAGACCATAACCAGTAATGGCAACGGTTCATCATATTATATGCCGGTAGTCGCGGCCGGAGATCACGTGATCCTGAAAGTGATATCTTCAACCGCTGATTTTGTGGGTGTCCTGAGCAATGGCTCCTATTGGAATACTCAGCCAGAACATCCTAATCACGAATCCATACCAATCAATTTCCAGATAACGCTGACAGATACATACGATTTAAATATCGCTCCCGCATGGGGATTCTGGAATCCTTACCTGATGGTAGGAGGTGATCCAGGGCATGAAATCCATTTACCGGGTTTTCCGCCCACCGTGCATGCCGATCCTTCCCGCTTTGGCACCGGCGATGATACCACTGATCTGACTCAGGAGAGATACTACAAGACCATCGACAACCTTCCCTGGGCTCTGAATTTGCCGATAAACTGGAAATATCCGATTGAAGGCTCCCAAATCACTCATGCCTATATGGCGTTTGCACCATGGGCTGAAAGCGATGGAACCCAGTATCAGGATTGGTACACGATGGATCCCGATCAAGTAAATACCAATCTGATCTATAATCCCTGATCGATTCCTTGATAAAAAGCTCCGGATTACTCCTCCGGAGCTTTTTATCTTTAAACGTTTTTTCTGGAAGCATCCCGGCCCTCAGCGGAGTACTGTCGGGGATGCTTATCATTGGATGCTACGAAAAAAGCCGGCATTAATGCCGGCTTTCAAGATGGTGGGGTAATAGCGCGCTACATTTCGATCATTTTAGCGTTTACATACTCGATCGAATTGAGTTTGTCCAGCATCTGAGCGATGGTGGCGGCTTCACCTTCCACTTCCAGAACCACTAAACCGTCGTTAGCGCAGAATTCCTTAGATACTTCATGCAGACCCAGGCGCACTTTGATGTTGCAGCCGTACTCTGTGAGGATTCCCTGAACTCTGGTAGCCTCGGTGGCGCGGTGGTCGATCTTGATTAGTACTACTTTATAAGTCATATTGTTCCTCCTTGTCGGTTGCTATGCACCCGAACCGTTTTTATTCTGTTGTTTCGCCCAGCTGTCCCGAAGGCTGCTGACGCGGTTAAACACCGGATTATCGCTGCAATGGTCGTAGTCCGAGAAAAAATAGCCCAGGCGTAGGAATTGGAAACTTTGTCCCTGTGTGGCTTCAGCCAGAGAGCTTTCTCCCATGGCAGATTTATTCACGATCAGGCTTTCCGGATTCAAGTAATCCAGATAGCTTTTCCCTTCTTCGATATCGCCAAGATCTGAGATGCTGAAAAGATGGTCATAAAGCCTTACTTCCAGCGGGATGGCGTGTTCCGCAGATACCCAGTGCAGAGTACCTTTTACTTTGCGGCCATCATCACTCCAGCCACCCCGGCTGTGGGGATCGTAGCTGCAAATCAACTCGGTGATCTCGCCGCGATCATCTTTGACCACGTCAGTGCAAGTAACATAGTATGCGTGTTTTAACCTCACTTCCTTTCCGGGGGCAAGGCGGAACCAGCCCTTGGCTGGATTTTCACTGAAATCATCCCGCTCGACGTATAATGTGCGGCTAAACATGATCTTGCGGCTTCCGGCGCCAGGATCCTCAGGATTATTCTCAGCCTCAAGTTCTTCACTCCCATCAGGATAGTTGCTGATGGTCAGCTTCAAGGGATTGAGCACGGCCATGCGGCGGAGGGCTTTCTTGTTCAAATCCTCGCGCACGCAGAAATTGAGTAATTCATAGTCAACCATGGAATTGGCCTTTGCCACACCTATGCGATCGGCAAAATCGCGGATCGCTTCAGGGGTGTAGCCCCGGCGACGCATTCCGGCGATGGTGGGCATGCGGGGATCGTCCCATCCCTTCACATAACCTTTCTTTACCAGCTCCAGAAGCAGACGTTTACTCATCACGGTATAGCTAAGGTTCAGACGCGCAAACTCTATTTGTTGTGGATGACAGGGTACCGGCAATTGATCCAAAAACCAGTCATACAAGGGACGGTGGTCTTCAAATTCAAGAGTGCAGATGCTGTGGGTGATCCCTTCCAGGGCGTCTGATACGCAATGGGTATAGTCATACATGGGATAAATCTGCCAGCTGTCTCCGGTGCGATGATGTTCCGTCTTCTTGATGCGGTAGATCACGGGGTCACGCATGTTCAGATTTGGACTCGCCATGTCTATCTTCGCGCGCAGGGATTTGCTGCCATCGGGAAATTCTCCAGCTCGCATTCTGCGGAAAAGATCGAGATTCTCAGCCACGCTCCGGTTACGATAAGGGCTTTCTTTGCCCGGGACAGTGAGGGTTCCGCGATACTCGCGCAATTCGTCCACACTCAGTTCGCACACAAAAGCTTTGCCATCCTGGATCAGGATTTCGGCAAATTCGTAAAGCTTCTCAAAATAATCCGAGGCGTAAAAGAGCTTGTCGTTCCAATCCCAGCCCAGCCAGCGGACGTCTTCCATGATGCTGTCTACATATTCCAAATCCTCCTTTACGGGGTTGGTATCGTCAAAACGTAGATGGCATCTACCCTGATAATCCCTGGCAATACCAAAATTCAAACAGATGGACTTGGCGTGACCGATATGCAGATAGCCATTGGGCTCAGGGGGGAAACGGGTAACAATATAAGTGTGCTTGCCACTTTCCAGATCTTTATCTATGATGTTGCGAACAAAGTTCGAAGTCTTCTCTTCGTTAGGCTTTTCCATTGCTATTCCTTGATATTCTTCTTTATAGGTCAAGTGTTTTGTCTGTCACAATCAAGTCAAGCGAAAAGAAAGCAAGGGGAGCCAGCATCGCCGAGGCAGTAATATGTGTACAAAATCCCCAGCGTGGATATTCTCTACAGATTCTGGTGAGTTCTAGGCTCGGTTAAATCTGGTTTGTGCATAGTTAAAATCCTGACTTGTAGTTAGATATGCTGTCCTAATATCCAAGGTGCCGAATTGGCTCACAATCTGCGTATATTTATGGTGCGACGGCATGGACGCATATCAGCGTTCCGACCGATAAGAGAGGTTCAAAATGGCGATAAACAAGAAGACTGTTATGCTGGAAGAGGATATGGAGCCCTATATTAAAAGGGATTACCTGGATCGTTCTTTTATCCATTCAGGTTTGTGCGCCTATTGTGCCCGTCGCGAGTCCTGCTCACTCAGCGGTAGCTTTGGTCTGATCTATGATTGTGATGAATACCTGCCCGGAGATGAGGCGAGCTGCGACCTCCACGTTTCCCGCCTGAAAGAAGTGCCAGACACAGATGAATGCCATGGTCTATGTGTCCATTGCCAGAATAGGGATTTTTGCTCTCTGAAGAATATCAATGGCGGTGTATGGCACTGCGATGAATATATTTAACACACAATAACACATACCTCAACACACACACAGGGGGCGCCCGCCCCCTACTTTTTTGGCTATCATTCGCCAATTCTGTGCCCACTAGTTACCAGAACTCCACGCGAAATTCACTTGAATCCCTCCTGAACCCAGTTCAGGTGGAGTTCAAGAGGATATCAAGAGGACTTCAGGCCTCAAGAGGGACGGAATGTGGGTATGGGTGTCCATCGCTTCACAACATAGCCAGAAGGCTGGATTTAAAAAATGGTGGAATACGAATTCATCAAACAGGCATTCCCTAAAAACGGGGAATGATGTGGATAACCGCAAGATTTCTTCACTTATAGATGCTGTTAATGTCCCAAGATTTGGTGTTCTGGAACCATGATTCGGACTTATCGATATGAAGAGGCCAACTAACAGTTATGAACGGTGGAATAGGAGTTCCAAAAGCCCCTCGTGATGCCGTACCAACCTGGAGAATGCCAGTCAAGCCCTGAAAAAGCCCCGTTCAGGGGCGACACCAATCATAGCGAGGGTGCTTCCGCGTAGCGGAGCCCCTCGTTAGGTGTACCAAATGCACGAAAAGCCCCGGCAGGGGCGACACAAGAGACCAGGATTTGAGCGAGGGGTATGTGTTGCCCCTCTTAGGATTGCAGACGTCTCGTCTGCAGAAGCGACGCAGTCGCTTGCTTTTACGAAACTTCGTTCCGTATCGACACGGGGACGTGTCGAATCCTGTTGCTCCGCTGTGCTGAAGCTACCATCGCTAAAAATAGAGTCCCCCCCGGCGGGGCTGTTGTGGTGATGTGCTGCATCTGTATATGTCAATTATAGGAGAGTCAGTTCCATCAGTCCAGTCAGGTACTCTTCGTTGTGCATCACCCTAGCGCAGCCAATTATCTTTTTAATCCCGCGTAATCCGCGTGCAACAATTCTCAATTCTCAATAACCACGAGAATGTTATGCTTGACATCTCTGCCAAAGATATCGGGGAGTACGCTCGGTGGCTGGAAGACCTGCCTACATTGGGAAAGAAATCAGTTGACGGATTCCGAAATGTTAAAAACCTTGGCGTAAAGATTAATCAACAGGGGTTATCATGAGATTTGCCATAGAGAAAAAGGAACTTCTGCAGAGCGTACAGCATCTTGTAAGCGTGGCTCCCGCCAAAAACACATCTCCCATACTCACAAATTATCTGATCCAGGCATCAGCTGAGGAGAGTTCGGTAAAGATCACCACATCTGATCTTGAAATCACAGTAGTTGTGGAGTTTAGCGCAGCAGTAAGCGAGAGTGGTACCATAGCGGTATCCGCTCGCCATTTCAATGAGATCATAAACTTCATGCCTGATGAAATGATCAATTTCTGGCGGCATGATGAACTGCTGAAGATCCAAAGCAACAAGATCGATTTCAATCTGCTGATAGCTGATCCTACGCTATTCCCGGTGGTTCCAGAAGTAATGCTGGATAAAGCCATAAACCTTGAGGCAAAGCTCTTTAACCGTATGATATCCAAAACTCAGTTTGCCGTTTCCACGGATGTTAACCGTGCAGTGTTGACCGGTGTATGCTGGAAGATCATACCAGATATGCATCTGATGGCCGCCACCGACGGCCGCAAAGTGGCTGAGATAAAGATATTAAATAGCAGTATCTTACCCGCAGTTCCTGAAGGAGAAGGCGATGATGTGAGTATCTTTGCCGACAGTCCCGAAAACGGAGTGGAAAAGATCATTCCTGTGAAAACACTCGCGTTCCTGCAAAAGATATACGATGGCTCCGTCAGCGAGATCAAAGTGCTGATCGAGCGGAGTAAAGTGATCTTTGGCTATGGGAAGTATCTGGTGTTTTCGTCGGTGCTGGAGCATAAGTATCCCGAATATCAAAAGGCCTTCATCAGTGATCTGCCAAATCAATTTACCATCGATAAAGAAACTCTACGCAATGCCATTCGCCGCGTGGCGCTGGTAGCGCCGGATGAAAATATGCGCATCCGCTTTGAGCTGGATAGCGAGAAATTTGAAGTAAATACGTCAAACCGCGATACTGGAGACGCGAAAGAAAACCTGGACGGTTACTCCTTTGCCGGCAATCATACTGGAGTATCCTTCAATTTCAAGTATATGCTGGGTATTCTGGAAGCCATCGACAGTGAGAAAGTGATCATCAAATTGGGCAGTTCGAAGGATCCTATGATGATATACAACACCACGGATAGCGACACAGAAAAGATCACTTTCCTACTGATGCCATTGAGGTCATAATCGGCATAGACGATTGAAGATCAATAGCATTGAGCTGCGTAACTTTCGAAGCTATCAGAAGCGCGCTTTCAGCTTTGCCCCTTCGGGAAATCTACTGATCGGACCGAATGGCAGCGGCAAGACCAATCTTCTGGAAGCGATCGCCTACACATCCATCGGCAAGTCCATCCGCTATCACAGAGATGAAGAATTGCTCACTAAGGGGGAGGATTTCTTTGCTCTTGAGGCTGAATATGCCCAGGATAGCGGGAATGCTCTGAAGGTGCAGCTGAGCTTTGATGGATCGCGAAAGAGCCTGAAGCTGGATTCTGTACTAAACCGGCAGCTCAGTTCCCTCCTCGGTATCGTGAAAGTGATCTATTCAGCTCCGGATGATATTCAACTGATCAACGGTTCGCCCCGAAATCGCCGTCAGTATTTTGATATGGCGGTCTCGCAGCTCTTTCCGGAGTACTTGAGCACATTACGGGCTTATCTGCATGTAGTGGAACAACGTAACGCTCTTCTGAAACAGAGCTTCAATGACGCTCAGATCACCAGTTGGGATCAAAGATATGCCCTTACCCTGGTGGATGTGTATGCATATCGGAAAAAGTATCTGGACCTTTTGAACCAAGCGTTTCGGGAATCCTACGCTAATATCTCGGATACCTATTTGAACCTGGCTGTGGAGTATCGTGCAGTGTTGAAAGATGGGCTCGATACCACTGTGGAGCGCATTATACAGAATCTATCCGAACTCAGATTACGCGAGAAAACCTGGCAGCGCAGTCTTACAGGGGCTCATCTGGACGATTACAGCTTCCGCTTTGGGGATCACGGGATGCGGGCTTTCGGATCTGGCGGGCAGAAACGCATCGCCGTCATCATTCTCAAACTGGTGCAGGCCAGACTGATAGAAGAGCATACTCATATTCATCCAGTGATGCTTTTTGACGATATCTTCGCCGAATTGGATCTTCCCCACAGCCTGAGGATAAAAGAGCTCTGCAACGACCAATTTCAGAGCATTATAGCCGGCCCCAAAGACGATTTGGAGCAGATTTTCCATGATTACCATGAAATCCGTCTGGGAAGCGAGAAATGAAGCTAAGTAAGCAAATCTTTGGCTGGATGATGTATGACTTTGCCAATAGTGCATTTACCACCATCATCGTAACTGTGGTATACAGCGTGTACTTTATCAATAACGTGGTGGGGGGAGAAGCAGGATACGGAGAAATGCTGTGGGGGAGAGCCATCGGAATCTCGATGACCATGGTCGCGCTGACCGCTCCGATTCTTGGGGCTGTGGCAGATTTTTCCCGTTCCAAGAAGAAGTTTCTCTTTATCAATTGCTATCTTACCGTAATATTTACTGCTTTGCTCTACTATGTGGGCCCCGGACAGATAACCAGAGGGATGATCTTCTTCATCATTGCCAATTTTGGATTTAACTCTGCCAATGTGTTCTACGACGCATTCCTGCCCGAGATCACTACGCCCGAAAACATCGGTAAAATATCTGGCTATGGCTGGGCATTGGGCTATCTGGGGGGGCTGCTGTCCCTGGTCCTGTCGCTGGCTCTGATCAACTACGACGTGCGCTGGGTTTTCCCGATGATCTCACTGCACTTCTTCATTTTCAGCCTCTTCACTTTTGTGTGGTTGAAGGAAGTACGTTTGCCCTCAAAACGGACGAACTATCTGAAGGTCGCTTACAAAAGAGTATATGGTTCTTTGAAGAATATACGGCAATACCCTCAGTTGCTGAAGTTTATCCTCAGCTATTTCATCTATAATGACGGAATCACCACAGTGATCGCCTTTGCTTCTATATATGGTATCACGCGATTTGGGATGGATACCAGGGCCATGTTGATCTACTTCATATTAGCGCAATTCACATCGATCATCGGTTCTGCCGCTTTTGGCTGGTTAACCGATCGGAAGGGAGTGAAGCTATCGCTGTCCATCTCGCTAAGTATATGGCTGGCGGTAGTCTTGTGGGCATTCTTTTGCTCCAGTGCCCGTGAATATTACTATGTGGGGCTGCTTGCCGGGTTGGCGATCGGGAGTTCACAAGCCAACAGCCGCACTATGCTGTCCATGCTTACTCCTACGGAGCGCGAGGCGGAGTTCTTCGGTTTTTATACCTTGACAGGCAGGCTGTCTTCAATTATTGGACCTATATTGTATGGATGGATTGCCCTAAAAACTGGTGATATCCGCTATTCTATCCTTACTTTGATCTTGTTCTTTGGCCTTGGCTTGGTATTATTACAGTTTGTGGACCCTCAGAAGGGTCTTACCAATGCCAGATTCAATACTCATAAGCACATGGAGGAAACATGACAAAAAACATAATACTCATCGGAATGCTCGTTCTGCTGAGCTTCACGCTTGCTGTGAGCGGATGCGCAAAAAGCAAAGAAACTCTGTACATATTCAATTGGAGCGATTACATTGATCCTGACATCATCAGCGAGTTTGAGGCTGCCAATAACTGCCGTATCAAGTACAGTACCTTCGATTCCAATGAAAACATGCTTACCAAGGTGAAGAGCACCATGGAATCCTTCGACCTTATCTTCCCCAGCGGAGACCATGTAAGCATCCTTATGGAACTGGATATGCTGGAGGAATTGGACAGAAGCAAGCTGCAAAATTACCAGAACCTTGATCCTTCACTCCTGGCCAAAGCAGCTTCATTTGACCATGGCAATAAATACTCAATACCCTACGCTTGGGGACTGACGGGATTGCTATACAACAAAGAGTATGTCCCCCAGGAGATCGTTGCCTCTGGTGGTTGGAATGTGCTGGCGGATTCTTTCTTTGATGGCAAGAACAAGATCACCATGCTCGACGACGCTCGTGAAGTGATCGGCGCTGCCCTGATCTACAGCGGCTATTCCTTGAACGATACATCCGAAGCCGCGATGAAAGCTGCGCATGAGGTTTTGAAGGTGTGGGATCGCAATATCACTCAGTATGATAGCGATTCTTACAAGAATGAAGTCCCCGATGGCACTACCTGGCTGGCTCAGGCATACAACGGCGACGCGCTGCAGCAG
>JAGOKK010000081.1 GCA_017994635.1 Candidatus Cloacimonadota bacterium | reverse complement strand
CCGCCCTGAAAATCCCCCAATTCTGCCGGGATCTCTTCGATTACGATGGAATCACCGCTAAACTTCTTGAGTTCAAAACCAATTTTGTTGAATAGCTCGATGTTCTGATCCACCAATTCCCGAATCTCAGAGGCTATATAGGGCGGAATGTCGATCACGATCGGCACTATTAGCTTTTGTCTCACCGCTGGTGCCCCGCCTGTGCGATGAATCAGCTTTTCGTAAAGGATACGTTCATGAGCAGCATGTTGATCTATGATTACCAGGCCATCTTCCACCTGGACAAAGATATAGGTGTTGTGCAACTGCCACGGATTGACGTACTCTTCCTCGTTTTTCAGAAGCAGCTTGTAAGATACGCTGTCATTGGGTAAATCTGGTAGTATCTCCTGCTGCTCTGCCTTCTCGCTCACATCGGGATTTACGATCGGGATGTCTTGTTTGGGCACAGAGCTCGGCTCTACTGCAGGGCGGAATAGGTCATCCTGATAGAGATTGCCAAATTCCTTGCGATACTCGGCGTATTTGGGGATGGGAGTGTTGCTAACCAGAACATCGCGCTCGAAGCTGCTGGCTCTCTCGGCACTAAATGGCGGAGTAAACTTTTGCCTGGCACTGGCGAACTTTTGTTCCTCATAGCGTTTCAAAGCCCTGGAGAGGGTTTCGAAGATCAGGCTGTGAACGAGATTGTTTTCCCTAAATCGCACTTCACTCTTGGTGGGGGATACGTTTACATCGATCTGAGTGGGGGGCACATGAATGAAAAGAATGTATGGTGGAGTACTGCCTTTCATCCAGGTTCGGGTCTTCAGGATAAAGGGCTCGTAGGCACTTTTAATGCTGTGTTTTACTGTCTTGTCGTTGATAAAGCGACCGTTTATGAACACATACTGGGCGTCGATCAGCTTGTCATGCCGTTCTTCCAGGCCAAGGATGTAGCCATCTACTCGATACTCGCCATTAGCGCCTGATATCTCGATCAAATCGTCTTGAAAGAAGCCGGCACCGAAGATCTCGCTCATTCGGCGGTTTCGGTCTTCAGAAGCGATATAATTCAGCTTTTGACGGGAATCAGCTATTAGTTTAAAGCTTATATTTGGGTATATTATGGCCTGATAGTGAAAGTATTTCATGATATGACGAAGCTCAACGGTCTCGCTACGAAGGAACTTACGTCTTGCAGGAAGGCTCTTGAAGAGTCCCCTTACCCAGATGGTTGTACCGGGATTTGAGGAGGTTTTTTGCATATCTCTGAGCTTGCCATCGTTGATCTCGATGCGCGTGGCCACATCCAGATTGGCACTACGGGTTACCATCGTAAAGTGCGATACGGAGGCTATGGAGGGCAGGGCTTCTCCTCTGAAGCCCAGGGAACTGATATGCACGATGTCGTCTACATTGCGTATCTTGCTGGTGGCGTGGCTTTCCAAAGCGAGCATGGCGTCATCGGGTTCCATGCCCAGTCCGTTATCAATCACCTGGATCAGATCCTTACCGCCGTTTTCCACGATCACAGAAATAGTATCGGCTTTGGCGTCAATCGCGTTTTCCACTAATTCCTTGACCACCGAAGCTGGACGCTCAATTACTTCTCCGGCAGCGATCTTATTTCTGACGTCTTCAGAGAGGATATTAATCTTCGGCATCATCTATCTCCATTTAGCTAGTAGCGGAATATCGAACCGTTTGTAAACTCTCGGATGATAGAGTTGTAGGGTACCAAGGCGTCTGCGATGTCGCGGCAATGAGCCAGTATGCGCAAGAGTCGGTTTGCTTCAGTATATGCAGAGGAAGTGGAGGGGACACCTTGTAGCAGCTTCCAGGCGTGTTTCTTTAACACTCCAAGCTCAAAAGTGAGGCTGCTATTGAACATATAATCAGCATTTTCCTGGTAGGGGAATATGTTTTTTTCTTCGCCTTCACGTACGTCTTTCCAGCGGATCAGTGTTTCTTCAGCAGAATATCCCCGGTATTGATGATCGCGGATAATCCTGCGTAATAGCCGGCAATCGGTAGTAGGAATCCGATTGTGATTGTCGATATTGAGCTGATTGAGGGCGGAGATATATATCTTGGCTTTACGGTTTTGGGGGATGGATGCGGTCAATTCATCGTTCAAACCATGAATGCCTTCCATGATGATGACGTTGTCCTTTTCCATCTTCACATAGTTGTTACTGGGGCGCCTGATTCCGCGTGTAAAATCGTAGTGGGGAAGCTCTATCTGTTCTCCGGCTAGTAATTGGCTTAGCTGATGATTCAGATGTTCCAGATCAATGGAGTGGATGGACTCAAAATCGAAATCTCCATCTTCCTTACGCGGAGTGCGATCCCGATTCAGGAAATAATCATCCATCCCGATTACGATTGGTTTGGCTTTGCTGGCCTGTAGTTGAACGCTAAGGCGTTTGGCAAAGGTCGTTTTACCAGAGGATGAAGGACCGGCGATCAAGATCAGCTTGACCTCTTCATGCTTTACGATATCTGCAGCGATCTCAGCGATCTTTTTCTCATGCAGGGCTTCTTCCACGAGAATAAAGCCCGAAATGTCGTAGGATTCGATCTGGCGATTGATATCATAGATATTGTGTACTCGCAGGATATCCAGCCACTTATCGTGTTCCTGGTGCAGGGCAAAGACTTTCTGGGGCAATCTGAAGGGCTGGGCCAGTTTGCTCTCGGGACCACTGGGGAAGCGCAAAATAAAGCCAGGGGATTGATATACGATGTCAAACTCGGTGATAATCCCCGTTCTATCGGCCAGAGGACGGACAAAGAAGTCATAGTACTTGCCGCACCGATATATAGGTACACTATCGGTAAACAGCGATTTGATATTTCTAAGCACATCCTTGCGCCGCATAGTGTTAAAGATATCTATGGCTTCTGCGTACTTCACATTGATCCGATCAATGGGCAGATCACTGGCAATGATTCGCAACATTTCTGTCTTCAGACGGGCGCAATCCTCTTCGCTAAAGCGTTCGGAATTGAACACTTCGCAAAATAGGCCATCGCCAATGGAATGCTCTGCAACCAAGGCATGAGCTTCTCCCAAGAGAGTCTGCAGGGCTTTAGCCATTATGAAGATGGCTGAATCCTGATATATCCTGTAGCCTTCCGGATGTCTGGCAGTGATGCAATTCACCAGAGTGTCGCCATCGGGGACATAATCTTCATTGACATATTCCCGATGCATTATTTTATAGCTCAGAATCTGCTCACGATCGATTCCTGTCCCTTTCAGGAGCTGGGATATCGGTCTTGGCTTGTCTGTTTCGATGAGACTGTGTTTATTCCCGTCTAATCTAATATCGATCTTCATAGTATATCCTTGGGATTTCATGATTCATTCGGGCGTCGGACAGTAAACCTGAGCGACAATACCCAAAACTTAGCAACGTAAATTTCACAGGCTAATTCGTCAAGCATAATAGGAGATATGATGCCTACCAAGTTGTCCAGGGCTCAGCGCCTGCAAAAAGAAATCCGCAATCACGTCGGGATTGTGTTTGCTTCCTTATTTTTTGCTGCCGGTTATTCGTGGTTCCTCTTACCATACAATATGGCACCAGGTGGAGTCGGTGGCATATCCCAGATATTGAACGCCTTTTTGGGTCTGCCCAATGGTGTCTCTATGGTGATGATCAATATCCCGCTCTTCATAGTCAGCTTCATCTTTATCGGGAAGTCCTTTGGGAGCAAATCCCTGTATGGTATGCTGGTATCAGCTCTGATGACCGATTTTATGAGTTTCCCCGTGTTGCATAAAGTGGGTCTGGTAAGTGACCTGGCGCAGTACACTCATGTGGTGAACGGACGGATTATATATGCTATGCTTCCTCCTGAAGAGATGTTTCTCTCGGCCATTGCGGGTTCAGTTCTGCTGGGTTTAGGTTTGGGCTTGATCTTTCGTTTTCGGGGTTCAACTGGTGGAACGGACATTCCTGTAGCCTTGATCAAGCAAAAAGCCAATCTCTCCATCGGTACGGGATACTACATTGTGGAGACTGGAATCATCCTGGCTGTAGCGCTCTTGCTTGGAGATCCCAAACTGCTTATCTGGGGCTATATAAATCTGTTTATCACCACTAAAATAACAGATCTGGCTTCTGAGGGTTTGCCATACATCAAGGGCGTGTATATCATTTCAAATGACGTGGATGAGATCCGGGATGAGATCTATGACAAACTAGAACGAGGCGTCACCTATCTCAAAGCGATGAGTGGCTTTCACCAGAGGGACATAAATGTGCTCTTTTGCGTGCTGAACCGGCGTCAAGTGCCACAGTTAACCGACCTCGTCAAAGAGATTGATCCAGATGCCTTCATGATTTTAACCGATGTCTATGACGTTCTGGGCTACGGCTTTAAAAGCAGGAACATCAACTTGAAGGATCAATCCTGATCTCGCTGGACGATGTAATACCAAGTTTACTGTGAAATGACATAATCAAATGGGGCATGGGGCAACGCCCCATACTTACAGGGTGGCGGGCTGGGAATAGATTATGTCATTTCAAAGTGGATCCTGTATAATACTATGTCCTCTATCGTCCCCAGCTTGAAGTATCTCCGTAGTGATTAGCACTTCATTAGAGTGAGGAATAGTCATATCCGTGGTCAAGCAAAGCCGATCAGGGCAGCTTGAAGTCCACTATTACATTTAGCACTTCGTGCCATCTGTGCATGATGTCATCCAATAGAACTCTAGCATTTTCCTTGCTAAGGTCTTCACCAGATTTTTCTAAGATGGCAGCGGCTTCTGCCAGGGCTGTGAAGTACATGTTTTGAGCAGAACCGCGGATGGAGTGTAAGATGGCTTTCATTTCAGGCAGATCAACACGATCAATTGCTTGTTTCAGGTCTTCCAGCTTGGTGGGTATGCTATTTTGCACTATATCCAGCAGACTGTAAAGGGTCTCTTCATCCTGCGACAGGTTATCCATCAAAGCTTGAAAATTGAATAGATGCTTATCTATCTGAGGTCTTCGCTCTGAGTTGCTCTGAGGAAGTATCTCGCTGAGGTAATCCAGTAGCGTCTCACGTAGCTCCGCAGCCAACACTGGTTTGGCCACAAAGTCGTTCATGCCTGCGTCAAGACACTTTTGGCGCTCCTCTTTCAGCGCGCCGGCAGTGATGGCAATGATGGGAACCTTGGATGTCTTGCGAATTTCCATAGTGGCACTGATGCCGTCCATATTGGGCATTTGCACGTCCATTAAAATCAGATGGGGTTCGTGTTCTTTCTGGGCCTTGATGGCTTCCAGACCATCGGCGGCCTCCAGGATCTCGGCGTCAGTGATCTGTTGAGAGATCATTTCTTTCAGGAGGGTTAGATTCAAGATGTTGTCTTCAGCGATCAAGATGCGAGCTCTGGTACCGAACGAAACGGTCTGCATCTCTGATAACATGGGCACAGGAGTGGTTCTGGTAATTTCTCGGGAATTCGTATCTATACTTAGCAAGGCATTGTAAAGTTGGCGGGTTTTGACAGGCTTTACCAAGCGGTTGTGGATATCCAGCTTCTTACATTCGTTGATGATGACAGCATCTTCGGCTGAGCTATGCAGCAGGATGGCGGGTATTTTTTGATGTTTGCCGGTTAGCTGAGAGCGGATCATCTTCATCGTATTTATACCATTCAGATAAGGCATATTGTAGTCCAAAACCATAGCATCAATGTCACTTTGGTTTTGCAGGACTTCCACAGCTTTCAGACCGTCGTTGGCGACCAGAGGAGTCAATCCCCAGTGTAGAAGTGTGTGTCCCAGGATGGTAAGGTTGTGTTGATTATCATCCACGATCAGTACTTTCTTCAGCTTCTTCAAATCGCCAGCTTGAGCTTTTTCGCCCACCTCCACCCTGGCGTTGATGGTAAATGAGAATACCGAACCTTTACCTTCCTCGCTATCCAGATCAATGTGGGAGTTCATCATCTGTGCTAAATGGCTGGAGATGATCAGACCCAGGCCTGTCCCGCCATATCTGCGGGTAGTGGAAGAATCGAGCTGAGAAAATGCCCGGAACAGCATCTTGCGTTGCTGTGGCTTGATGCCTATCCCGGTATCGCGAACAGTGAAGGTTATGTCGGCATGGTCGCCATCGGTCATCCGGTGATCCAGCTTTACGTGCACCTCGCCCTGCTCGGTGAATTTGGCGGCATTACTGAGCAGATTGACCAATATCTGGTTTACCCTCAAGGGATCAATAACGGCGTATCTGGGGATCTGAGGATCTATTTCCAATAGTAGTTCGATTTTCTTTTGCGACGTCTTGATCTTCACAATGTCGGCAGCGTGCTCCACCAGTTCTATGATGTCTGTACGCAGTAGTTCCAGCTCCAGTTTCCCAGCTTCGATCTTGGAGAAATCCAGGATATCATTGATGATACCCAGGAGGTTGTAGCTGGAGCTTACCACGTTTTGGGCATAAGTCTGCTGAGTGCTGTTCAACGTGGAGTTTAGCATCAATTCGGTAAATCCGATTACTCCATTTAGTGGAGTACGAATCTCATGGCTCATATTTGCCAAAAACTCGCTCTTGGCCTTGCTTGCAGCTTCTGCCTTTTCCTTCGCCTGACGCAGGTTATTCTCCAATTCCACACGGTTACGCAGGTTCACCAATAGTCTTGAATATAGTTCCAGTAGAGTTATCTCTTTGTCGGTATATCTCTTGCTCTGTCTCACAGAGTCAAATCCAACAAAACCAATGCAGTGATCATCTTTCATCATGGGGAGGGCGATCGAGCTTCTTACACTTTGAGGCTCCAGAATCTTCCGGACTGGATCATCGACCGGGAGCAAGTCCACATCCTCCACATACACATATTTCCCAGCCAGATGGCTGCCTGTCCAGTGTCCGATTCTGGCTAGAGGGATGGCTTGCAAGTTGTGTATCTGTTCAGATATACCTGCTTTGGTCCATTCAAATGTATTGTCAGTAATCTTTTTATCCCAATCGTATTCAAACACATAGGCCCTATCTGAACCGGTGAACTCGCCCATATCGGCCAACGAAGATTGGATGGATTCATCCAACTTATCCGAAGGCATACTGATGTATTGTGTGGCAATCTTGGTGAGCAAATTCTGCAGTTCATTCTGGTACTTGACTATCTCCTCAATCTCCTGTTTCTGAACTACATCAGCCAAGACATTGGCGATTACCTTGATATTGTTAACCACGGATTCTGGGAATTCCTTGTAAACACCAATGCTATCAAAACCAAAGTAACCCAGCACTTTCTGCCCGGTAACAATTGGTACACACAGAAGAGATTTGACATTCTGACTGGCCAGGAGTTGCTTTTCCGCAATTGCGGCTTTAGGCATCTTGCCAGTATCTGGGATATTGATAATCTGTGATGCGAGGATTTGAGTGTTCCACCATGGGATGGATGAGGAGGGGAAGTTTTGCAACCGGGGCTGCAGAGGCTCTACCTGATCATTATGCCATTCGTTGATGTCACAAATACATTGGTAATCCTTTGAGTATCGGCACACATAAGCCCTATGAACCCCAAAGAAATTGCCAACCCTGGACAAGGCTTCATCGATCAACCCGCTAAGGTTCTGTAGAGTCGACTTAAGGAAGTCCGTGGAAATATCCACTATCATGCGCTGGAAATCGCCTTGCTGAGTAAGTGCCTCAATGGCTCTATGTTCACTGCTAACATCCCGGAGTAGGGCGATGGCCTTGCTTCCCTCATAGGGAGTGATTCTGGCTTCGTATGCTCTTACTTCACCTTCTGTTTCGAGATTAAAATCGATAGTTCTCAACGCGTCTGATTGCTGGAGATTGGCCAGAGCTGAGAGTATCTGATCCGAAGCTTGTGCGGAGATGACATCTGCCACATTTCTTTCGATCAGGCGTTGTCGGGGTATCTTCATATCAGTGTTTATCCCGGCCTTTACATCCGCTATCATCCCATCGTGTTCCAGGATGAACATCAAATCGGGTATGGCGTTTAGCAGAGACTCGATATAAACATTCTTTCGCTTGAGTTCTTTCTCAAAGCGTAGCTGCTCAGTTACATCGCGACTGACGCCGAGTAGACCTTTAACCTTACCATTCTCATCTCGCAGAAAGGATATATGCATCGAGATATCAATCACCGAGCCATCCGTCTTTATGTACTGAGTATTGATGATTCTCGTGCGCTGAGTGTTTGCGGCCGGATCTTCATTCAGGGCTATTTCCTCCATGAGTATGTTTCGCATATAAGCTCTGGACTCAGGGCTATGCTTTTCATGCATCTGGCGGCCGAGATGTTCCTCCACCGTTTCTCCCAAGACGCTCCTGACCGACGGGCTTACCCAGATAGTGTTTAGTGTTTTGTCGGAGATAAAGATGATGTCGCTTACGTTTTCGGTGATGATGCGGAGTTGTTCTTCACTCTCATTGAGCGCACGAATGGCATTGTGGCTTTGGGTGTTCTCGCGGATGTTCAGGAGAATGGCATTAATCGCCGGGATGTGCAGTAGGTTGGTGGCAATGGCATCCACCCAATGCTCGTCACCCTTCGCGTCCAGGATTCTCAATTCCCCATTGTGAGTTCGTTCTGTTTCTTCCAGCACAGCATCCATGAAACGTCTTAGTTTTGTTCGGTCATCGGGATGGACGAATTTCAGGCTGCGTGATCCCACGACACTTTTGGCTTCGAATCCCAGGATTTTCTCGACGGCATCGCTGGAGAAGCGTACATTCAAGTCCTTATCCAGGAGCAACATCCAATCTGCAGAGTACCTGCTGATCATATGAAATCGGTCTTTTGTTTCCTTGATTTGGTCTTGCATCTCCCAGCTTTTCGTAGTATCCATAAAGATGGTGGTGAACATGTCTTCAGATATGGCGTGGGCAAAGACCAGGAACCATTTCTGGAGTGCGTCAGAATACTCTTCAAACACTCTGTCCCTACCCGTCTTGCACACTTCCTCGTACGTCTCGACCCAACGGTTCCCTTTACCCAAGTCGTGGGGTAGACACTCGCTGA
>JAGOKK010000080.1 GCA_017994635.1 Candidatus Cloacimonadota bacterium | reverse complement strand
GTCCAGCTTTCGCCATACTATATTGGCAGACGTGAAGTTACAGAACTGGAATGGGTGTATGTAATGCAGGATATGGAAGAGATTGTGCCGGATAGACCCAAAAGCGATTTGACTTGGATGGAAACCCTCCGCTATTGTAACTACCGGAGCATTCTGGAGGGCTTTGAGCCATGCTACAGCTACGGAAGTAGCGGTACAAACCCGATTAACTGGCCTACTTATTGGTTTACGGATCACTCGCAAGTAAGCTGCAATTGGGCTGCGGATGGCTATCGTCTGCCTACAGAGATGGAATGGATGTATGCCGCACGTGGCGGCCATGTATCAAACGACTATGTCTATAGCGGTTCGAACGAGATTGACGGCGTGGCATGGTACAGTGGAAACGCCAGCGGGCCAGCTCTCGCCGGATTAAAACTACCCAATGAAATGGGACTTTTCGATATGAGCGGAAACTTATGGGAGTTCTGCTGGGATATCTACCATCACCAATATCCCACTACCGATACTCAGGATCCCAGCGGTCCGCAAAGCGGATTCATTAGAGCAATGCGGGGCGGATGTTTCAGCACAGACGCCAGCAATTGCACAGTAGCTAAAAGGTTCTACACTTCTCCTACGCTCCGAGCGGATTCTCACGGATTCAGAGTGGTGCGGAGCTTCTAATGTGCAGTGAATCAGATAAAACAAGAAATCAAGATAAAACAAACATCCAGGAGGAAAGATGAAAAAGCTTTTATTGCTTTTCGTTAGCATTGGCATGATCTCTTCCATAGCGTATGCCAATACGCTAAAACAAGATGAGATATTTCAAGCTCTAAATGGCCAGAGCACCGGACGCAGCGTGGATCAGACCCGCGAAGCTCCCAGCTATACCTTCAGTGCTGCACCGGTAGGGTTGATGACGAGTTATTACGACTACATGATCGGCGGTTTTCACAATCAGCCTTTGCGGGTGATCCCAGATACCGCAGGCGGTGGATACTTCCTTACCTATCATGGTCAACGTAGTGCAATGGGGCCGCGCCGTGTGTTTTACGCTTATATCGATTCCAGCGGTGGGGTGAGCGCTTTCCGCGAGATAACTGCCACCAATACGGCCGAAGGCTTTCCGGCTCTGGCGATAGACCCCGTTTCGGGTAAACCGCTTTACGCCTGGCAGAAAAACATTGACGTGGATCCGGAGCTGGAAGTCCAATTCACCTCGGATGCCTTCATCACTGGCATATCCGGGTACTTCAACACAGCCCAGACCGTGTTCGATTCACCCTTTCCGGTTTATCCTCCTGCGGGTGGTGCGCCTTCGCTGAATAACCAGTTTATCATGCCCACTCTGCAAATCGGGCCTTCACCGCTGGCGGGCATGCGCAGGGCCTACATCCTTACCCGCAACGCCACTACTCACACCATGGGCGCCAGTGAAAACGTGCTGATCTCCTATGCGGATTTCAATGGCAGCATGATTGAAGATGGCACACCCCTGGTGTGGAGTACCACAAGCATTCCGGAGCTGGATCAATGGAATCACGATGCAGATTGGCGCAACCCGCACCTTGCACTTTCCGTGGATAACCTGGGTAATCTCTATTATGCTGGATATCACACTGCAACCCAGGCCGGAACCAACGCGGTGATTATGGAGCCGGATTTTGACGTCTTTATGTGCGATAACTACGGCCAAGGAACCTGGACCCGCATTTCAGAATTCAGTCACATCCCAGCCTGGAACCCGCAAGGAACACCGGCCGGAAGTCCCTATTTCACAAATCCGGGTGGAGTGCCTTATCCAGATTCAGAGCTCTTTTGGGGCCTGATCAATTCTTCGCATCTGAATGCAATTACAGATAACTACGGCCGCATCATCATCCCCGGCATTTGGGGGCTGAGAAGCACTTCTGGAGAGTACTGGCCGCAGCATCAGGTAGTGAAATCCATCATCTATAACCCGGCTATCAACAACTTCACGATCTCCGAGATTTATCCTCAAAAGAACCCCGCAGACAATCTGAACCAAGCCTGGACGCCTTGGGATACTCAAGCGCCGTGGGGTGTTCCGGAATACTTCCTGCAGGAAGACGAAGCTTTTGCTCTGCAACCTGAGCTCACATTTCCCTTCCCGCATTGGGATAGCACCTTGCATGGCAATAACATGATGAGCCACTACAACAACATCAAAATCTCCGAAGCCAATGAACAGGGAATGATGGTGGCTGTTTGGCAGGATAGCCAGCGCGCCAAGTGGGCTAACGAAGATGGCGGCACGGATTATCTTCCCTATGTGCAGGTTCCGGAAATCTTCATCAGCGTATCTGCCAATCAAGGCGATACCTGGAGTGAACCGATC
Organism: Candidatus Cloacimonadota bacterium; assembly: GCA_017994635.1. Lineage (GTDB taxonomy): Bacteria > Cloacimonadota > Cloacimonadia > Cloacimonadales > Cloacimonadaceae > UBA5456. Next base: position 6,659 of record JAGOKK010000080.1, on the reverse strand, counting down.
GTGCTGAACCGTGTAGAAACTCCCGAATTCACCAATATCAAACCGATGTGGGTGTATCCCGCCGATAAGGTGAAGTACATGGGTATGCAGGATGAAAACAAGATCGGCCGCATCGGACTGATGTTCTTTAACGACTATAGCTGGGGCACCAATGCCATCTCCCCACCTGCGCATCCCACAAACAACGGTGGTCAGGTGATGTTTGCCGAACTTGAGATCGTATTCCCCGAAGCTGAATATGTGCCAACCGATCCCTTTGGCATGCCTTTGGTGCTTAGCAGCAGCATGTCTCTGATGGCATCCGTGATGATCGATGACGAACCTGCTTCCGAAGGCGATGTGCTGGCAGCATTTATCGACGTGCAGGGAGAGCCCCAACTGCGTGGCAAAGCTTCCCTGATCTCACACTCAGGAATCACCGGTTGCCTGATGCAGGTCTTTACAGAAATGAACAATGAAGACATCTATTTCAAACTGTGGGTCGAAGATACCAATGAAGTGTTCGATGTGGAAGAGAGCCTGCTCAGCGTGGTCAACGGCAGCGTGGGCAGCTTGAGCGATCCCCTTGTTCTGCATGCCATCGGCAGCGTCGAACAGGTGATCGAACTGCACACAGGCTGGAACATGTTCTCCTTGAATGTACATCCTTACGACAACTTTATCCTCAGCATCTTTGGTGAAAACTACTCTGCCATTAGCGCTGTGAAATCCAAGGATGGCGTGCATTTACCGGGGAATCCCTTCAGCACCTTACACGTTCTTACCGATGGAGAGGGATATTACGCCAATATGACGGCTCCGGCGACCCTTGTTGTGCGAGGATATCCCATCCCTACCTCCAATGCTATTCATCTAAGCCCCGGCTGGAATCTGAAGGCATATTATCCTCAAGTGCAAATCCCAACCTATCACGCCACGGCCAGCATCTCCGGTCAGCTCATTCAATTGAAAGGCGAGGAAGGGCTCTATGAACCCGGCAATCCTTTCAGCACTTTGAATATATTGAAACCGGGAAAATCCTATTGGTTCAATATGAGCAACCATGCAGATTTGCTCTATCCTGATGGAACCAGCCGAGACGCAGCCCAATACGCGAACCAAGGCCTTCCGCAAAGCCCGGTGCTGAAATCCAATAGCCAGAGCGTGCTTTTAGGTTTCTCCAGCCTTGCCAGCCCCGGCGACCTGGTAAGTGCCTGGGTGGGTGAAGAACTGCGCGGAATTGCCTTTGTGAAAGAAGCTTCCGGTCAATTGGCTGCGCTGATGCAGGTCTTTACCGATGTCCACAACGAACCGGTGAGCTTCAAGCTGGAAACCGCTACCCAAACCATGCTCCTGGAACCCGGCATCACCACCAATCCGGGAAGCGCGCTGGGCGACTATGCCACCGGCGTTTATCATATGTTCAATGAAGACTACAGCGTGGTTCCCGAGCTGGTTACAGCCCTTGGCAAGGCATATCCGAACCCGTTCAAAAGCAATGCCAGCATCAATCTGAGCGTGGGCAAAGATGCTGGATATCTGGAAGTGGAAATCTACAATCTGCGCGGTCAGAAAATCCGAACTCTGCTTAGCGGCAAGCAGGCAAGCGGAAACCTGACTCTTGTTTGGGACGGCTCGGATGCGAACGGAAAGCGGATGCCTTCCGGAGTGTATTTCTGCCGCATGCAAAATGGGAAAACACAGCAAAGCATCAAACTGATGTTAATCAAATAGGAAGCCCCAAGCATGAAACTGAACTTACTGATCCTGCTGGGAATGCTTCTGGCAATCAGCATGATGCATGCTACAGACCCTTGGGGAGAGCCGGTGTCATTTCCCGGCAGCATGGTAGTTATGGCGCAGGTGAGCATCAACGGCTCACCTGCCGCTGTTGGCGATGTCCTGGGTGCATTCGTGGTTACGAACGGTGACTACCAATTGCGTGGCAAACAAACGGTCATGCTGGTTGGGGATATCACCGGCGCCCTCTTGCAGATATTCTGCGAGACAAATAACGAGACCATTCGCTTCCGGGTGTGGGACGAGGATGCGCAGATTGCCTATGAAGCCCTGGAAACACTATCCACAGAGGTCAATGGCAGCGTAGGCTCTTACCCGGATAACATGTTCCAGATCAATGCGGTAAGCGGACAAAGCACAGACGATCCCTGGGGGCAAGCCCTGGTTCTTCCACAGAGCATGACCGTGATGGCCAAAGTGCTGATCGACGATCTTGATGCAACTGCATTGGATGTTCTGGCGGCTGTGGTAATGGTCAACTCTGAGGAACAGCTACGCGGTAAAGCCCCTGTCCAAATGCTTTCCGGAATACCCTTTTGCTCCATGCAGATTTACACCGTAAATAGCGGAGAACAGATCATTTTCAAAGTGTGGGATTTCAGCGCACAGCAGATCATTACCGCGCAAAACCCTTTGCTCTCGGAACCGGGCAGCAGCTTGGGATCGGCTCCAGAAGATGCCTATCTGATCAATTGCGGAGGAAGCTCGCAACAGATCCCCCGCCCCACAATTGACCCTCCATCAGGAGCATATCCACCAACTCAACTTGTGAACCTTAGCTGCCCGCTTGAAAACGTGGTGATCCGCTATACTACAGACGGCAGCATGCCCGGAAATACTTCCACCGTTTATAGCACAGCATTCACCCTGCCAACGGATACCATCACCGTCATCAAAGCGAAGGCTTTTGCCGATGGCAGCACATGGCATCCCAGCCTGATGAACTCCGCAAGCTACCAAATCATCGGGCAGATCGCTGCTGCCGAGATAAGTCCGGCGGGCGGTCTCTATACCGATGCGCAAATGGTAAGCATCACTTGCGCTACGCCCGCAGCCGATATCCGCTACACCCTGGATGGCAGTGAGCCTACAGAGGAATCCGTTTTGTATGCCGCCCCCTTCACCATCACGCAAAGCTGCACCTTGAAGGCAAAGACTTTTATGGAAGGCTGGCCGCCCAGTTCAACGACTACGGTGTTTTTCATCATCAACCAATTCGTCGAATCCCCCGTCTTTACTCCCTCTCCAGGCTACTATGCTTATCCGATTGTCTTGCAGGTCTTCTGCAGCACCAGCGGAGCGCAAATTCATTACAGCTTGGATGGCTCGGAACCAGACATGACTTCTCTGCTTTATACAGGACCGATTCTGCTTACCCAAAGCACTGTGGCGAAGGCCATTGCCTATTATTTGGATTGGCTGCCCAGCGCAATCAGCACGGCTGAATACTCCTTCCCAACTTCAGCAACCGGCGCGCCCAGTCTCTTATCAGCACCCGGCATCAAGTCCGTTATGCCAAACCCCTTCAGGGAATTCACCACTTTCCATTTACAAGGCAAAGATCGCCCCGCGGATTATGAACTCAAGATTTACAACCTGAAAGGACAGTGCATTTACCGCAGTGCCGGCAGTGCCAAGGGCGCATTTGAATTACAGTGGAACGGTAGAACTGCCTCAGGCGACAGACTTGCCGCAGGAGTGTATCTGGCGCGTTTTATCATAGGCGGCGAAAGTTCCTTACGCAGAATCGTGCTCTATCGCTGAAAAGGCAGCCAGATAGCCTGTAGCCGGAGGATGCCGATCCTCCGCCCCAGCGAGATGCAGAACGCAGTTCCGCCAAATCAAAAGAAGCGACTGCGTCGCTGGTGCACACGAGGCGTGTGCAATCCTATTCCGATCCGCCAAATCTGCCGATATGGAGTTCAATCCACCCCTGATAAGCTATTTTCTATCTGTGGTTTAGCGGTGGATTGGACCAAACCCAGAAGGGGTGACATTCGATAGCCCAGGGTGTAAACCCTGCGGTACCAGGCAGATAATATGGTAAAACCCCGAAGGGGTGACATTCGATAGCCCAGGGTGTAAACCCTGGGTTTCAGAGAGATGAAGCTGTTTGATAAAATCCGCATCCACCACCGCAGAAACCTGTCGGTTTCTGCGGTGGTGGAGGATGGGTAACAAATAAGGAACTGTGTACCATTTTCTTGCCCCAGGGTTCACACCCTGGGCTATCAAGTGTCACGCCTTCGGCGTTATCTTCGCATCGGGGCTCGGATTGGAGGATTCGACAGGTCCTCGTGTCGATGCAGAACGCAGTTCCGCCAAAACAAAAGAAGCGGCTGCGTCGCTGGTGCACACGAGGCGTGTGCAATTACGTAATGCCAGCAGCCCGCTCCTGGATGAACTTCTCAATATACTCTAAAATCGGATTGTTGTCGAAGCTTTTTTCAAAGACTTTCAGCACCCCAAGTTTGTGCAGATTGTCAAAAGTGCTACCCTGAACCATGCTGGAGAGAATGACAATCGGCGTAGTACAGCCGGTTTCACGGATGCTTTGGATGGCTTCGATACCGCTGCAGCCATTCAAATTCATATCCACCAGCAGCATATCGTATTGGTTTTTGGGAAGCAGATCAAGGGCTTCGCTTAGTTTGCCGGCTGCATCGCTGTGGTGGCCTCGCTTGGCAGCGCTTCGCTGGAACAGTTTGCAGATTCCTTCTTCATCGTCCAGAATCAGTAGATTCAAGCTTGCTTGGGAATCGCGTAGCAGTTTCTGGATTGTGGGCGCAATGGTCTTGGCCGAGAATGGTTTTTGGATGAAAGGCAAGCTGGGATCAAGGATGCCGTGTTGAGCGATCACATCATCGGCAAAACCGGACACAAAAAGGATTTTCTGCGCCGGGTTCAGCTTAAGCATAGCATCCGCCAGCTCTTTACCATTCATTTCCGGCATCACCACGTCGGTGATTACAAGGTCAAACTGTTCACCACTATCGAGGCGTTTGAGGGCATCCAGGGAGGAGCCAGTGCTTTCCACGCTGTAGCCCAGGTTCTGCAGCATCTTTTGCACGATGCGGCAGAGGGCTTCTTCATCCTCCACCACCAGGATTTTCTGCCCTTTGCCCTTTAGGGATGAAGGCATTGGGCTTTCGCTGTGTTCAGCGGCAGCATGTAGCAGCTCCGGCAGCAAAATCTTCATGGTGGTGCCTTTCCCAGGCTCACTATAGGGAATGATTACGCCCCCAGTTTGCACGATGATACCGTAAGCAGAGGCTAAGCCGAGGCCGGAGCCTTGACTTTTATCTTTGGTACTAAAGAAGGGTTCAAAGAGATGGCTTAGAGTGTCCTTATCCATGCCGTGGCCTGTATCGGAGATGCTGAGCATTACATATTTGCCCACTTTGAGCTTGGGATAGAACTCGGTATAAGTGGCATCAACATCCTGATTTGCTGTTTTTATGGTAAGTTGGCCGCCGGTGGACATAGCTTCGCGTGCATTGATCACGATGTTGATCAGCACTTGTTCGATCTGGCTGGGATCGGCCTTCACGTTTGCCAAATCATCGTTCAACAAGAAACTCACCTGGATTTCTTCGCCAATGAGGCGGGAGATGATACCGCGCAAATTGTTTACGATGCTGTTGAAGTTTACTTCTTTGTTTTGGATGATTTGCTTGCGGCTGAAGGCAAGCAATTGTCTGGTGAGATTTGCCGCGCGCAATCCTGCCTTCATGATCTCATCCGTGGGGCCATAGAGTTGGGAACTGGGGTTCAGATTTTCCATGATGTCTTCCGTATAGCCCAAAATTATTGTAAGCAGATTGTTGAAGTCATGCGCTACACCGCCGGCAAGTTTGCCGATTGCTTCCATCTTTTGGCTGGCTAAAAGCTGTTCTTTGAGAGATTTGCTTTCGGTAATATCCATACAGGTGCCTTCCACCATCAAGTTGCCGTCTTCATCGGTGCCGAATTTAGCATAAAGCGATATCCATAAATGCCTGCCGTCCTTGCGCTTGAGCTCCAGTTCATAGTTTTCTACAAAGCCATCTTGAACCAGTTTTCGCTTCATGTCCTCGCGCTCTTCGGGATCCACATAGAGGGCTTTGATATCGGAGACGCTTTCGATCATCTCTTTTGGGCTCTCAAAACCAAACATTGTGGCGAAAGCGGGGTTCACATTGAGATATTGATCCTGGAAGGAAGATTGGAATACTCCGGCCAGGGAGTTTTCAAAGAGATGGCGATATTTTTCTTCGCTACGCAGCAAAGCCTGCAATATCTTGTGCTTTTGGGTGATATCTGTCATGATGCCCACTGAGCCGATCACCACGCCTCCATCATCCTTTAACGGCGCTCCGCTGATGGACAGCCAGATCAATTTGCCACTTTTAGTTCTACCCCGCACCTCATAGTCATCCGCCATCCCGCTAAGGCGCTGTTCGTTTTTTTCGACAATAGTGTGGTGGTCTTCGGGGACTACCATCTGTTCATATCCGATTTTGCCGATCATCTCTTCTGCTGTGAAACCATAGAGATCACAAAGGCTTTGATTGACATAGAGGATGCGATCGCTATTATCCACCATAATCACACCTTCGTGCATTGTATCCAGGATCAGGCGCAGATGGGCTTCGCTTTCGCGCACCTGGATCTCAGCTATTTTTTGTTTGTGAATGCTGCGGCCGATGGATACGATTGATTCTACTTCTCCAGATTCGTTGAAGATGGGCGAGATGCTTGCCATGTGCCAGCGCCAGAATCAACATCATCCGCTTTGCCTTACCGGTTTTGGGATCAAGGATATCAAAGGCAAGCTTGTGTCCATCCGCAACCCAGACATCACCAACCTTAAGCAAGCTGCTGTCTCTGTGGATGGTCTT
>JAGOKK010000079.1 GCA_017994635.1 Candidatus Cloacimonadota bacterium | reverse complement strand
CTGATGAGACCGAGGTCCCGCCCTTGCACACCCTTTCTGCCTATCCCAATCCGGTAAACTTGAAGGGTGTAATTACCTTCAAGGCTTCGCTCAAACGAGCGCTTGAACTGGATATCTATAACGTAAAGGGCCAAAGAGTGGATACCGTCACCCTGGATTCTGGGGGTACTGCAGAGTGGGACTTGCGTAATCACAGCGGAGAAGCGCTAAGCGCTGGGGTGTATTTTGCGAAACCACGCAATTATAAGTATATCAATCCAGTAAAATTCATAGCAATACACTGAAGAAGGAGCTTATCATGAAGTACATCATGATACTGATCATGTGCTACCAGCATTGGTGTTACTCTACGGAGTATCCGGGGAGTTTAATAATGGCTCAATTGTGATCGAATTTCCAAATAGTATCAAGCTATTATTGGGGAGGGCATGCTCTCTCCAGTTTTGGAGAACTTATGACGATTTATTGATGGATTATTGCTATGCTATTATGTATGAGATGGAAAGGAATGGGTGCAGTTGCCAAGATTGAGGATCCTAACGGCATAGGCTAATACACCAGCATCCAAACCGCAGTTACGACAACTTCACCGGGAGATACTGTTCTTGTATATCCTGGCATGTGTATGTTAAAGTATATATCTTGTTTTAGGCAGCTATGCCCTGCGTCATTTGATTTCAAGCTTGGCGTGTGTAATCCCGTGCACATTTCAATGATCTATGTGCAGATTTCTGTGACCAGAATTGCAGAACCCTCTGACTCTTAATGATTGTGTTTTAATGTCCTAATCGCCGCTAAAACTGAAAAGAGTCACTGAAATCTGCAAATTGGGTCACCGAAAACTGCAAATTCCAAAATAGATACAAATCCAAGACTCTAAATACTACCTAACGAAACACGTACTGGTATATTGCATATATCATTACGGGAATTGTTATCTTGATTTGAAGCTGATTATAGTGACAACCACTTGGACAAAACATTGCCCGATTTGCAGGTTTTGGTGATCAAAACAATGAAATTTACTAAAACTATGTCCAAGTGGTTTTCTGCAAATGCTTTTCGGATATCCTATTCTCTCTTAGACTTACCTATTTTGTCCAAGTGATCGCTATTTGCAGATTTCAGTGACTCTTTATCCATATATCCCCCTGACGGCATGGTGACTCCTATATCTAATCCTATTCAAGCATATCCGCTGTACATAACACAGCAAAACCTTGACAGAAATACGACTGTATTTAAGTCTGCCGGAAGTGTGTTGACGTGAGAAAAAGGTTAAGGAATCTACATTGGAAACTCTAAGTTCGAAGGCTCTGGCAGAGAATCTTGCGCTTACCAAAGTTCAGCAGATTGAGCTGGATGAAAAGGCCTTGTGGTTGTTATCGCTTTGTGAATCGCATTTTGGCATTCAGCAGCGCGCAAGGCAATTTCTAGAGGAGTTGTATCACCCCTTTGTAAACGCGGAAATCAGTCTGGGACTGATGCGTCAAAGCCTTTTGGGCGATCTGTGGTTCTATGTGGATCTGCCCCAACAGGAAGAAGTTCTGCTCAGTCTGGTTGCCTTTTATGATATGGCAAAACAGCACTGCTTGAAAGAAGCCTGCCAGAAGAAACTGCTCAGTGATTATCTGGAATTGGGAATGGGTTTTTGTGATTATCCAGAGATAGCGTCCAACGTATTCGATAGTTATCTTGGCGTGCTCATGTCCTGGCATGAGGATCTTCGACTGCTTTATGTGCGCACCAGCTCTTTGTGTCGGAAGTCCCTGATGAAGATTCGCCCCCGCTGTTCTGATCCTCAGCTAGCGACATCCTTCCTCAGAGGTATACTAAAGGACAATCTCATATATTGGAAAGAAACGGCGGATTTGAGTGTGTGGCGGGAATCCATCCCGGAGCACGCACCATCACAGCAGTTTTACGATCTCTGGTTAGAACGCTTGGAGGATCACGATCTGACCACAGTTCCCGCATTTGTGGAAATTGCCAACCTGCATCGTGACCTGATCCGGGAGATTACAGATCCATCGCTCAGAGTTCACTATATCTTTTTCCTGCTTGCTTTGCCTGGTATGGTGGAATTGATGGATCACCTTTTGTGGGATCTAAACCGTCAGCTTTCAGAAGTGCATAAGGTATTGGGTGAATCCGAGCTAAGCGAGATGATCACCAGCGTCTTTAGGACTCTGGCTGAGTTCAAGATCAGTCACCCCAGCATCGTGCTGGATTGCCTATCCACCATTAGCAGGGCAATTTTGAAGGGTGAGAATGACAGACTAAAGAAAGAATTGACGCATCATATCTGTGATCTTGGTTTCACCGCTCCGGGAGAAGTGAAAATCGCCGGAGACTGGCAAATGGTGGTCGATAAAAGCCATGTAAAACACCTGCGCATCCTTTTGGATCTGATCTCCATTGATCCCCTGCAAAACAAGGATTTACTCGCATTTACTGTGATCAACCTGACTCGTCATGGCGTCTTCATTGCCGATACCGACCTCTTTCAAAAGGATGTTTCTGGTTATCTGAATTCCAACATCAAACCCGTCTTTGTTCAGAGTAAGCATCTATTGAAGATGTTCCCTGTCTTCTATCATGAGATTGGCGCGGAAGGCGAGATACGCGATGCCAGTACCACCTTGGACGAAATGTGCCAGCGTAAGGACCGCCTGATTCATTTCCTGCGTAAACAGATCCATACTGAGAGCAACAATACTCATATCATCCTCATCGAAAGAATCCTGCGCTATTGGATCAATCTTGATCCAGCCCCGCTGAAAGAGATGATTCCTCAGGATGTGAATCAGAGCCTTGAGCATACCGATGTGCGTGACGTGGAGCAAAGCGGAGCAACAAACAGATTTCTCAAGGATGTGGGTCTTAGTGATTTGGAACTATTGGCTTTATCCTGGCAACGAGTGGATGTCCTTTTTGCCGATCGCAACGATGATTTCTATCTGAAGCGGTTGCGTTTGCTCTGCTACTGTCACTTTCTTCTGAAGGATAAATACAATCTCGATCCTTACGACATCGTCAAATTCCTTAGCCCTTTCAGCTTTTTTAACGCCAAAGAACAGAATCGACTACGCACAAGTCTTACCCGAAAGGACTATGAAAGCTCCATCCGCCAGATGCTAAGCTATATCGGATTGATGAACTCCATCATCCTGGATCCGAAACCAACCAATGCCTGGGAAAACATCTATTACAAACGGCACATCGCGGCCGGAATTCCTTCCATGTACGGCACATACAAGGAGCCGAAACTTGAAGCCCTGGGTATGGTGTTCCGTCTGGAAAACGTTATTCGCCGTCTCTTTGAGCGGAGCATCGGGCAGCTTAATCTGGAATACATCAATGGCAAGACTCTGCGGAGGATCATCCGCATCCTGGAGCTATACGATCTAGCCATGCGCCAGGAAATGGTCACCAGCGACGCTTTTGGTTCAGCCCTCAGTATGCTAGGCACTTTGCAACATAGGCTGACGGTATCCCTGGATCAATATCTGGATATCTTCAAGCTGCTCAAAGACAGTGTGAATGAGATTATCAGCGAATATTACTACCGTTTCTATGATTCTGCCTTGTATCACTCCTTCAGGGATGACGAAAACCGCCAGAAGCAGGAGATCTTTGCCGAAGAGTTTTATCGAGATTTACTCTTTAAATCATTTTTGGTGCAGGGATTGGATGGATTCATCACCAGGATCATCGAAGCATTGGCCCGGATGAAGGTGCTGTTTAGGCCACAAGATGTGCAGAAACTCATGGCTTATGATCCCGATACCCTGTTTTTCCATGTCTCGAGCAAAAACTCCCGCATTGAAAACCAGGTATTGCTGGGCTCAAAGGCTTACTTTCTCAAACGCATGTATCAATACGAGTTTCCCATTCCTCCAAGCTTTGTGATCACCACTGATCTGTACCGGAACCGTGAGATCATCAATACTCATCCTGATATATCTTCAGAGTTTGATCGCTTGCTCAGCGAGAACCTCAGTCGCATGGAACATCTCACGGGGCTAAACTTTGGTGATCCCCAGAATCCCCTGCTCCTTTCCGTGAGATCCGGCGCGCCGATGAGTCTGCCAGGAGCGATGGATACCTTTCTGAATATAGGGCTGACGGATGAGATCACACTGAGATTGTCCCGATACTCAAACTACGGCTGGACAGCCTGGGATTGCTATCGCCGCTTGATTCAGAGCTGGGGCATGGCCTATGGTATCTCGCGAGACGATTTTGACAAAGTGATGATAGACTTCAAAACCCGCTATGATGTGCCGCAAAAGACTCAATTCACTCCCGATCAGATGCAGGAAATGGTACAGGGGTACAAAGCAGTACTGGAACGGCATGATGTGAAGCTGGAGCAGGATCCTTTCCGACAGCTTTACACAGCTATCGGCCATGTGTTGGATAGCTGGAATACCGAACGTGCCAAGCTTTATCGTGAGAAATTGCATATCGCACAGGAGTGGGGGACAGCCGTCATCATCCAAAAGATGGTGCTGGGAAACATATCTTTGGATAGCGGTAGTGGGGTGCTCTTCACATACGCCGATTGGCACAGGGAAAGTGGAATATGCCTGAATGGCGACTTCACATTGTGCAGCCAGGGAGAAGACGTGGTGGCAGGTTTGGTTCATACTCTCCCCATCTCTGAAGCCCAACGTCTGCAGGGGCACAGCAATGAAGATGTATCGCTGGAAAAGGATTTCCCTGCCATTTACACTCGGTTGCTACGTTATGCCCGTCAATTGATCTACGAACGCAACTATCCTCATCAGGAGATCGAGTTTACCTTCGAAGGCAGCAGTGAGGATCAGCTATTCATCCTGCAAACCCGCAATCAAGTGATACACAAAAGTCCAGACTACAAGGTATTGGGCAGCGCTGAGGAGAATCTGATCTCGCTGGGAAGCGGGATCGGGATCGGTAAAGGTGCCATCTGCGGTATCCTGGTGATCTCTGCAGAGGACATTGCAAAGTACAAGGGCAAGGGCGACTCCCTGATCTTGGTACGACCAGACACTGTTCCCGATGATATGCCACTACTCTTTGAGTGTCAGGGATTACTCACTTCCCGCGGCGGAGTAACTTCTCACGCTGCGGTCACTGCCACCCGTCTGGGATTGATCGGTGTGGTCAACTGCCATGACCTGGTGGTGAACGAAGATGATTCCACCTGCTACATCGGTGAAACCAAGCTCGAAGCAGGTGACAAGATATCGCTGGACGCGACCGGCGGGATGATATATCAGGGGCACTACCCCCTGCAAAGCGCACACACATTGATGTAAAACACTAAAATATAAGAATAAAGGAGATCAGAACAATGAATCTGAGCTTGAGAAACAAGAAGTTACTTGGCATCAACGGCCTGGGCCGGATTGGTAAGCTGCTGTTATGGAATCAAATCCACCTCAAACATTTCGAGGGGATAGTGGTCAATTGCGGTCGCGAGATCGGGAAGGATCTGGATGACCTCTTGCAAGTAATAGAAACGGATAGCACTTATGGCTCTCTACACAAGTTTCTCTATGGCGTGGTGGGAGGTAAAGCCGAGATCAAGATCCTCGATCCGTCCATTCCGCTTTTCCAGATCGACGGTGTATATGTGAAGATCCTGCGTACCGCGCGTGATCCCAAGGACATTAACTGGTTGGATGAGGGAGTAAAAGTTGTAGTAGATTGCACCGGTACTTTCCTGGATCCCACAGTAAGCTCCGAAACCGGGAAATCCTGCCTGAGAGGACACCTTGACGCCGGAGCGTTGAAAGTGATCTGCAGTGCTCCCTTCAAGGTAAAGACCCAGATCCCGGACGATGCCAAAACCATGATTTATGGCATCAACCACCTGGAATTCGATCCCCGTAAACACCACATTATCTCCGGGGCAAGTTGCACCACCACCGGGCTTTCACACATGATCAAGCCGCTGTTGGAAAACGAAGCTACCTCCAGAATAGTGACTGCGTCCATGAGTACCATACATGCCGCCACAAATACCCAATCCATTCTGGATAGTGTGCCCAAAGCTGCGGCGTCAGACCTGCGGAAGAGCCGTAGTGTGATGAACAACATCATCCTGTCCACATCCGGAGTGAGCAAGGCCTTGGAACTGGTGATGCCGGAGATTAAACATATCGGCTTCATGGCAGATAGCGTCCGGATCCCGGTGAATACGGTTTCTCTGATCAATCTAAACGTGACTTTCTACACGAAGCTGGATGCCTTGGGCGAACCGCTGATCAACCGCAAAGTAATCAATGAAGCCTATGCGCACGCTGCCAAGGGGCCCCAAAAAGACCTTCTGGTTTACAGCGAACGGCAGAACGTCTCGGCAGACCTGATCGGGACTATGGCTGCAGTTACTATTGAAGCACATGAGACACACACACGTACGGGCTTCATCAGCTTTCCCAAAGAAGCCTTGATCGCCCAGGGAATAGATAGTGATAAGCAACTAGAAATGCCGGTGACTCATGCGAAAATTTTTGGTTGGTACGATAACGAACTCGGCTCGTACGTAAATTGCCTCTCCAGATTGTGTAATTACATCGAAGAAAAGACTATATAATCAAATGGTTTGATGGGAGGGTGTCTTCTCTGGACATCCTTCCCTGTTTCTAGTTTGGAACTCTCCCTATAATTCAAAAATTATCAAAGATTCACGTTCATTCTTCCAGAGGTCTAGATCGTAATCGTTTGTGGTCAAGACACTATCCTTCGATACTGCGTTACTTTGCCCTCCATAAATCTATCAACCTTCCTTAGATACGGACAATCTGATACCTGAACACTTAAGAGATATCTCATCACAAGACAACTGCAGTCTATAACCGTACATGGGTAGGATAGGCTCAACATGTTGAGAGCGTAGATATCATGGAGATAATGTTTTATCGTATCTTCGAATGGGTTGATGTAAGCGAGGAAATTAATAATAGTTGATATAAATCCACAATGTTGAGACGATATATATCGAAAATAGATGAAATAGAAAGTTGAAAGTTTCTTGTTGCCGTGATTATTCGGCCACACTACGAAATCGAGGAGTTAAACATGACAAGACGATTTACTATGTTCCTACCTAATCTTTGTGATGGTCATTATCTTTGTTTGCCCAGCATGGACTCAATAAATCGAGAACGATTTTTTATGACGAGATCGAGGAGAAAAAGGATATGATGGCATACGTTCAATCCACTTTCCCTTATCGCTTTGGAAACAATCTGAATACGGGAGATTATGTCCAATATGAGGTAAGCGCTAATCATTCTGAAGAGAGTGAACATGTGTTTAACAGCCTGGAAGTAACTGATAGGCAGAATGACGGGGTAACCATCAAAGAAGAATTCGATGGTAATATCCTCTTTTACAAAGTAGATTTGAACAGCAATGCTCTGTTGGAGTATTGGGGCTTCGATGAAGATGGCAGGGAACAAAGACCTATCTTCCTCGCCGAAAACGAAGTGGAAAACCGGATGACTGCCATGCTGGCTCCGGAACAAAAAGTAATTATTCCGAATACTCCAGCAGAGTTTACAAAGCCGCGTTTTATCAGCCTGGCACAAAGAGAAGACATCAGTATTGGGCGTACAAACTTGAGCTGTGAAGTAAAAGCTTTGGACGTACCCAATCTTGAAGGCATTACTCCAGAACTCAGGACCTCGATCCAGCAATATAGCAAGGTGCTGTTATCAGACTCTGTGCCAAAGATGCTGCCCGCGAAGTTAATGGCAGTGTACATGGATAATCCTGAGCTCTTTGAGGCCAACAATGGTTTGGTGAAAGAAAGCAAGCACCAGCTCATAAACTATAACAAATCGAACAAGTAGGATGAGATCATGAAAAGAATAGTATACTATCTATTTGCCTTGACCTTACTACTGAGCTTGGGATCATGCTTCTATATTTCTGAGCCATATTATCCCCGCCCCGAGCCCTGGCTTTGCAGCATCTCTGCCCGTTTGCCCTTTTCCAACACCATTGTGCGGGGTTTGACGGAGCAATTTCCCCAGATCACAGGCATCGTGCAAAACATCAATCGCACAAAGGGAAACGTGATCCTGGGTGAGGATGATAAGCTGCTGTGGGGGCAATACTATCTGGAAGATACGCTAAGTGATCAAAGCTTCCGCATCCATTACCGCAGCTTTTGGCAGGTTAATACCGCTACTATGGAAAACATCCTGGCGGCCATGCGGGCCAAGCTGAAGCCACAGAGCAAGGTGATCGATGCCTATTGCGGCATCGGAGCCATCGGGCTGGCTTTGAGCGATAGGATCGGAGAGCTGATCGGCATCGAGGAAGTTCCGGAAGCAATCCGGGATGCGCGGGCTAATGCTGAACAAAATGGCATTGCCAACGCTAAGTTTATCACCGGTAAGACCGAGCAGCTATTGCCCGGCATCATGAAAGATTTTCCGGCCGATTGCATCGTGCTGGATCCTCCCAGGGCTGGAGTGGAGGAAAGCGCGCTTTGGGCAATCCGCTCTGCCAATATCCATGAAATCCTGTATCTGAGCTGTTCCCCGATGAGCCTGGCGCGGGATCTGAAGATCCTGCTCACAGATGGGAAATACACTCTGGAGAGCATTTCCGCCTTCGATATGTTCCCCAATACCTGGCACATTGAATGCCTGGCGCATTTGAAACTGCACAAATGAAACCCTTCGCCTTTCTCCTGCTGATCATGGGCTTGCTGCTGCTGGGCAGTTGCGACAAAGAAGCTTCGGAAACTATATCGCAACGAGAGATCCGCGATCTCTTCTACGAGCTTTCTCTGGATTACAATCTGGGAAACGTGTATGGCATCCTGGATCGCGTTCATGTGGATTATCTGCACAAGGGCAACATCGTGTGGCACTTAAATGAAGAGATCCTGGATCGGATGGCGCGCTTTCAACTGCTGGAGATCGAAGTGCTGTATGTGGAGTTTCAGGGCGATCGACATGCCGTTGTCCACTCCAGGGATCGTTATAGCTCGGCCATCGAGGACATTACCTACAACGAGCCGGAAAGCAGCGGCTATTTCTCCTACCTGTATCGGGACAACAATACCTGGCTGATCTACGG
>JAGOKK010000078.1 GCA_017994635.1 Candidatus Cloacimonadota bacterium | reverse complement strand
GTCCAAACCCGAGCAAGCAAATTTCTAAAGATAGTCTTATCTGTCTCTACACAATATAAGCAATTATCCCCATTTGTCCATTGATCGTTGCTTGCAAATTTGGGTGACTCTTCATAGACAGCCTGAATGCAGCGTTGTATCTAAGCTTTACCTTTTCTTGTATGCCTCAGATGCTTCTGCTTCTCTGTAACGATGGATGCTCCTTGTAACGTCGTTATCAGTCTCATACCCAGCCTTAACCAGTAGGTCTTGATAAGGGTTTTATTGTAACTTTATAAAATAAACTGATAGGAGAATAGGAGGAACTGATGATCTAAACTCAATGATATAGACCACTCTCCAGTGAGAGTTCTCAATCTATATGGATCCGCGGTTATCCTTTGAACTCTGTCATCCCGCACCCCCCTGTTGCCCCGAACTTTACCCGAATTCCACTTGAACTCCTCCCGAACTGGGTTCGGGTGGGGTTCAAGTGGAATTCAAGTGGAGTACATCTTGGTAATGGGGAGGATGTCTGACTCGTCCTGGGAATTATCAAAGTGGTGTCTCGGTTTGACATCCCGGCATCACTTCATCGTCACTTTACACGTGGTGTAAAAAAAGGGAAAGGGTCAGGGTCACAACAAGGTGCCTGGAATAGTCTTATGGGGATGCAACCACTCGAACATCATATCGTTACTTACTTGATGAAAGGAGAGCGATCCCGTGGTATTGAAGGTAGATGGCTAGATGTGCAGCTTCTGTACGATGCCTTCGCCGCAGTTGCGGCAGATATCATAACGAGCACGATTGGTCAATACAGCCTGGCGCATCCGGTTCATGGCGTCGCCAAACCATAAGTCGGTGAAGCTATGCTCCCGGATGTTTCCGATCTTGAAAGATAGGTCTTTGTCGTAGCAACAGATGCTCATCTCGCCGTCCCAATTGATCACAGGCTGAGTCCAGAGGCGGCGACAGCGGTTCAGTAGCTGGGTTTTGAGCTCAAATGAGTCATATCCTAAGCTGTATCTGCTCAGCTTGTGATCGGAAGGAAGATACTTTAGGTCATCCTTGCTGTAGATTTGCACTGTTTTAAACTCAAGTCTATCCACACCAAAAGATTTTGCCATTCGCTTTACCTGGCCGATTTCATGCTCATTGTGTTTCATCACAATGAATTGCCATACCACTATAGGTGTTGCACTATTCAGGATTCGTTTGGTCTTCGCCAATTCCTTGAGATTTGCAAGCACCTTTTCGAAGCTCCCGTTCACCCGGTAACTATCGTAGGTGTCCTTTGATATACCATCCATCGAGATGATCAATCTGCTCAATCCGCTCTTTATGATCCGCGGGATATCCAGATCCAGGCTGGCGTTTGAGGAACTCATAGTATATAGCTTCTGCTCGGCAGCATATTCGATCATCGCATAGAAATCCGGATTTAAAAAGGATTCACCCTGATTCCAGAGAATCAGCATGCCTGTACTATGCATCACCTGATCTACGATGCCCTTGAAGATATCCAGGCTCATCATCCCTCTGGGACGCTGTAAGCTACCGTTTCCGCTAGGGCAGAGCGGGCACTTCAAGTTGCAAATATTTGTGGGCTCGATCATCAGGGCTGGGGGAAGATGCTTTACCCGGATTCTGCGAGTAAGGAGAGAAAGCCTGTAATCAGTATAGATGCCAGCGAGATTTGGCAATCTCGAGCCCCTCAAGTAGGCCTTGGTAAAGAGTATGCTCTCTCCGATTCCTGGCATCTATATTTCAGCTTTCTGCAGGAATACAAATCCTAGCAGAGTGAAGGCGATATTGGGGGTCCAGGCTGCCCAGACGGGGGGAATCACGCTATTATAGCCCAAACTCTGAAAGATCCGCACCACCACTAGGTAAGAAAAACAAACCAGCAATCCTAACATGAAGATCCAGCCTCGGCCTTTGCTGCGAGTATTGGCCGTAGCAATGGGGATGAAGAAAAATATCACAATTAGATTTGTGAGCGGATAAGATACCTTCATGTGTAGATCTACGATCTCACGGCTCGCGTCCTCGCCCAATTTTTGGATGCGGCCGATGTAGTCCCAGAGTTCCAAAAAAGTCAGCGCCAGTGTCTTCTTGGTGATACGAATAAAATCCTGCGGTTCTACATCCAGAATGGGCAGATCAGTCTTGGGCAGATATGAGGCATAAACCTGCCTTCCTTTCACGAAGCGCCTGATATCACAATCGTATAAAATCCACTTGGTGCCGTCCCAATTGGCACTGGCAGCGGTGATCCGCTCAGAGATCTGCTTCGTCTCAAAATCGATCTTTGTTTTGTCGATCACTCTGAGGCTATTTTTGTAGCCATCAAAGAAACCGAAGTAATAAAAGTCATTTTCGGTGCCCTGATAGTGAACGCGGGCTTTCAACATGTTATCTTCGGGCTTCTCCCCTTTGATCTTTACATTGTAGAGTTCACTCCTTGTCGATTCGGCAAAGGGTAAAAGGTATTCGCCCATGGCGGCGACGCTGAGCGATATCACCAAACCAATGCCAAATAGTGGCAACATGGCCCGCTTGACGCTGATCCCGGCAGCTCTGATCGCAACGGTTTCATTGTGTTTGGCCAGAGAATTCATCATAAAGAGACCAGATAACAGAACAGTAACCGGTGAAGTTAGCACCACCAGATAGGGAATACGCAACAGGTAATACAGCATGGCCTGATCTATGCTGGCTCCAGCTCTGAGCAACCGGGGGAGGTTGTCAATCACGTCGATAACGATGAAAACCACTGCGAAGCTAAAAAAGATGATGAAGAAGGTACGCAGGAATTCCCTGACAATATAGCGATCCATTCTGCGCATCAGTACACCACCTCGTCTGGTATCTCTTTTCGTCCCTTGCGCCAGTTTTTGAGTCTCCACATCAGGACCTGCATATCAAAAAGGCGTTTTTCCTTGATGGAGCCGTAGATTAGAAGCAGGGCGATGACAAAGAACACTATGTTGGACAGCCACATAGAAACAAAGGGATCCAAATATCCCTTGTCGGCCAGATGCTCTCCCCCATTCAGCGCCACATAGTAAATCAGGAAAATGACGCTAGAAACACTGAAAGCCATGCCGATGCCGCTGGTGCGCGTCATTAGCCCCAAAGGGACTCCGATCATGATGAAGATAATGATGGCAAAAGAAAGGGCAAACTTCTTATGATACTCCACCCTGAGGGCGTTCACACTACTCTCCAGTTCCTCCACCCGGCTTTCGGTGATCTGTTCCATAGAGTATAGTTTACGCATTTCTCTTTGGGCAGTGATAGGATCGCCAGATAATGTCCCGGCAGCAGAACGGTCGCGTAGGTTCTGCAATTCAATACGCTTAGTCTTTAGTTCTTGCTTCTGATCCTTCAATTCACTGATGAGTTGCCCATACGTCATCTCCCGGTCACTACGATACCCAGTCTCAAATATATCTGTACGGTTTCCTAGATCGCGTACATTTACTATGTACTCGTCAAAGGAACTGCTCTGGTACTTACCGGGTTCCGTCTCGTTGCGTTGCTGCATTTCACCGTTCTTCAGGATGATCTGCAAGGCATTGCCGTTATTCATCTGAACCATGCGCCCGGTCTGTGCGAAGATGGTCCGGGGATAGCGTGTGGAACTGCGATCATAGATCAATACATCGCTTAGCACTTCCTCGTCGTTCTTTGCGCACCAGATCGTATAGTCCAGCAGACTGTTGTATTCGCGTTCCTTGATGATCGTCATCGGTTTGTAATACGCGATCTTCAGCATCATGTTCTTCAGTTTGTGATTGGTCTCGGGCAGGAACCAGTGGTTAAAATAGACCATGGTTCCGGTCAAGAGCAACCCAGCCAGCATCAGAGGACCCAGCATGGCGTAGATGTTGACACCGCTGGATTTGATGGCGATTACTTCGCGGTCCACGCTCATCCGACCAAAGGCGAGGATCGTTGCCACCAGAACTGCCATGGGGATGGACAATGCCAGCATGTAAGGCATCGACAAGGCGAAGACTTCCGCCACGATGCTCGCTGGCAGCTTCTTCTCGATGATCAGATTTAACAGGTCGATCACCCGGTCGGTTAGCAGTACAAATGTAACCACCAGGAGTGAGATCAGAAATGGCGCAATGTGCTCCTTCAAGATGTAGCGCTTCAGGATCATCCCTCTGCCTCCAGCATATCCAGAAAACTGTCTTCATCAATGATCTTTACTGTGCCCAGCTTCTGTGCCTTGGTGAGTTTTGAGCCGGCTTTTTCTCCCACGATCAGATAATCGAGATTGGTGCTGACCCCGCTAATTAGCTTGCCGCCATGCCTGAGGATAAGCTCCTCCACCTCCTTGCGTCCGTAATGATTAAGACTTCCGGTGATCAGAAAAGTATGCCCTGCCAGCTTGGAACTGCTTTGGACGCTGTGATTGTTGAAGGATACACCCAGGGTTTGCAGTGCATGAATTTCTTCGATATTCGCAGGATTGCTAAAGTAATCTAGCAATACCCTGGCTATCTTGGCACCCACTTCCGGTACAGAACTCAGTTCAGCCAGATCAGCCTGCATGATGGCTTCGATCGTGCCAAAGTGCTGGGCGAGGTTTCTGGCCGTAACTAGACCCACGAAACGGATCCCAAGCGCGTAAAGACTGCGGTCAAGATTTCTCTGTTTGGACTCATTGATGGCCTGTTCCAAATTCTTCACCGATTTCTCGCCCATTCGGGGTAAAGCAGCAATGGAATCATAATCCAGGCGGTAGATGTCGCTGATCCGTTTTAACATACCCAGATCGACTAATCTGTCCACCATGGCCGAGCCCAAGCCTGTGATATCCATGGCTTCGCGAGAAGCAAAATGCTCTATCCCGCGGCTAAGCTGCGCGGGACATACGGCTGAACTGCAGTAATCTATCGCCGCGTCTTCCTCACGGTACAGCGGGCTGCCACAGACTGGACACGATGTGGGAAAACTGATGGGCTGTGCAACATCTTTGCGTTTGTCGGGGAAGGCCTTTAGAATCTTGGGAATTATCTCTCCGGATTTGATCAGGAGCACACTGTCACCTTCATGCAGATCGAGTCTGCGGATCTCATCAAAATTGTGCAAAGTCGCCCTGGACACTGACGATCCGGAGATATACACCGGCTCCAGAATTGCCACGGGCGTTACTGCTCCAGTTCTGCCCACCTGATACTCAACCCTTTGCAGCGTGGTCACTTTCTCTTCCGGCTTAAACTTGTAGGCAATCGCCCATTTAGGGCTCCTAGCAGTTGATCCCAAGCGCTTTTGCTGGCCAAAGTCGTTCACCTTCACAACTACGCCGTCAATCTCATAATCCAGCTCCGCGCGCTGGGCTTCCATGCTTTCACAAAAGGATTGGACGGCATCAAAGCTATCAACGATGCGATAGTGTCCTGCCACTGAAAAGCCTTGTCCATTCAGGAAGTCCAATAAATCCCCCTGAGAGCTGAAGGGTAGCGTTCCATCGGCGTATCCGATGGTATAAAACAGCGCTTTTAGAGGGCGTCTTGCAACATCTGCGTTGTTCTTTAGTTTGATCGATCCGGCGGCAGCGTTACGTGGATTGGCGAACAGCTTGTCTCCATCCCGCTGGCGCTCTTCGTTCATGAGAGCGAAATCCTGCTTTGATATATATATCTCACCGCGAATCTCGATATCCGCCGGGTGATTGATCTGATGCGGGATCCCCTTGATGGTCTTGAAATTGATGCTTACATCCTCACCTACCTGGCCATCACCTCTGGTCGTGGCATACTGCATCTGCCCGCCACGAAAGAAGAGGTTGATGCCAAAGCCGTCGATCTTTAGTTCCAAGCATAGAGCGGGGCGTGATCCGAGTTCCAAAGATATTCTATCCCACCAGGCGCGCAGTTCATCGAGATTGTATGCATTGTCCAGGCTGATCATGCGCTGCTTATGAGCGATGGTCTTGGAGCCTTCTCTGAGGTCGTTTCCCACCTCCCCCAAAATCGTTGCTTCCCTATCGCCAAGCAGATCTCGCAATTCATGCACCAACAGGTCGTACTCAAAATCACTTATTTCGGGATCAGCTTTTTGATAGTACAGCTCGTTGTGCCTGGCGATCTCGGCTTGAAGTTCTCTGATGCGTTTATCGTTATCTTTCATGAAAGGTGATACATTTCCATTCTGCGGTCTGAAAAAGCATTGTTACGTTCAGTGACTGCCTTGCTTACAGATACATCGGGATCAATTTCGACTGTATAAACCGCCTCTTCCATATCATTCAAGCGAATTAGTATTTCACCTTTGGTACTCAATATCTGGCTCATCCCCGTGAAATACTCACTCAGAGCGCCATTGACTTCTGTGCCGGTGCGGTTTGAAGTGATCGAGAACACTCTGTTTTCCAAACTTCGAGTTTTCATGGCCTCCTGACACCACGGCAGAACCAGATTTGAAGGATGGCAGATTATCTGCGCCCCCAAAAGAGCCAGGGATCTCGCTGCTTCGGGAAACTGCCAGTCGAAGCAGATCATCAGCCCCACCATGATCCCGCTTTTTGCGGTGTGAATGGCAAAAGGCCGGTTCCCAGGTGAAAAGAAGAGTTTCTCACGGTTATAAAGGTGTATTTTCCGGTAGATGTGATATGTCCCATCGGGATTCACCAACGCGCAGCTGTTATAGTACACTTCCCCTTCTTTCTCGGCAAAGCCATAAACGATGCTGATGTCGAGTTCTGCAGCCAGCTTGATAAAACCTTGAAAGATGTCTCCATTGGGGATGCATTCGGCCACTAATTCCACTTCGGACATTGCGCTAAACACATATCCGGACAAAGCCAGCTCCGGCAGGACCACCAAGTCGCTCTCCACATGGGAGAGCATGTCCGCAATTCTGTGGAAGTTATAGTCTGTGGCCAAAAAAACCGGCTTGTACTGTAATACCGATACTCTATAGCTCATTTCTTCACCCTCATTAGCGGTGCGATCGCGCGGTCAAATGACCCAAACAGTTTTGTAATGGCCAGACCGTAATTCGTGATGGGGACTCCTCGACGATGACATTCCAGGATCCTGCGATTCATTTCCATCGCATTGATCATGCAGCCCCCGCAGTGAATGCAAACGGCGTAATCCTCCAGATTATCGGGAAAATCGTGTCCGGCATAGGTTTCAAATATTAGCTTCCTACCGCTGTACTCCGTTAACCATCGGGGTATCTTCACTCTGCCGATGTCATCCTTTTGCACGTGATGGGAACAGGCTTCGGCTATCAAGACCTTGTCTCCATCCCGCAGATTATCAATCGCTGCGATGCCTGAGATCAGGACATCCAGTTCGCCCTTGTAGCGGGCAAAGAGAATGGAGAAAGTGGTCAGTTCGATGCCATCAGGGGTATCACGGTTCACTTCCTCTATGGCCTGTGAATCTGTAATCACCATATCTGGTGGCTCTTTCAGCATGGCAAGAGCATCTTTTAGCTCGGTTTCCTTTACCACAATGGAGATAGCGTCGGAATCCAAAACATCCCGAATGGCCTGCACTTGCGGCAAGATCAATCTGCCTTTGGGGGCCGCACTGTCGATGGGACACACCAGGATCACCCGGGCCTTTCCTTTGAGCATGTCGCCAAGGATAACTCTATCTTCATTTAGATACCTGGGAGCCAAAGAAATCAGCTTTTCCTTTGCTTGATTGATCCCTTCCTTACTACGCGCAGACACTTGAGTGTAATCGATGCTGTTAGATTCACAGTAATCCAGGTTGGCTTTTGCCACAGGCCTCAAGTCGCTCTTGTTAAAGATCATCAGAGTGGGTATCTCCATCTCTTTGATGCGGGCTAGCAATTCAAGCTCATGAGTATCAAAGGTGCTACCATCATTCACGAATATCACCATATCGGCACGGTAGAGGATCTTTCGGGTGGAGGCCACTCGTTTCGCGCCAAGTTCACCCTCATCGTCCACACCGGCAGTATCGTAAAAGGTTACCGGACCTAGAGGTAGCAGTTCATAATGCTTATCCACAGGATCAGTTGTAGTACCCGGAATTTCGGAAACTATTGCAATCTCCTGCCCCACGATGGCATTGATCAGGCTGGATTTACCGGCATTTCTGCGCCCCACCAGGGCTATGATGGATCGTTCACCGCGTGGTGTAGTACTCATCTCGCGTGCTCCGTTTTTTTTATCTTTCGTTCACTAGGCTTATGAATGCTCTTTTCGTCAAGACCTTTTTGCATGAGAAGACAAAAAAGAGCCGGCCCCAAAAGACCGGCTCAATTTGCATCTTGTAAGTTTACTTAGCCAGCAGTGCCTGCAGATGCTCAATATACTTCGCGGCTCCCCCGGGTTGATACCCAGTACGGTTGATTTCCTTACCTTCACTATCGACTAGTACGATGGTAGGGAGGCCTTCCACGCCAAATTGGCGCATCCGCGTTTCATTTTGTTCTTTCAACTCCTTGCTCTGTTGCAGTTTGCGAGGGAAATCCAGTTTCAACAAAACAAGATTATCCTTGGCGAAAGAGTTGAACTCATCTTTGCTAAACACTTCGCTGCTCAGACGGATACACCAACTGCACCAATCTGATCCTGTGAAGTTAACCAATACGGGACGATTCAGTTTCTTGGCAGCGGATAGAGCAAGGTTCCAATCCTCAGTCCAGGTTCCCTGTTCATAGCTTCCTTTATCTGCCGTAGCATCTATAACGCTTTTATCTTGATCCGGAGCTATGTCATTTTGGGGCGCGGGAGTGCAGCCCAAAACGGCAGTCATCAGAATCAATACTGCAATGAATACGTATCTCATTGTTTTACCTCTTGTTCATTGATGAAGATCTTTACTCCGATCGAAGCAGTCTTGATTAACATGGCGTTCACTCCACAATACTTCTGTGTAGAGAGATTGACCGCTTTTTGAATCTTGTCCACGGGAAGTGAATCTCCGGAAAAATGATACTCGAGATCAATCTTGGTATATACCTTTGGATGATCGTCTGAGGTTTCCCCGTCTGCCTTCATATCGAAGCGATAGCTTTCTACCTTCATCTTTTTCAAGATAGACACAATATCCATTCCAGAACAACCCATCAGAGATGCCAGGAGCATGGCTTTGGGGCGCGGACCAGCATCATCGCCTCCGAATTCTTTTGCCAGATCCATCACTATGTGATGCCC
>JAGOKK010000077.1 GCA_017994635.1 Candidatus Cloacimonadota bacterium | reverse complement strand
TCACTTGTGCCCACTATTGGCACGAACTCCACCCGAACCCTTCCTGAACTCCTCCCGAATCCAGTTCAGGTGGGGTTCAGGTGGAGTATGAGTGGAGTTCAGGCCATCAGAGTGAGCCCCGAGATGAGCTAGCAAAGATCTGGCGAGGGGAGGCCGAAAGAGCAGCCCGGAAGCACACTGGAAATATCTACTTTTCAGGGATGGCTTGGGGCTCCTGTATCTTGCCCATGAAGAGGATCTCGTTGGCCTCTTTGTGCACGATCATGCAGAGGAAGGGTTTATCGGCGCGAAATACCTTTACATTAGGATCCGGAGGGGAATAGGACAATCTGGAAAAGCCGACCTGCGTGGCGGCGGCGGCTTCGGTGCCGGTTTCGGTAACTTCGAGGAATGCCTTGTGAACGATTTCTGAGATGTAGACGCGTCCCGGGACAGTATTGGATAAGATACCACTGAAGTCTGCTTTGTAGGGATCGAAAGCGTCCTTTACGCCCATGGACTGGAAAGTTTCGGGGAGGGCGTCCAGAGTTTGTTCCAGACGAAACTTGGGCAGAATTACTTCCACTTTTTGGCTATTGTCCAATGCTTTCATCCAGCTTTGCCAGGTCTTGTCGTCCAGCTTCGCAGTGATGGTGTCAATATCCTGGGGCAGCATGAAGATCATGGCCAGATCGCTATCCTCAAAGGGCAGCTCAATGATCTGTCCCCCAGACACATCGGCATAGGCGAAATCTCCAGTTTGCTTCATCAACGGCAAGCTGATAAACTTGTCAGCCTCTTTTTGGGAAGAGGTAAAGAACTTGTCGATTACCGTGTTTGAGGTTTTGAATTGAGACATCCAGGGTGAAATGAAGTAGATGCTGTTTACCAGCACCAGACCATCTTTGTTGCCCGATATCTGATCCTCGGAAACAATGTCTTTGATGCGTTCATTGGTGCGTTTTTCCACCCAGGAATTGATGTAATCCGTGGTGGGTTTTACCTTGGCAAAATCCAGATGATGCACTTCACTGCCAAAGGAACTTTGCAGCGTATTGGCGTAGTCCGGAACCAGATATTCTTCGTTGCTCTTGTCGTTGAAAAGAGCGTTGGCGATGTAAAGCTGAGCAATCTTGCGGTCATTTACTGAATTGGTCATCTTGCCAGATGCGGCGAACAGGGCATGCTGCTGCGTGGGGGCATAATCGAAGTTCATGGCCTTTCCCATCTCAGCGGCAGTATTGCCTCTGGCGCCGGTGTAGGCCATGCCCATGGCACTGGAGATGCTGTATGGCGAGAGAAAGAGGTTTTTGCCGGGGGTGTGCAGCTTGCCAAAAAGATCGAAGGCAAAGCCATTGTTCTGATCTGCCAGTTCGGTGGCAGTGATCGTGTGATCCAGGCTGGTCAGCGGCATTTTTTCGGGCTGTTTAGGCTGTTTATTGGTGCAGCAGGCGCCGGTCATCAGCATCAGGCTGATGGTAACGCTTAAAATCAAGTAGCGGTACATATTATCTCCCATTAGCTCCAGTATTTACGGTCCAGACTGCGGTATTGAATGGCTTCGGAAATGTGATCGCTATTGATCCGTTCCACGCCCTCGATATCGGCAATGGTGCGCGCAACCTTCAGAATGCGGTCAAAGACCCGGGCAGAATAGCCCATCTTGTCGATGGCATTTTGGAGGAGGGCATGGCTGGCATCGTCCAGCCCGCAATACTTTCGGAGCATTTTACTATTCATTTGGCTGTTATTGAAGATTCCCGCCTGTTCAAAGCGCCGGTGTTGGATCTCGCGGGCTTTATTTACCCTGGCGCGGATGGTGGCGGAGGTATCGCCCGTGGGTAGGGCAGAAAGGTCTCTATATTGTACTGTTGGGACTTCCACGTGGATGTCGATACGATCCAATAGCGGACCGGAAATGCGGTTGCGATACCGGGTAATCGAGCCACTGTCACAGCCGCAGACATGATTGGGGATATTAGCCCCAAAGTAACCGCAGGGACAGGGATTCATACTGGCGATCAGCATGAACTCCGCGGGGAAAGTGAGGCTGGTGCTGGCCCGGGAAATGGTAACAATCCCATCTTCCAAGGGCTGACGTAGCACTTCCAGCACTCCACGCTTGAACTCGGGCAATTCGTCCAGAAATAGGACTCCCCGGTGTGAGAGGCTGACCTCCCCCGGTTTTGGGAATGCGCCGCCGCCGATCAAGGCAACATCAGAAATGGTGTGGTGAGGGGCGCGAAAGGCTCTCGTAGTAAGGATTCCGTTCTTGAAGTCCTTGGAAAATCCCGCCACAGAATGGATCTTGGTGGCTTCCAGTGCTTCGTCCAGAGTTAGCTCCGGCAAGATGGTGGGTACCCGGCGCGCAAGCATGGTTTTACCACTTCCGGGAGGGCCGATCATCAGCAGATTATGTCCTCCGGCAGCAGCTACTTCCAGCGCACGCTTCACCTGATACTGGCCTTTGACGTCGTGCATATCCAGAGGAAAGTCGTTTAGCACTTGAAAGATTTTGTCCTGATCCACTGTAGCAGGGATGATGGTGTTTTCCCCGCGCAGATATTGCATGGTCTCCGATAAGGACGTAACCGGGATAACGGTTATGTCGCTGATAATGGCGGCTTCTTCAGCATTTTCCCAAGGCACGATGAGGGTATCGATGCCATCCCGTTTGGCAGCAATTGCGATGGGCAAGACGCCATCCACCGGGCGGACATTGCCATCCAGAGAAAGCTCGCCAATGAGGGCAATCTTCTTTAGAGCGATGGCAGGAATCATGCCGTTGTGCATCAGAATGGATATGGCGATTGGCAGATCCAGCGACGAGGAATCCTTCTTGATGTCCGCAGGCGCGAGGTTGATGGTATAACGCCCGGAATGATAAGAGATACCGCTATTGCGCACCGCGGCAAACACCCGGTCTTTGCTCTCTTTCACCGAGTTTGAGGGCATCCCCACGATATTCACATTGTGATTCATGTTGCCATCGCGGTCACATTCTACCGTCACCTGTAGCGCGTCTATCCCCAAGGTAGTGTATGTGAGTGCAATTCCTACCATTTGCT
Source organism: Candidatus Cloacimonadota bacterium (assembly GCA_017994635.1). Lineage (GTDB taxonomy): Bacteria > Cloacimonadota > Cloacimonadia > Cloacimonadales > Cloacimonadaceae > UBA5456. The sequence continues at coordinate 6,549 of JAGOKK010000077.1, read as the reverse complement.
AATCCTTTTCGAGATCATTTTCATGTTCGCCCATCAGATTTGGTCAAGAGCGGGGAGTCAAGCTTTTTCTTGGGATACTCGGGTGTTTGGACCTTGTAAAGGTCGGGGAGCCATGGGTCTTTCCAGGATTCATGCTATGCTCAGAGAAAGTTCTTGACGATAATGTGCACTCGCGCATCCGTTGCTTGGTAGCCTCTCGTGCCCTCTGCATGATGGATGTGTCGGTAAAGAACCTGTGCGATTCTGGCAGCCAGAGGCGAAACCTGCATAAAAGGAGTACTCCATGCGCGTCCTAAGTTTGTTTGTTCTCTTATGTATCGCTCTCAGTTCCATATACGCCCAGCCTTGGGAGATGGACAACGCGATATTCAATCCCTCCGGCATCCCCAGCATGACCTTTTCACAGCCCAGGTTCACTGATCTTGATGGAGACGGTGATTGGGATTTCTGGCTGGGTAATACCAATCGCGCACCACTCTATATAGAAAACATCGGAGGAACCTCCTCACCAGAATATCAGGTAGGCACGGACTATCTGCCAAACATCAGCTCCCTGGATTCCGAAGTGGCGATAAATGCCGATCTAAACGGCGATGGGGTGTTGGATCTAGTCACCGGGGGATTCAGTGGTCTTCATCTCTTCGCAGGGACTGCAGAACACAGCTTTAGTGAAGTACCCGGCGTTTTTTCCAGCGTCAATGACGGCAGTTATCCTATCCCGGATCTGGCGGATATCGATGGCGATGGGGATCTGGACTTGGTCGTTGGCTTCAGCGAGAGTGGCGCAGTAAAGCTGTATCAGAATACCGGAACCCCTACCGCACCTGCATTCAGCGAGAGTAACTCCAGTCAATTGACGGATGTGGGGCTTTACGCCTACCCCGTTTTCTGCGATTTTGACGCCGATGAGGATTTTGACATCCTGATTGGCAGAGACATTCATGGCTTCGTCTACCTACAAAATGATGGTAGTGCCCAAGCTGCTGACTGGCAGGATAATAGCACTCTCTTTGCCGGCTTGGGCGCCGATACATATTGGAATTCTGGAGATCTGGCTGATATCGATGGTGATGGAGTGCCTGATTTGCTCTATGGTACCGCGGATGGTCCCCTGAGATGTTACATCAATACCGGCAGCGCTGCCGCTCCGGTTTGGCAGGAAAATACCACTCTCTTTGGCGGCACCATCGACGTCGGCGGCGCCAGCAGTCCCTTCTTCATCGATTTTGATTCCGATGGGGATGAGGACATGCTCCTCGGCACACAAATGGGTTACATCAAATGCTATGAAAACACCGGAACGATGTATAGCCCTGCCTGGACTGAAAACAGCGAATTCTTTTCCGGAATCGATCATTCCATCTATGCCTCGGTGACCGCTGGGGATGTAAACAACGATGGCTTCACCGATGTGATCGTGGGGGATCTGAGCGGAAATCTGTACTATTATCGCAACACCGGCACTGCGCTGGTGTATAATTCCTTTACTTTCATGGGAGTAAATGTGGGCGGATGGTCCTGCCCCCGCCTTATTGATATGGATTTTGACGGTGATCTGGATCTGGCTGTAGGCAATGAAGATGGATATCTAGTTTATTTGCAGAATGTCGGAACTTCGGCTGTGCCAAACTGGCAGGAACAGACGGGATTTTTTGCCGGCATTGATGCCAATTCGGATGCCTCGCCCACCTTTGGCGATTTTGATGAAGATGGCGATATCGACGTTTTGGCGGGTGATTCCTGGGGTGACCTGCATTGCTATCTGAATGAGGATGGGTACTGGATGGCAAATAACAGCATCTTTGCTGGCATCTCCACCGGACAAAACGCTGCTCCAGCATTGGCGGATCTGGATCACGATGGCGATCTGGACCTGGTACTGGGCGATTATGACGGTACCCTGAAGTATTTCCGCAATTTGCAGTACTCCGCAGAGACCTTGAATCCGCCGCAAAATCCCGGTTATGAGGTCTCGAATGACATCCTGATTTATTGGGAAGCCCCCGCCGAGGGCAGTACTTCGCCATTCGTAAAGTACAATGTGTATATGAATGGTCAGCTACTTGGCAGCTCAGTGGATACTTCATGGCTGATGAGCTTGCTGCCCGAGGGAGAATACCAGTTGGAGATCCAGGCGGAATACATTGCTGGAGAATCTATTCCTGCAAACTTGACGATCTCGGTAGTCTCAAACGAAGACCTCTCCGTCAGTCCCGTGAAGCTGCGGAACCATCCCAATCCCTTCAAACCATTTACCACCATATCTTTCGACATGATGAAAGCGGATAGCGCACGGCTGGAGATCTTTAACGTAAAGGGTCAATTGATCCGCCATTGGCAAAGCTTTGGCCCTGGTCATAAAGAGGTAGTATGGGACGGGAATGATGAGCGGGGCCAAAGGCAGAGCTCCGGGCTATACTTCTATCGCCTCAGCAGTTCCAGCGGCAGCTTCACCGGTAAAATGCTGATGCTGCAGTAATCCTCAAAGCAATTATCACTTGACACGGATCATATAGCGTTAGAATTGCGCCATGAAATATCAGGTACAGGAGGTAACTACCGATGAGACAGCGTATTAATACACTCGCAACCGCAGCTAACAGTGTAAGAATGGTGCCTCTGTATCCTGGTTTCCGCTTCTATTGAGTCAGGACTTCCACTCCTTACTTCATAGTTTCCATCAGGATATCCCTACGCGGCATCTATAGAAGTATATCCGGGGCTCGGTGCGTTCAGGATTCACCCCTGCAGTGCTGGCTCGCAAACGAATCAACCTTCAAGATTATGGCAAGAGACCCGTTGTAACATCAAAGCAGAGCTTGGGAGAAGAGCATAATGACTGCTATCCGATTCGTTCTTTGTTACATGAAGCACTTGAAGCTGAAGTACCTATTCACCATATTTTGCGTGATTCTGGCTGCATCTTTCAGCTTCCTAAGTCCGTTGATTATCCGCTTCACAGTGGATTCTGTTATCGGTTCTGCTTCGGCGGAACTCCCCTTTGGGATCGCCACAATACCCGCGCAGAGCATATTTATACCCTTTATGAAGGCCAATATCTGGCTGGCTGGATTGGGGATTGTACTGGTAAGTCTGATCGCCCATGGCCTCACTTTCCTGAGGGGAAAGCTGAGCGCGGAAGTATCAGAGGAATTTGCCCGCCGACTAAAGAATACACTCTATGATCACATCCAAAAGCTGCCATATAGTTGGCACAGCAAGGTGCAGACGGGTGATATTATCCAGCGCTGTACCTCGGATGTGGAGACCATCCGCAGATTCCTGGCCCTGCAGTTTGTACAGCTTGGTCGGGGCGTATTTATGATACTGCTATTGGTGCCGATCATGCTGTCCATGGACCTGCGCATGACCCTGGTCTCCATGGTGGTGGTACCAATCATCTTTGTTTATGCCTACGTGTTCTTCCGCCAGGTACGGCGCCGCTTTCAAGCTGCCGATGAGGCCGAAGGCTATCTTACCACAGTGCTGGAAGAATCAATCAGCGGGATCAGAGTGGTAAGAGCATTTGCCAGAGAGGATTACGAGATATCCCGCTTTGAGGCCGCTGCCAATGATTACCGGGAGAAATGCCGAAAGCTGATCACCATCCTGGCTTACTACTGGTCTTCATCGGACGCTCTATGCCTTAGCCAGATTGCCGCGGTCTTCATCTTTGGTGTAGGCTGGACGATCTCCGGCGAGATCAGTCTGGGCACGCTCCTGGCCTTCAGTACCTACGTAGGAATGTTGCTCTGGCCGATCCGTGAGATGGGCAGAATCCTCACTGATATGGGACGTGCTCTGGTGTCCATCGGCCGTCTGCAAGATGTGATGAATACCCCTGTGGAAGATCTGGAGTCCGGGATCAACATCCCCTCAGAGATCCGTTTGAAAGGGGAGATAGAATTTGATAGGCTCAGCTTTGCCTACGATCCTGCGCACCCGATCCTTCAAGATATCAATCTAAAGATCGCTGCGGGTGAGACTGTGGTGATCCTGGGTGCTACGGGAGCGGGTAAATCCACCCTGACCAATCTGATCCCCCGGCTCTTTGACGATTATCAGGGCAAAATCCTGATCGATGGAGTGGATATCAGCTCGTACAACCGCCGGGATCTGCGTTCTCAGATCGGCATTGTGCTACAAGAGCCCTTCCTGTATTCCAGGTCAATCACGGCAAACATCGGGATGGCGTTGAAGGACGTGGATCTTACCCTGGTGGAAAAAGCCTCACGCGAAGCTGCGCTGCACGATAGCATCGCTGAATTTGAGCATGGCTACGAGACGGTGATCGGCGAACGTGGCATCACTCTCTCCGGGGGTCAAAGACAGCGCTGTGCCATGGCGCGCGCATTGGTGAAAGACCCTGCCATTCTGATCTTTGATGACGCGCTTTCTGCTGTGGATAGCGAAACCGAGCAGATCATTCAGGCAAACCTGCTATCCCGCAAGGGCCGCGCCACTACGATCATCATCACCCATCGCCTCACCGGAGTTGCTCTGGCAGACCGGATCGTGGTGCTGGAACATGGTAGAATCGCCCAGATGGGTACGCATAAGGAGCTGATGTCCCAGGAAGGGGCATATCAGCGGATCTGGAAGATTCAACACATGCTGGAGCTTGAAGCCAGCTAAGGACATACAAATGCAAGAATATACAGAGAAAGAATATACTAGTAAGTTCGATTGGAGCCTATGGCTGAAGATGCTGAAGCAGCTACAACGCCATAAGTCCAAAGTATATCTCCTGATCGTAGTGATGATCTTCAATGCTCTGATCGATACGATCATGCCCCTGATGACCAAGTATGGGATAGATCACATGATCATCCCCAAGCAATACTCAGGCATTCAGACCTTTAGCCTGATGTATTTCCTGTTGATCGTGTTTCAATTTGTAAACGTGTATCTCTTGATCGATGTCGCCGGACGCATCGAGACCGGTCTGAATTTCGATCTGCGCAGCAAGGCCTTTCGCAAGCTGCAAAGTATGAGCTTCAGCTATTTCGACCGCACTTCCAGCGGCTGGATCGTAGCGAGAGTAACCTCGGATATCAATCGCCTGGGCGATGTGGTAGCCTGGGGAATCGTTGATCTGATCTGGGGTTTTGCCATGATCATCTTCGTACTGATAGTGGTCTTTACCCTATCCTGGAAGCTGGCGCTGATTCTGCTGGGTCTGATGCCGATCATAGCGATTCTCAGCCACTATTTCCAGGGCAGGATGTTTCGCCTATTTCGCCAGGTACGCAGGTTCAATTCCATGATCACGCATTCCTTTGGTGAAGGGATTCATGGTGCCAAGACCACCAAGACCCTGGTGTGCGAAGATATCAATCTGCAGGAATTTCAAGACCTGAGTCAGCAGATGTATCGCAGCTCAATCAGGTCCGCCATCACCTCAGCTTTGTTTATGCCGATGATCCTGATGGTATCGTCCCTGGGCACTGGCATCGTGGTGTGGCTCGGCGGTTCCGCGGTGCTGGCACAAACCATCAGTTACGGCACCCTGGTGGCCTTCATCAGCTATACCATGCATCTCTTCGAGCCCTTTTCCAATGTAGCGCGGCTCTTCGCCGAAATGCAGCATGCCCAGGCTTCGGCAGAACGGGTATTTTCCCTGATCAATCTGGAGCCGGAAATCATCAGTTCCGAGGCTTACACTCCGCAATGGCAGGAACGCACTATGCAAGGCAAGATCAGCATCCAGGACATGAGCTTTGCCTACAAGGAAGCACATCCGATATTTCATAACTTCAATCTGGATATAGCTCCGGGCGAATCGATAGCTCTGGTAGGCGAAACAGGGACAGGCAAGACCACTCTGGTGAACCTGATCTGCCGCTTTTACGAGCCGCAACATGGCTCCATCAAGATCGATGATATGAACTATAAAGAACTGCCGCTAAAGTGGATCCACAGCAATCTGGGCTACGTACAGCAGGTTCCGCATCTCTTTCAGGGTAGCGTGATGGAAAACATCCGTTACGGCAGGCTGGATGCCAGCGATGAAGAGGTGATGGAAGCTGCCCGGATGGTGCGGGCGGATGAGTTTATTCAAAACCTGCCGGAAAAGTACGATTACAAGGTGGGTGAAGCCGGCAATCTGCTCTCCACCGGGCAGAAACAGCTAATTGCCTTTGCCCGGGTGGTTCTGGCTGATCCAGCTTTATTGATCCTGGACGAAGCCACGGCCTCCATTGATACTGAAACTGAGCAATTGGTGCAGGAAGCCATGCACGTGGTACTAAACGGACGCACCGGCATCATTGTGGCCCACCGGCTTTCCACCATTCGTCAGGTGGATCGCATCCTGCTGTTGCACAAGGGTGAGATCCTGGAAATGGGCAATCACCACGATCTGATGCGGCGAAAGGGACGCTACTATCAGCTCTATATGAACCAATTTATGCAGGAAGTAGCGGACGAGGAATTCCAAAAAGAAGCATAAAGCAATCGAAAAAGGGGATACCGTTCCTGGTATCCCCTTTGAATTTCCAGTTAAGCGCTCCTGATAAGCGGCTATTTCATCAGCATCATCTTGCGGGT
>JAGOKK010000076.1 GCA_017994635.1 Candidatus Cloacimonadota bacterium | reverse complement strand
CCCGAGGGCAGCTTTATCGCCATCAAAGGTCCCTCCGGCTGCGGTAAGACCACCCTGCTCAATATTCTGGGATTGATGGATCGTCCCAACAAAGGACAAGTAATCCTGATGGGTAAAAATACAGCATCCATCAGTGATAGAGAGCTTAGCAGATTGCGCAGGCAAAGCATCGGTTTCCTCTTTCAAAAGTTCAATCTCATCGCTTCCCTCACGGTATTTGAAAACGTGGAATTGCCATTACTGTATCAAAAGTTACCTGCTGCCACACGCAAGTCCAAGGTTGATGCCATGCTCATGCAATTGGGACTGGAAGCCCGGGCGGGGCACTTCCCGCATCAGTTATCCGGAGGTCAACAACAACGGGTGGGGCTGGCCCGCTGTGTGATCAATGATCCACGTATGATCCTGGCCGATGAACCAACCGGTAATCTGGATAGCAAGAACGGTGATGAGGTGATGCGCTTGCTTTCTGAGCTGCATCACGAGGGTCGTACGATCGTGATGGTCACGCATGATGATCGCTATGCGGCATACGCAGAGAGGGTAATCGAAATGAGTGATGGCTTGCTGCGCAACGGTATGGGCTGCTTCGCAGCGATATAGGCACTTCGTGCGATATGGGCTGCTTTGCAGCGATATGGCCCCCTCTATCAGCACGAACGCCACACGAACTCTTCCTGAACTCCTCCTGAATCCAGTTCGAGTGGCGTTCAGGTGGCCTATGAGTGGGGTTCAAGTCAGTAAAGGCAGGCTTCTATCTGCTCCCACCTCAATTCTTCATTCTCTTCTATATCCGCTTAATCCTCGTGCCCCCAATTCTCAATTCTCAATAACCTCGAGAATGCTATGCGACACATCTTTGCCAAAGATATCGGGGTGATCGCTGGGTGGCTGGAAGTCCTTAATAGCATTGGGGAAGGCGGGATCATCGGTGGGGAGTAACATATTCCAGCCGCTTTGCACTGTTTCTACCCACTCGGTTTCAGGACGCAGGGTCACACAGGGTTTTTGCAGGATATAGGCTTCTTTTTGGATACCGCCGCTATCGGAAAGCATCATGGCGCAGTTATCCATGAGCATAAGAAAATCCAAATAGGCCTGGGGTCCTACGAAGTTTATGTGGGAAAATTGCTTGCGTTGCATATTCTGGAGCACTTGCCTGGTGCGGGGATGTACTGGAAAGACCACACGCGTACCCAGAGTATCCAGCGAACTCAGGATGTGTTCCAGGTTTTGAGGGCTGTCCACATTGTAGGGACGATGCAGAGTCAGCAAATGGAACTTCTCATCCTTATTGATCTTCAATTCCTGCAGCACGTGTGATTGCGATCTTGCTTTTCCGATGCCAAAGAGCAGGGAATCCACCATGATGTCACCCACCAGACTGCATTTATCGCTCAGCCCTTCCCTTCTGGCATTCTCCATTGCCATCGGGGTAGGTGCCAGCAGGATGTCACTAACGTGATCCGTCACTATTCTATTGATCTCTTCGGGCATACTACGGTTGAAGCTTCGGAGGCATGCTTCGACATGGGCAATCTTGATCTGCAGCTTAGCGGCTGCCAGGGCTCCAGCCAGAGTGGTATTGGTGTCACCGTAAACGATCAGAAGGTCTGGGCTTTGCTTTATCAGGATTGGTTCCAATAGAGAAAGGATCTCTGCAGTCTGCAGGGCCTGAGAGCCTGATCCTACACTAAGGTTATAATCTGGTGCTGGTATTTCCATATCGCGGAAGAAAACTTCGTTCATCTGGATATCGTAATGCTGTCCGCTATGTACGATTAATTCTTCATGGCCGGCGGTGCGGATCACCTTGGATAGAGGTGCCAGTTTTACAAATTGGGGGCGAGCGCCCACGAGTTGGATAATCTTCATGCTATCTCCGTGATATGGGTAAAAAGAGGATTTCTATGTTTCTACCTATATGATTGCCGCTGAAATCAGAACTGGTAGCGTCGATGATCAGGGTGTGTGAGCGGTAATTTGCCAAGTCCTTGGTGGGGGTTACTCTGGCGCTTCTGCCCCGAATGTCCGATATATAAACAGGTACTTCCTTTTTGGAATCTGTCTCGATCAAGCGTAGGGATAGCTTGGCGGCTGGGATGATCTCCGAAAAAAACAGCTCGATGGTGGGGCGCAAGCTGTTCACTGTAGCGCCGTTTCGCGGATTGGAGGAGAGCAGGACAGGGGCTGTAACATCTTCAATCCCCGATGCAGTAAAGCTAAATCCGGTTCCTGGGGAGAGCACTCCCTTATGATCCTCCACATTTGTCATGTGTACGGTATACCGCGTGGAATCCATGGCCGCAGTCAAGAGATATAGCTTATCGTGATCCAGGAACTGGTGCAGGATATCTAGGGGTATACCCTGTTGTTCGCTTTTAATGCTAATGCCCGAAAATGAGCGGGCACCCTCAGATAGTGTAATCTCCAGTTCATGCCGGGAACGCTGCTTTACGTCTTTGATCTGAGCCCAGGATGTATCTACGTAAGCCATGTTCAGATCCATCGTGGCAATATCAGTAAGACTGAAGGGAGCTTCAAAGAAGGGCTCAGCGGTCTCATCGTAGCGACTGTTCAGGTTTTTATCGATATAGCTACGCATCCGGTAGGAACCAGGGCTCAGATTGGACAATTCATAGCTGCTGCCGGAGAGCTCTTTCATCATTACCAGCACTGAATCGGCAGAAAAGAGACTCATGTTTATGCCCTTGTCTGCATCTTCCCCCTTTTCGTAAGCGATCAATCCCGAAAGCTTGGCCTTTTGGGGATTGCCGTTTGCGAAGATCAAGGTATGTGCCTTGTCCAGATTGTTGCCGCGGGTATCCTTCAGACGGGTGCTGAGTGTAATGTAATAGAGGGTATCTTCCAGCAGCTTTTCCTTGATCCGGATGGTCAGAGTCTGACGAGAGAGACTGATCATCCTTTCTGCGATGGGGGGGTAGAAATAGATGGCATTGGGAAGGCTGGATTTATCCATCGGCTTATCAAAATCTATCTCGATGACACCACCACTGATATCTCCCATTTCAGCAGGTGAAGAGGATAACACGGTCGGTTTATCCAGATCCTGATCGCCGCCTGTGGGGCCTCGTTTATTGCCGCAGGCTATCATATTCAGGCCTATCAACAGTACAAAAGCAATTTGTAAGTATCTCATAAATCCTTCTGCAAAATGTATTTCCCCAGGGCATCATATTCCAGGTTTACCGATGCGCCGCTGCCTAGTGTGCTGAGGCGGGTATTGTCCAAAGTATGCAGGATCAGAGCAACAGCAAAATCACGGGAATTTAACTCGGCAATGGTCAGACTGGTTCCGTCGATACAGATAGATCCTTGCGGGATCAGGTATTTTCGGTCCTGAGCCAGAAGCTCAAAATGGTAGTATGCCGTAGTACCCCGCTGTTCCTTGCGCAATAGTTTCACGCAGCGATCCACGTGTCCCATTACCCAGTGGCCATCCAGCCGGTCTCCAAGCTTCAGTGCACGCTCCAGATTCAAAACATCTCCGGGCTTCCAAGCTCCGGCGTTGGTCTTGGACAGGGTTTCGTGCATTACCTGCACATCAAAGCTGTGTTGGTCATATTTCAGCACTGTGAGGCAAATGCCATTGCAGGCGATGCTGGAGCCCACCCTGATGTCGTTAAAGATCTCGGGCCGGGCTATCTGGACGATGCGACTGCCCTTGTCGATCCTGATACTCATCACAGGCTGAGTGACTTCGATGATTCCGGTAAACATCGCTAGATGCCGTAACGCCTCTGCCAAGCACTTCTGAGCGTGCTGGATGAGCTATATTCCAGATCTCCACCGAAGGGCAGGCCAGTGGAGAGGCGAGTGATCTTCAGCTTCCGGTCCTTTAGGATTTCCCAGATGTAATGCATGGTAGCTTCACCTTCCGCGGAAGGGATGAGAGCCAGGATGATCTCACTGGGGCCAATTTCTTCAATGCGCTTGAGTAGCAGGGGAGTATTGATCTCATCGGGTCCGATACCGTCGATGGGGGAGAGCAGATGCCCAAGCACAAAGTACAATCCACGGTACTCATTGATGTTTTCAATAATCTGAACATCGGCGCTGTTTTCCACTACGCAGATACTATCGTTTTCCCGGTCGTGAGAAGCGCAGATGGGGCACGGATCGCTTTCCGACAGCATATTGCAAAGGCTGCAGGGGCGAAAGGCCTCCACGGCAGTGCTGATATTCTCTGCCAGTTGTCTAGCGAAGCTTTTGTCTGAGCTAACGATATGCCAGGCCAAACGACCGGCTGTCTTTTTCCCGATGCCGGGGAAGCGGGAAAGGCTATCGATCAGCTTTTCCAGATGTTCGGAGATTTGCATGTTTTAAAAGAGTCCGGGTATCTTCATGCCGCCAGTGAGTTTGCCCATGATGTCGTTACTGGCTTCTGCCACCTGTTTATGAGCTTCCTGCAGCGCTGCCAGGATCAGATCTTCCAGCATATCAACATCTTCTGGATCTACCGCTTCGGGATCGATCTTGATGCTTTTCACCTCATAGGAACCGGTCATGCCGAGGGTGACCATTCCGCCCCCGGAGCTAACTTCAAAGACCTTGTTCTCCAACTCCTGCTGGGACTTCATCATTTCCTGCTGCATCTTCTGCGCTTGCTTCATCAATTGGTTCATATTTTTGCCGCCTGGTAACATGGAGGACTCCTTTATATTGCTGTTAATCGCGGATAATCCACGTTTGATCATGCTCTATGACTGGGTGATTTTCGTCAAGAGAAAAGGGCACCTGCGGTGCGAGATGGGCACTTCGGGCGAGATGGGTGCCTTCGGCACGAGATGCGAGGTCAATCCTTTGGCAATCCATGCATATGGAGTGATCGGGAAACGAAGATAGGTATCCTTTGGAGTTAATGCCACCTTGTCTGCATTTCTAGCACATTTTCTCGGATAGAGCCTCTGGTATCGTCATCCAGGCTGGCTTCCAAAGTGATCTTCAATTCCTGCAGTTTGGGGTTATCCCGCTCATTTGTCTGCTCTGCCATCAGAGCCCAGAAGTAGGCGAGTTCAGTGTCTTGTGTTACTTGTCTGCCTTCATGGCAGAGGATGGCGAGCTCCATGGCTTCCGGCACTTTCTGAAAAATTGCCGCCCGGCCATACCAATCCAGGGCTTCCTGCATGTTCTTATCTGTGCCATATCCGGTGGCATAGTAACCCGCGATGATCAGGCAATTGCTTTCTGGGATGCTGTAACTGGCTTGTTGAATCCATTTAAAAGTATCTTCAGGGGTTTGCCCTTCCACCAGTTTGTCGGCATAAAGCTCTCCCAGGCGAATGGTGGACATCTCATCATCGGCAAGTTTGTAAAAATTCACTGCTTTTTGAATGTCCTTCCCGACCAATTTTCCCTCGTGGAAAAGCTTGGCCAGATTGTAGTAAGCTTCGCTGTAGCCCAGTTCGCCTGCCCTTTCGAAGTGTTTTATGGCAATATCGATGTCGGATTTTTCCAGTTGCTTTCTCAGGTGCATCATTGCCAGCTCAAAATGAGCCATATCATTATCCAGTTCAGCCGATTGCATCAGCCACTTTTCTGCAGTGAGGAAATATTCTTGACCAAGGGCATTGATGCCCAAGACGTACATGGCGATGTTATCTTGCTCTCCCACGAGCGCTAGCAGTTTTTCATCGCTCATCTCATAATAACTTTGCGCGATCAGGTTCAAGCTCATTATCAGGAATGCGATCAACAGGATCAGTTGTGACTTCTTCATGTGTTTGTCCTTTTATGGTAGTGTTTGGAATCCCCCCATTCGTCAAAACCGATTGTCTCGCCGATTGAAGCAATCCTTCGGGAGAGGCAGCCGACGCATTGATCGGCGTTTTCATCCATGCATGGCTTGCCTTCGTAAAGCTGATAGCCCTCGCGATATTTGGTGTCGGTGATATTGGGCATCAACACATTAGCTCCTGCCAGCAGCCCCATTTCACGTCCTTCAGGATGAAGAGCCTGCAAGGCTGTGGTGGTGGCGATGTTTACATCTCTCAGGGCTATGCGGCATACGGCGATCATCTTCAGACCCATCTTTAGGGCAGTGTTTCCATCAAAGCTTTTCACCAGATGCGCCAGAGGCGTACCATGATGCGGGATATAGGGTCCCATCCCCAGCATATCCACATCCTCATCATAGAAAAAGAGGATGTCATTGGCGATGTCGTCTATGGTCTGCCCCGGCAGACCTACCATTACTCCAGTACCGACCTGATATCCCACTTTTCTTAGTAGCTTCAAGCAGTTGCGGCGATGCTCAAAATTGTGATCAGCGGGGTGCAGGGTCTTGTATAGCTCTGGATTGGTGGTCTCTATACGTAGCAGATAGCGATGAGCACCATCCTTAAACCAACGCCCGTACACTTCCTCGCTCTGTTCGCCCAAAGAGAGGGTGATGCCCAATTTGCCATCAGAGAGCTGTTTGATGCCGCGGATCAGATCACTGACGAGATCCACCCAGGCTTTGTCTGTACGCTCTCCCGCTTGAATTACCAGACTGCCATAATGCTGTTCATAACACCATTTCGCCTCTGCTAGGGCTTCCTCGAGGGATATCGTGTAACGCTGGAACTCCGGATTGCCGCTGCGAATGCCGCAGTAATAGCAGTCTTTGCTGCAGATGTTGCTCAACTCTATGATGCCACGGAAGTAGACCTTGGTGCCCACCGTGGCTTTCTTTATCTCATAAGCCCGGCTGTATAAGTCCTGTAACTCAGTTTCATCAGTGATACTGAGCATCTCTATCAATTCTTGTTTATTGGGACGCATGTTTTACCTCTTGAGAACAAGATATTCAGGGCTGGGTTTTTAGGCAAGGTAAATGGGGCGGGAGGTGGGCAGTGGGTGATGATGAGAATGGGATGAATGAAGATCAGTGAGGAAATGGGTTTTACCTGGATCGGCATCAGCGGATCGGAATGAATAAGCTCTTCCTGCTCCTTTTACGGCGTATTACCCTCCCATATCAAGCCTTTAACAATCAAGGCTTGATATGGGCGTGACTAAGATCCTGTATGTGGGTGATATGTTAATTCTTTGTTTCTATGGCTTTGATTGCGATTACCCGGAAGAACTGCATGGGGGAGACAGGACTGAACAGATAGGAAGAGGCACTGGTGGTGGCGATGGTTTCAAAATCACCATCTGCCCTGCTGGAGGCTTGGATGTTATACTGATCAGCTCCAGAAATGGGACTCCAGGAGAGCAGAATGTCGGAGCTGCTATTGCTGATGCTGATTTGGGGTTTATCCAAAGTAAAGCCAATCTGCAGGGGTTCTGTTTCGCCGAGGATTTCACCAAAATTGAGATTCAGTTCTTGCACGGAATCGTAAATCGTGCCGTCTGAAGTACTGAACATGCTAAAGCTTACAACTTCACCATTTTGCGCGAGCTGCACTTGAATAGTGGCCTCTGAATTACGATCGGAACTGATTAATGCGGTGCCACGGCATTCGCCATTCACAAAGGCACCCAGGAGATCACCTTCCTGAGCCGGACTTCCGAAGAGGCTGAGCTGGACATGCACTGTAGCGGGGGGATTGGCGTAACTGACGGGTGACCACGCAGGCAAGCTGGGATTCGGGTTTGTGATACTTACCACAAAGGGATCGAGTCCGGCGCAAAGGGGCAACTTGGTAACCCTGCCGGAGCTGTCTGCGGCTTGGATCCAGTAATACAATTCTTGATTTAGGGCAGGACTGATGGTGTTGGTGCTGTAGATGCCACCGCCCTCAGGAGTTAGCTGACTTTGCTGCCAGGGTCCGCTGGAAGAAGTGCTCCAGGCAATGAAGCTGGAGATTGGATCAAGTGGGTGATGATGATCAATCTCCACCGTGAGAGTATATTCGGTGTGAGCCGTCAGTAAGTCCAGAGGTTGATGCCTGATTGCAATCATCTCGCTGTCAAATATGGTATTTACCCGGCAATGCAGAGCATCAGTAGATATGTATGAATTAAAGCTATATCCCGAGATAAGAAAGCCGGGCATGGCGGATTGATATACGGCAAGAGCTGGGAGGTCGTTTACGCTGCCGGTCTGGGGAACGTAGATCCTGCCGTTCATGATGAAGGAATTGGTATACGGTTCGTTATTGGGTGTATCCACCCGGAATATCCGGTAAGGCGTACCATAGGAGCTGATCTGGCTTTGCCACTGGGTTACCGATTGCTCAATGGCATTGAACTGTGGGTGAGTGGATGGAACTCTGCGGATCAGGACTTTATCCACATCCAAGAGCTTTGCCCAGCAATCGATGTGATCGATGTAAGTGGCAGTGGGATCAGTATAGATCTGATAATCAGTGACGCCCAGAATGCTACTGAAGCGTTGATCAATCTCAGCCTGGCTGAGGCTGCTGTTTTCCGATAATACCAGCTCTGTACTCATTGCTTTGCCCATTCCGTCGGTCATGACATTTCCGCCGGTATGGTTCATATCCAGATCATAAAGCCCGAGATCCAGGTAATCTGCCACAACGGGTGGAATGGCGTCGTCATTGGGACGCGGACGATTGTATGTAAAATCCACCAGATGCAGATTCAATTCATCGTCAAAGACGCTCCATGGGCCGTAGTCCCGTATCCAGTATGAGTCCGTGGGCGCATTGATGTAGCGCACGTTTCCCATATCGATCCCATTGGCCTGCAAATTGGCGTGGGCTGTGCCTTGGAGAGTCTCAGTTACCAATACATAGAGGAGCGAGTTTTCCGCCAGATCCTGCAAAAGAGAATAGGGCTGGCCGAAAGGATAGCGGACGATTGCCCCCTGGGCGGGCTCCCACTCCGCTACGAACCGGGGATTTGCCGGTGTAGTTACTTGCTGCACCGCACCGATGTAGGTAACGCGGTTATAGGCGGTAACAGTAAGGGTGAAACTGATGACCTGAGAGGGAAGTCCACTTAGGGTGAGGGACAAATTCCCACTATCGTCAGTAGTGCCACGGGCGTAGATATGGTTATCGGAAGTGAGCGCCACCAGAGCATTTGGCACACCTGTAGAGATATTCATGGAGCTGGTGCCGATGGTTATCTGATGGGGATGATTTACCGTCATGGCCAGAGGAGTCTTGGACCGAACCAATAGCGAAGCATCGCCAAAGATATGCCAGGTCTTGAACATCTTGACGCCGTCTGAGCCATTGGTATTGCCATACACGTCCATCATCTTGCAGGAACCGCTGTAGTAATAACCCCCGGCAGTGCTTTTGGCATCGGCAATCCAAAGATCGGTAACCTCATCCTGGGCTCTCATGGGAGAATTCCAGCTTTGATTGATGGTACTGGCGTAGATGGAGATGGCTCCGCCATTGGGGCTGCGCATCCAGCCTTCAGCAAAACATGTGTAGTTCACGAAATTGCCATTCACGCAGGCTACGTCCATGATGAAGGGGCTCTTGTAGCCATTGGTCAGAGCCATGGCATTGTTATAGTTAAACCCAGTAGTACCCCAGGATGTGGTGGAACCATGCCCAACGTAATTGATGAACCCGCGTCCAGCATCTACGTTTGTGGCAACGGTGGATGCAGATGCTCCCGGATCGTAGATCTGATCTACACTGGTGTACCCGTATTCTAGGAGATCATTGCGGATGTTATTCATGTGCGCAATGTCGCTTTCCCCATTGTCGCCCCGGGAGCCCCCTTGATCAGATGCGATGCCCACGGCTCGGGAAAGCCAGGTATCGGTGGTGGTAGCATCACGTTCATAGGCTATACTGCGGTCAATC
>JAGOKK010000075.1 GCA_017994635.1 Candidatus Cloacimonadota bacterium | reverse complement strand
CCATTGATCGTGGCGATCCGGAAGCGCTCACTATCCTGAGTATTGACTATACCCTGCCCATCATGAATACCGACCAATTCGTCCTGGGAAACTATGCTGAAGTGGCGCATATCATCGATCATGGTACGGGGTTCATCCTTCCCGGCTTGTATCTGGATCTGGATTATCTGAAGCTGAATCTGGAATATCGCAAGCATGGCGATAGCTTTATCAACGGCTATTTTGACCATTTCTATGAAGAAGAGCGTTGTGTAGCGGTGCAGCAAGCTGACAGCACTTATATCCTGGTAACCAAGGAAGATACTCTGAAAGATGCCCGAGCTGCCTACGGTTTTTACGGCAAGCTGGAAGGCAAGATCGGGGAGCGCCTGAAAGCAATGCTGGCCTGGCAAAATATGTATGGCGACGAGGTTACCCACGGTAAATCAATGTGGTTCAGCTTGTGGGTGGATACGCGCTATGGCCTTCTGGAAAACGTATCCTTCGGCTATAGCAAGACCAGGGTAAATGAACTGAATCTGGGAAAGATCGCGGTTCCGCGGGCCCAAATGAACGCCAGCTTTACCCTCAGCCTCAGCGAGAAACGACGTTTCTTCCTGATCGGTAAGTACAGCGAGAAGTACAAAGACAAGGAAGGCGGCATCAACTGGTTGAAAGATACCAAACGTTCCGTGGGGGTAGGGGTAAAGGTTACTTTCTGATCCGGGATGGATCTCCCATAGCTTTGATAACCGGCCTCCGGGTGTTCCCATCCCTGGGGGCCATTTCCCTTTGCAGGTACACATCTTACTAAATAATTTGACATTATCAGCCCGTCTTATCTTGTTGCTCCAAAGAGAATATTACCGAATTAGGAGAGGATATGAACCCCTTACTTCGCAAAGACAATCCTCATCGGCTGAAAGCCATTCCCTTTGATGAGATCAAGCTTGAACACTTCATGCCCGCTTTTGAGGAAGCGCTGAAAATCGCTCGCAAAGAGATTGAAGAGCTTAAAAACAATCCGGAAGCTCCCACTTTTGAAAACACCATCATGTTTCTGGACGACCAGGGTGAAGAACTGGATTATGCCTCCACTGTTTATTTTAACCTCCTGGGCGCGCATTCCGATGCCGAGTTTAAGGCTCTGGCGCAACAGATTTCGCCCATGCTGGCTGAGTTCAATTCCAGCATTGCCACCGATCCGAAGATCTTTGAGCGCGTGAAAGCGGTTTATGATGCCGAAGTGGCAGGTAAACCCAAGCCCACCCTGCCCAAGGATATGAACGACAAAGAAGCCATCAAAAAGGCAGAACGCTATCGACTGATCGAACGCCGCTACAAAGGCTTCATCCGGGGTGGCGCGCTGCTGAGTGATGAGAACAAAAAACGCTTCACCGAGATCGCCATGGAGCTTTCCCAATTGTCACCCAAGTTCAGTGACAACGTACTGAACGCCACCAATGCTTTTGAGCTCCATCTCACCGATCCTGAGGACGTAAAGGGAATTCCTGCCGGACCCCTGGAAGCAGCAGCCTTCACAGCCAAAAAGAAGGGCAAGGAAAGCGGCTGGGTCTTCACTTTGCAGCCCTCCAGCTTCAGTCCCTTTATCACCTATTGTCAGAACCGCGAGCTGCGCTACAAGATGCACCGCGCCTATTCTTCCCGCGCTTTCAATGATGAATACGACAATCAGGATATCATCAAGCGCACTCTGGCTCTCAGACAGGAAAGAGCGGAGCTTTTGGGCTACAAATGCCACGCCGAGTACGTTCTGGAAGACCGTATGGCAGAATCCGTGGATAATGCCTTGAACTTCCTGGAAACCGTGTATGAAAAGGCCCTTCCGGCGGCGAAGAAAGAAGTGGAAGCAGTGGCTGCCTTTGCCAAGGAACTGGATGGCATTGAGACCCTGGAAGCCTGGGATTGGGGATATTACAGCAATAAACTCAAGGAAAAGCTCTTCCAGTACGATCCGGAGGAGCTGCGCCCCTGGTTCAAGGTGGAAAACGTGATCGACGGCCTCTTCACAGTGGCTAAAAAGATCTACGGTATCACCATGAAACAGGTGCACGACGTTCCCGTATATCATCCGGATGTAACCACCTGGGAAGCGCACGATGCCGATGACCGCTATCTTGGCCTGCTTTACATCGATCTTTTCCCCCGCGAAACCAAACGTGGCGGAGCCTGGAAGAGCTCGCTCTTTGACCAGGGCATGTATCCCGACGGTATGCGCAGACCGCATGTGATGATCGTGGGTAGCCTTACTCCATCCACCGATACTCAGCCCTCGCTGTTGCGCCTGGATGAAGCCAGAACCATTTTCCACGAGTTTGGCCATGCCTTGCATTCCCTGCTCGCCGATGGCTATTATCACGGTCTTTCCGGCACTTCCGTACTCTGGGATTTCGTGGAACTCCCCAGTCAAATCATGGAAAACTGGCTGATGGAAGAAGAAGCGCTCAATCTCTTTGCCCGCCACTATCAAACGGGTGAAGCCCTGCCCAAAGAACTGCTGGACAAGGTGATCGCGGCAAAGAACTTCAATGCCGGTAACTTCAATATCACTCAGTTGCGTTACGCCTGCATGGATATGTCCTGGCACACCACCGATCCTGCCACGATCAGCGATGTATCTCAATTTGAACGGGAGGTCACCGCGCGTTTCAGCCTGCTTCCCGTGCATGAAGGCACCAATACTTCCTGCTCATTCTCCCATATCTTTGCCGGGGGATATGCCGCGGGCTATTATTCTTACAAATGGGCGGAGGCTCTGGAAGCGGATGCCTGGAGCATGTTTGAGGAAAACGGCATTTTCGATCCCGAGACTGCCCTCAAGTTTCGCACATACATCCTTGCCAGGGGTAATGCTTTCCACCCCAGAGAGCTCTTTGAAGCCTTCCGTGGCCGTCCGCTGAACCCGGATGCCGTGCTGAAACGGGATGGATTGATCTAGAATCCAATCATCGAAACATAAATATAAGCCCCGGACACTCGTTCCGGGGCTTAGACTTTTGATGAAGCTTAAGCGCCTTCACAACCGCCCGGAGGTGTGTTGTGGCTGAAAAGCCCCCCGGGTGCTTACCTGATGCAGCAAACAAAAGTGAGAAAATGACTATGTGAATACCCAGCTCGTTAAGAATATTTATTCTGATTCTTAGCTGTTGAATGTTTTCCACAACAGCTTAAGTACTATTGGCACAATATGATAGGTGGTGCTTGATGCTAAAATTTTTATACATCACTCAATATTCAGCTTGACATTAGTCTGCTACCTCCAAAACGTAGAAAAGTCTGCTTGATCAACTTGGTTCCACGATTGGAATCCTTTAAGTTATAAGGGTGACTTGCTAGGAATCCGAAACGCTAGACAGGCCAAGCGGACACAAACGAACTAATACCATTTGGAGACAACATGACGAACCTGCTGGATAAGCTGAAAATATCAGCATCTATGCCCTTCAAACATGATGCGGGTATGCGCCAGATCAAGGGAATAAATATGATATGTGAATTTCTATCCACAACGGCACGGAGTAAGCGGAGTATTGGTACTCCGTGGGGAGTCGGTGTCCTACAGTACTCCTTGATGATCATCCTACTCTGGGTTATAACCAGTCCTCTGATAGCCTTAAATGACATGCCTCAACTGGCTGAACTGCAGGGAGAACACAACATGTCATACTATGGGTTTGATATCGTAAGTATAGACTTTAATCATGATGATTATGATGATCTAGTAGTGTTGTCATATGCTTATGGATATCAATACGAACAAAGCCCATCTAGGGGGAAAGTCTACATCTATTATGGTGGTCCCGGCTTCAGCTCTGCATCTGAGCCAGCGATGACTCTGGAAGGAGACTATCCAGAAGGAATGCGTAGACACATATCATCTATATGGAATGTTGGTGATGTCAGCGGGGATGGATATGAAGATTTGGTGATAGGTGATTCCATACCGCATGTTTCGGAAAGTTCTAGATACATGTACTTTTTTGGGGGGACGGATGACTTGTTAACACCGAATAGAATAGAGTGCCCACAAGCAGAGGAAGAATTTGTAACGACATACAAACTTGGGGATGTTGATGGTGACGGCTTTGGTGATGTAGGGATTTGCTATTCGATCAACTACCACCTATACTTCGACATAATGTGGGGAGGATCTTTTATCAGACAGAGTATACTTGATCCCGGCTTTTCACACCCGTCTTCTGAGGGATCTATTATTGGAATTGGCGACATAAACAACGATGGATACAATGACTTCTCCATAGGATATCTTGAGCCACCACAGGGTTATGATAGGTACTCTACGGTAAGAGTATATTACGGGAACGATAGCAGAGTTTATTCTGATTATACACTACTAATTCACACAGCGAGCAATAATACTACATGGACATGTAAGCCACTTGGTGATGTAAACAATGATGGATTCGACGATTTTTTGGGCTATATAGACAATTCTGGAATGAAGGTTTGGTTTGGATCAAACTCCATTCTTCCTGTTAGTCCAAGCGTCAGTTTAAATCCCATTTTATACGGTAGCAGAAGGGTTAGGGGCATAAATCACGGGGACTTTAATGGTGACGGTTTCAGTGACGTAGTCGGTGCAAGCTATAACTGGCAGCAATTTGCCATCTGGCTGGGAAGCACCTCCATGGATGGATTTGCCGACTGGCAGGAGTCACGCAATATTGAGAATTTTGGATATGCCGTTGCCGTGGGAGATTTTGGCGGTGATGGTTACGATGACATAGCCGTCTCAGCTCCTTTGGAAGAAGGAATCTGGCCTGGTCATGATTTTCGGGGATACGTATATGTCTATGCCGGCAATCCGGATATGGTCTCAAATGAGGATCAGCATACACCCCATCTCACAGAGCAGCTTCGGATGAATATTGGTCCAAATCCAGTTGTGAAGGATGGAGAGGTAAATATATCAATATATGGGAGCGATTTGAGTAGAGGAATGCCCGTTCATATAGAAGTCTTTAACCTCAAAGGCCAGGTAATCTACCAATCTTTTGCTATAAACAAGGCACCAAATGAGTCAGTCAGTACCATTCATCTCTCAGACTTACCATCTGGAGTTTACTTGTGCCGGGCTAAGATTGGCAACATGTCGACATGTAAAAAAATTTCCATTACGAAATAAGGAGACCGTCATGACAAAGTACTATGTCATTTGTCTACTGCTTATACTCAGTATAAGTATGTGGGCAGTAGAAGCCAACGAGTTCTTGTTGGGTTCATATTCTCAGTATCAGATTAGATATGCAGGAGACGATTACGTTGCGAATTTCGGTTCTTTAAGAGATTACCTGTATAATGCAGGATACAATGCAACAACATATGGAAATGCTCATTCCTATCGAGTGAGTGACGAGTGTGACTTTTCTGACAGGATCCCGTATATATTCGACACGCTGGAGAATAGCGGTATCAACAGTATTAAAAGTGTACTAGATGACAATGCATGGTATCCATTAAGCGGTCGTGTAGGAGTAAAACCGCTGGCTTATGGGAATCGACTCCAAATAGAAGCGGAGTATGAGCTTATAGATTCTGTCGGAATTTTTGTTGTTGACAATCTAAATACGGACAATGAGTCAGACTGTAAGGAATCCTATGATTATGTGACGAAGCATGATATTGGGACTTGGGTTCCTGAATTAGGAGATAATCTATACTCAAACGATCATGCATGGGTTTGTAACTCCTCACAAGGAGATGTGGCAGGGATAGCATTGTCAAGTCCCAGAAAAAGATGGAAGCCCCATTATGAGTCATGGCCCCGGATGTTAAGCAGTGATATAGCTTTCTTTAACGGAGCCATCAATGACAACAAGTTATATCTGACGGTAGCAATGAGATACGAAGACATCACGGTGGGAGAACCAGTAGCTACAATCAGTCTTAAGCTATACAATCCTCCCATTCCAGCAGATTATGACGAATATGGCCTTACATACCCAGCAGATTACGTAAATATTGCTTTAACGCCAGTTGATCCACTATATGGAACCAGCATAGCAGCAGTAACGGAAGGTTTATATCCCTCAACTATGCTTGACCCCTATCAGAACTACCTTTTCCAATACTACGTGGATTTATCTACTCTAAAACCCTATATGAATGGTGATGAGGGCACTGCTACCCGTGAGTTCTATCATATAAATCCAGAAATATACTGGCACGGGAATGGTAAGCTAACAATCGATTACATAACGATCGAGGATGAGTTCAGCCGATCTGTAGGCCAGGGTGCTAGCTCCCCTTACCTTGCCTATCTCGACTCCCAAATTAATGATTTGGCTAGCAGTAATTTACTCTATCACTATAGCTTGTGCGAACCAAGGGCTGGTCAATTGCAAATGTATGAGAATATTCAGAATCATCTAAATACTCTGACCCCTCCCCAAAAAATGGTCACTGCGATGTGGCTGAAGGACTACCTCTTAGAGATCGATGAGGATACTCCTTATAATTATCACAAACGTTTTTTACATGAGTCAAGCCCTGACAGAATCATGGTCGATGTCTATCCCTTGCAGGGGAACCTCACTTGGACTGGTAGTAATCCATCCGCTCAGACAAAGATAGATGAAATGGTACATTACTACTATCATAAGCTAGTAACAAATGTGCAGTCATTAAATCCTGATACGGAGATACTCCATGTACCGCAAACTTTTGGTGTAGTTCTATCAGGATCAGGCTCTTGGTCATACAATATGCCACCGAGAAGTATGATCAAAGCCCTGAAGTTTTTGCCTTTGTGTTATGCTTCTGATGGAACGATGGATTTTTGCGTGGCCTCAAATCCCAACGATTATGTAGAGGGGGGATCTTGGGTGACTCCTCTCGTACACTCTGGTTCATTGGATAACAAGTACAACAATCTTCAAGTCCCTATCAATAATTCCGCATACGATTATATAACCGTCGCCAACGCAAAGATAGCCGTATACGGGCCAACTATCAGGCAGTTGGAATGGATCAATGCTAATAAGATTATGGATTCTGGCATTGTTCCATACGATCCATTGGATGGAGAAGACAATATTCTCCTAGACGAAGTGTGTTTGGACAATATAAACGTGACTCCTGATAGTGATACACACACTGGTTATTCAGGTTATGTTCAATGTGGGTACTACAAAAAGGATGATAGTCTAAACGCAAATCCTTACTTCATGTTAGTAAACCGAAGGTCTGTTTACCCGACTGGAGTTACAGCTCCACTTCGCAAAATTGATCTACATTTTACTGATGCCCCCCCTCAGGTAGTGAATTTTCAGCTGAGCAATGCAAGCCATAACATATTCGGAACTCATGTGGGGCTATACGACCAGTATGACAACACTATATGGGCGTCTGGTCCGGTAATGGGAACTATAAATGTTCCCGTTGGCCCTGGCGATGGCAGGCTGCTGCAGATGTGTTCAACTCTGCCATTGATGGTAAATGCCAATGCAGATGTTAAAGAAGTTGCCTATCTCTCGGGGTCAATTACCATTGATCAGGGTGCAGTGGTAACCATTCACGCCGGAACAGTAACGAGCATATTCTCTAATTCTTCAATTTTAGTAAAGAGTGGCTCTACACTGAGTATAGAAGGCACACTCAGCATCGGTGACAATGTGAGTATTATTGTCGAAGATGGTGGTGGTATAGCATTCAACGATGCCATTTGCACTTGGGGTGTTAACTCGGAACTTATAGTGGAGGACTCATCCATTCTCGTGATAAACTCGGTTCTTCAATCAGCAAGTTCTGGAGGTACCTGGGAAGGAATGAACATATCAAATGCCGGATTTGTTGCCCTTGAGAACTCTACCGTTTCTGGAGCTGTGATTAATGAGATAACCAATTCCACAGTTCAAGTCACCAACTGTGTTTTCAATGTTCCGGCACAGGGGACAGGATTGAGTATTTCGAACTCCATGGCAAATCAAAAAGTATGGATTACCTCAACCATGGACTACAAGGGTTTTTATGGAACGGGAATAAACAACTTCGGCTTGGTATACAGTAATCCAAACGCTGAGTTTTATATCAGTAGGATTGTATTCGATGGTTTGTGGATAGGTTTGGCGAACGGATCAAACAAGGCCATTGGAGACACAATTCAATACTGCCAGTTTAACAACAATAGCAAAGGCATGCACCTAATTGGTGGGTCATATTCACCGTTGATCTCGAATTGTACTTTTCTTGATAATGAGTTAGGAGCATTTTTCGAGGTTGCATCGCCCAATGTTGTGTCATGTGACTTTATATCATGCGATGTAGGAATACGTACTGAAACGTCAACAGCTTCGTCAGGAGGAATCTTTGATTCTACCTTCGATCTTGGCGACATTGCCATAAAGAGTAGAGGTTCAAATCAAAGAGTAGCCAATAACAAATTCTATACTAATACAGCAATATTGAATCACTCAGGATCGATCTTGAATATGGGGAATTCCGCCAAGAACCTATTTTACGCTGAGGATGAAAATTTGCAGTTCGAGGATTCTTTTTCATACAATGCCCGCGTACAGTTATATAAGGGGCACAACGATTTCTATCACAAGAATCCTGGACCTCTGTTGAATACTTGGGATTTCCATTTTGATACAAACTGGTATGTAAGTTATCCATTCAGAGTTCCCATTAATGCTAATTATAACTGGTTTGAGGGTAACACAGTTAAAATTAGCAGTCCGGGTACTCCATCAAACTATGTGAGTTGCTCGTATAAGGATCCCTCACCAAACATCCCATTAGAGGGTGGCGAAAGAATGGCTCAGGCTTTGAACGCAGAACAAGCGGGGAATTACTTGGTGGCAAATGACACTTATAAAACGATACTGGACGAGAATCAAGCGATCGAGATGGACATATTGTATGATGCCCTTGATGCATATTTTCGCACGGCTGAGTTATCTGGAAAGACCCATGATGACACAGAATCGTACCTTAATACCAAGATCGTTCAATATGAGACAGAAGATCCCATACTGACTAAGTACATGAAGGATTACATGGTGAAGAATCACTTGAAAGCAGAGGATTTTCAAGCTGCAATTGATATGCTGGAACTCATGATCCTCAATGCCGCCAGCCCTATTGATTCTCTTTGTGCTGTGATGGACTTGGAAATCGTGTTACAGCTAGCTGAAATGAGCGAGATAAAAAAGCCTATCAGTACAAAACTCACTCAGTACAAGTATCCTAATAGAACCGTGTATAAAGCCAAACATGAAGAACATTGGGAGTTGCTTGATGAACTTTCCGATATGGGACAGGATGATCTACTCCCAATACCTGATGAAGCACTTATTAGTTCAAATTACCCCAATCCCTTCAACCCGTCCACCACAATAACATATAGTATGCCCGCCACCGGACAGGTGAGAATCTCTGTCTATAATATGAAAGGACAGAAGGTGAGAGACTTACTTAATACCGAAATGCCCCGTGGCAACCACAAAGTGGTCTGGGATGGCAAAGACTCAAACAACAGCAACGTCAGCTCCGGCATATACTTCTTCAAACTCGAAACTGAGGGACATAGCTCAGTTCGCAAAGCGATGCTGATGAAATAAACACAAATAATATCAACATAAGCAAAAGCCCCGGAACCGGTTCCGGGGCTTATTCTAGTTTGCCCAGAATGCTTTCTGCGCCGATGGACTGAAAGAAGTCCTGACGCCTTACCAGCGGGAAGTCAACATGAGATCAAGGGCGTTGCTGGCAACGGCAAGGTCTGAAGTAAGAAGCAGTG
>JAGOKK010000074.1 GCA_017994635.1 Candidatus Cloacimonadota bacterium | reverse complement strand
AGTAATGGGGCCAGTATATACAAATGAGTTTGATGGAGGGTCGTTACCATCTAAAGTGTATCTTATCTCAGCACCTTCTGTTGCACATGTTATAGATACTGTTTGTGGCTGATTGTATGTTCCACCAGGAGGTGTAAAAATTGGTGTGGCGACCTTGTTGTCCTCCGTTGTATTATTGCACCCCATGACTCCTAATAGTATTGATAAAATAATTACTACCACTGCGATCTGAACAGTTTTTTTCATTTTACACCTCTATGAAACCAAGATGATGCGAGTAATAATAACATCTTTATTATGTCAATGTTAAAGTATGGGTTTAGTTTGGCTGAGCTGATCTGCAGGCTGGAAAAGAAGTAATCGTCGGCACTTTATCACATAAACCTGGTTCTGCCGGGTTTTTATCTTGGGTATTATTTAACGAGGGCACGGAGCAGCCAGTTGAAGTCATGGAAGTGAAGGCAGGCATTACTTAACCTTCTGTGCGATGACGATTAGGTCATTCATTCTGTCCTGACCAATCTGTTCAGTGTGTTCAATGATTTGAAGCGAAGCGTTTTCAATCTCACTTAGAATTTCTTTTCTTGTTCCCAAATAACGTACTGGAAAGCCTTTGCAGAAAATGCATTTACTGTTCGTATCAAAACCTTCTAATCCCTCAGGATATGGAAATTCACAGCACATTGAACTGAGCAGGTAGAACCCGCCTGGCTTCAAAACGGATACTATATTTCTCAAATATCTAATTCTATCTGCCCCTATGATGCAATGCAGGCAGTGATTATCTATCACTATATCAAAAAAGTTGTTCGGGTAAGGTAAGTTATTTGTTGCATCCGATGTTATAAAACTGACCTTAGATGACTGCAATTCACCTTTTTCTTTTGCCCACTCAATTGCCTGATGTGAAATGTCAGTACCACAGACCTGAAACCCTCGAGATTCAAGCCAGAAAGACAGATTGCCAGCACCACAACCGATATCTAGGACATTTGATGAATCCGATAAGGATATCTTATCCAACAAGGAACTCATCTCGCATATGCTCTGCTGGATTACATCCTCTGTATCCCATCCAGGAAACCCCGCGTTTCTTTTAGCTTGGTAAGCCTGGTCATGGTAAAGGTAATCAGGTTTGGGTTGACTTTCTTTCATAATGAAGCAGATTTTCCACGTGTGATTATGTGTCAAGCAGCATATGCCCGCACATTTACACATGAAAACAAGTCATGATCTGATGTCAATCAGTATTATTTTTGGCATTCACTTCGCACACAGATCTTATGACATTCGATTTGCTAATCGTTTTGCCTACAATCACTTCCCAAGTATCTTTATAATCGTATTCGCGGAGCATGGGCACAAAAAAACCCGGAAGACCCGGGAAATTGATGGTCGGGATGACAGGATTTGAACCTGCGACCACTTGAACCCCATTCAAGTACGCTAGCCGGACTGCGCTACATCCCGACCGGATGTAAAAACCATAGATTTCACACGGCTTTTTTTGGCAAGGAAAAAATTCGGATAAAGGTGGCTATATGGACAGGACAAAATTGTATTTGACAGCAGAAGCGACTTTTATACTTTGCTTTGTGAAGATGCGAAAAAGAGAGAAGTAATGAGTTTAGTCCAATGTGTAGATCTCGGAATCGAATTTGCCGGCAATCACATCCTCAAAGAAGTGAATTGCACAATCGAACACAATAGCAAAATCGGTCTGATCGGTCCCAATGGCTGTGGGAAAAGCACTCTGATCAAGATGATCATGGGTGCGCTGGAACCCACTGAGGGACAGATATTGAAAGCCAGGAAATGCCGCTTGGCCTACCTGGCTCAGAATGCCGTGCTCGATCCCGATATCAGAATGATAGATTATATCGAAAATGCGCGCCCGGATATCTTGAACCTGAAGCACAGGATGGAGAGCCTCTCCGCAGCCCTGGCCTCCACACACGATGAAAGCACTCAGGCAGAGCTGAATGCCACCATCGAAGCGATGCATGCATCAGGTGCTTTCGAGCAGGACAATAACGTGAAGTATGTGCTAACGTCTCTGGGCTTCCCCCCCTCTGAATGGCCAAAACACATCCGTCACTTCAGTGGTGGAGAGCAGACTCGTATCTGTCTGGCTGCCTTGCTTTTGATGGATTACGACCTCTTGATCCTGGACGAGCCGACCAATCATCTTGATATTGCCATGACCAGATGGCTGGAACGCTTTCTCTGGGGCAATCCCCGTCCTTACATGGTGGTCTCGCACGATCGTGTGTTTTTGGATAATACGGTTGCAAGCATTTACTATATCCGCGATCATACCCTGAAGGTCAGCAAGGGTAACTACAGCTCGTTCTATGAAGCCGATCAGATAGCCGCCATGGCGCAGGAACGGCAATGGGAGCGTCAACAAAAGTTCATTGACGAGACGAACGCCTTCATCCGCAAAAACATCGCGGGGCAAAAGACGGCCATGGCGAAATCCCGAATCAAGATGTTGGAGCGCATGGATATCGTTCAAAAACCTCACAAAGCCCGCGATGTTAAACTGCGCATCGAAGGAACACAGCGTAGCGGCAATGACGTCTTTATCCTGAAAGATCTCAGCTTTGGCATCGGTGAGGATCGGGTACTGGCCGAACGGGTGAGCATCTCAGCCTTCTGGCAGGATCGCATCGCGTTGATAGGGCCAAACGGCTGCGGTAAGACCACACTTTTGAAGATCCTGCGAGATGATTACGAGATCCTTTCCGGCGAAATCAAGATCGGTGCGAGCCTCAGAATTGCCTATTACGATCAACATCAGAGCTATCTGGATGAAAGCCTGACGGTGATGGATACACTGTGGGCACTGGTGCCAAACGAGCCCAGAGGTTATGTGCTGAGTTGGCTGGCACGCTTCGGTTTTACCGGGGACAATGTGGATAAACTGGTCGGAGTCCTTTCGGGCGGTGAAAAATCCCGTCTCTACCTCAGCGTCTTGATCCATGAGAAGCCCAATCTTCTGATCATGGACGAACCGACAAACCATCTGGATATCCCAATGCGCGACGCTCTGTTGGAGGCTCTATCCGGATTTCAGGGAACGATCATCTTCGTCTCTCACGATCGCCATTTCATCAGCCATCTGGCAAATAAGTTCTGGATCTTCACCCGCCGGGTGGATGGAGACAGAGTGTATCCCAGCGTGGAAGAACCCCCTATTGGCAGCGATGCTGAAGCCGCCATAGAACTGGCCTTCAGCGAACCGGAGCTATCCAAGACCCCGCCGCCTCCCCGGGAAAGAAAGCGCAAGATTAATCCCTGGCATCTGGAGCAAATGCACAAGCAGATTGAGGACAAGAACGCTGAAGTCTGCGAGCACAAGGATAGATTGGACGCCATCCACAAGCAGCTTTCCGATACCGCCACCTATGCCGACTCGACCAAAGTATTGCGGCTAAACGCGGAATGCGAAGAGATCGAAGCCAGGCTCAGCAGCCTGAATCTGGAGATCGCCGAATTGGAAGATAAATACCTGGAGCTGGCCTGTGAGTAAACGCATTGGATTTACCACGTCGTTGCCAATAGAAGTACTCTACGCAGCAGGACACATCCCCATCGACCTGAATAACATCTTCCTCACTCTGGATTCGTCGGAACTGGTTCATTCTGCTGAGCTCTTCGGCTTTCCCAGAACGCTGTGCTCATGGATCAAGGGCAACTTCTCTGCAGCCCTGAGCACCGATCTGGACGAAGTGATCGGCATCGTTCAAGGTGATTGTTCAAACTCAAATTCACTCCTGGAAATGATCCGGGAAGAAAAGCTGCCGGTGTATCGCTTCTCCTTCCCCCCAGAACGTGACTATCGCCAGCTGGACAGGGAGATACAAGCCCTGGAAAGCCGCTATGGGGTGAGCCGTAAACAGAGCATGGAGGCCAAAGCGCGGCTGGATCAGATCCGACGCAAACTGGTGATCCTGGACGAATTGAGCTATGTACACAGGAAAGTAAGCGGCAAGGAGAACCATCTCTGGCTGGTGAATGCATCAGACTTTCAGGGGGATCCTGATCGCTTCGAGCGAGATTTGGACGAATTCCTCTATCAGGCAAGAGAGCGGGAAGCACTGCCCACCCGCCTCAGATTTGGCTATCTGGGCGTCCCCCCCATCTTTCGAGACATTTATGACAATATCAGCGATTTGGGCGGAGATGTGATCTTTAACGAGGTGCAGCGCCAATTTGCCATGCCCTATCTGAAGGATGATATTGTGGAGCAATACCTGGCCTACACTTATCCTTACACAGCTCTGGAACGGCTGGCGGATATACGGGAGCAGATCACGCTCCGCGGGATCGAAGCCATCATCAGCTATACCCAGAGTTTCTGCCATCTGCAAATCGATAACCTGCTGCTAAAGAAACACATCAAGCTTCCCTTCCTCACTCTGGAAGGGGATCAACCAGAAAAGATTGATTCACGAACCATGCTTCGTCTGGAGAGCTTTTTCGAGGTGCACGCATGAGAATCGCTCTGGGAATGAGCGGAGGAGTGGATAGCACCATCTGTGCCATGCTACTGCAAGCCCAAGGACACGAAGTGATCGGACTTACAATGGCCAAATGGAATCCCCAAAGCGGTATCCTGAACGCCGATAAACGCGGTTGCTATGGCCCTTCGGAGCCACAAGCCGTACAGAGTGCCATCCAATCCGCCGCGCGCCTGGGCATTGAGCATCACATGATCAACCTGGAACAGGAGTTTGAAAGAGAAGTTTTGGACTATTACCGAGCGGCCTATGTCTGTGGCAAAACACCCAATCCCTGTGTAGTCTGCAATCAGAAGATCAAGTTTGGCGCGCTATTGGATAAAGCCATGGCATCAGGGATAGCATTTGAGCGCTTCGCCACGGGGCATTACGCCCGGATCCGCTATGATGCAGACTTTGGGCGCTGGCAGCTTTTGAAGGCAAAAGATCCACTCAAAGACCAGTCCTACTTCCTATCCGGCTTGTCCCAGGATCAGCTTTCTTTCACTCTATTTCCTCTGGGCGATATGCAAAAAAGCCAGATCAAGACTTATGCGGAGAACCAGGGATTTGACTATCTGATCAAGAAAAAGGAGAGTCAGGACTTTCTGGAGAGTTACGACAAATCGCCTCTCTTTGGCGAATCCGACGCGAGGCCTGGCTACTTCATGGATCGCACAGGCAAGATATTGGGCACGCACAAAGGTTTGATTCACTACACCATAGGCCAACGCAAGGGATTGGGTCTGGCAGGATTTACCCAGCCGCAGTATGTGATCGCGATGGACGAGACTACCAATACCGTATTTATTGGCCCGGAAGAAGAGCTATACAGCGATGCTCTGTATGTCTCGGAGATAAACTGGCTGTCGATCCCCGAACCTCAGGGCGAGCTACACTGTCAGGGCAAGATCCGTCTGGCTCATGAGCCTGTACCTTGCACTGTGGATAAACTATCCAGTGGCAGGCATTACGTTAAGTTTAGTGAAAGGATTTCCGCAATTACCCCTGGGCAAGTAATAGCTTTCTATGACAATGAGCTGGTCTTGGGCTCCGGGATCATCGAGTAGGGATCTATTCCCATTCAATGGTCGCTGGCGGTTTCGAGCTGATGTCGTAAACCACGCGGGAAATTCCCTTTACTTCATTGCATATGCGTCCTGAGACGTGCTTCAAAAACTCAAAGGGAAATTCTGTAACATCAGCGGTCATCCCATCCACACTATTCACGGCGCGTAACGCGCAGACTTGTTCATAGGTACGTTCATCACCCATCACGCCAACGCTTTGGATCGGCAACAGGACGGCAAAGGCCTGCCAGGTGCTGTCATATAGCTCCCATTTCCTCAATTCCGCGATGAAGATCTCATCCGCCGCCTGCAGCAGCTTCACCTTTTTCCGGTCGATATCGCCCAGAATGCGCACGGCAAGACCTGGACCGGGGAAGGGATGGCGTCCGATCAATTCTTCAGGTAGTTGCAATTGACGTCCCACATTGCGTACCTCATCTTTAAAGAGTTCGCGGAGGGGCTCTATCAGCCGCAGATTCATCTTTTCTGGCAGTCCGCCCACATTGTGGTGACTCTTGATCGTTACAGAAGGTCCTGCAAATGATACGCTCTCAATCACATCCGGATATAGAGTGCCTTGCGCCAGAAAGCGGGCATCACCAAATTGTGAGGCTTCCCTCTCAAAGACGTCAATGAATGTATTGCCGATGATCTTACGCTTGCGCTCGGGATCACTGACGCCCTTCAGGCGAGTGAGAAAGAGGTTTGAAACATCCACGAAGTCTATGTTCAAGTCCGGATAAACTTTAAACATGTCGCGAACTCTATTTGCTTCGTCAAAGCGCATCATGCCTGTATCCACAAAGATGGGAATCAGTTGCTTGCCAATGGCCTTATGCAAGAGCGCAGCCGCCACGGATGAATCGACGCCTCCACTGAGCCCGAGGATTACCCTGTCCTTGCCCACTATGTCCCTGATCTTGGTAATCGCCTCATCGACGAAGCTGGCTGCAGACCATTCTGGCTGCAAACCCGCGATCAAGTATAGGAAATTGGCCAATATCTGTTTGCCGCAAGCGCTGTGGTGTACTTCCGGGTGAAACTGCAGGGCATACACATCACGATTCTTGTGCTTGATGGCGGCATGAGGGGAGTTTTGGGTGGATGCAAGCAGGATGAATTCGTCTGAGAGATGTTCCACCTTGTCACCGTGACTCATCCAGACTTGAGCGCCATTAGCAACGTCTTGCAGGAGTGGATGAAGACCTTTGATATGCAGATCTGCTTTACCATATTCGCGCTCGGCAGCACTGGATATGAAGCCGCCAAAACGCTCTGCCACCAGTTGCATGCCGTAGCAAACTCCCAATATGGGGATGCTCATCTCCCAGATTCGGGGATCGGGCTTGGGTGCCAAGGGTTGCGTAACCGAAAAGGGGGAGCCGGAAAGAATCATCGCCGAGGGAGCCATCTCGCACATGGCTTCGTAGGTCATGCAATAGGGATGAATCTCGCTGTACACGCCAAGTTCACGGGTTTTCCGCGCGATCAATTGTGTGTATTGTGAGCCGAAATCGAGGATGAGTACTTTTTGCATTATGTTTACCTTACAAAGGGATTATTGGTTTTTTCGAGGCCGATAGAGGTTCGGGGGCCATGCCCGGGATATACGATCGTATCATCTGGCAGGATAAAGAGTTTATCCAGTATGGAAGCGATGATGGCACTGTGAGAACCTCCGGGAAAATCGGTGCGTCCGATGCTCTGCTCAAAGAGCGTATCACCGGAGATCAGATACTTTTGTACCAGCAGGCAGATGGAACCCGGAGTGTGCCCAGGGGTATGGATTACCTTGAGCTGGTGATTGCCCATGCCGATGCTGTCGCCATCGTTCAGGATCCGATCCGCCGCGGGAGCTTCGATGGCCGAATCCATGTATGCACTCAGGTTCTTTTTGCTGCAGGTGAGCATCAGGGCGTCCGCAGCGTGGATCATCACCGGGCACTTGCATATATTACTGAAGTAGCTGTTACCGCCGATATGATCAGCATGCCCGTGAGTATTGACAATGGCATGGACCTTCAGCTGCTCCAGTTTGGCCGCCAAAGCACGATCGGGAGCAGCAGGATCGATCAATATCGCGTCCCCCGATGCGCTATCCCACAGCAGCCAGGTATTGGTCTGAAAGGACGGCAGCAGGATGTAGGAAGCAATCTGTAACATATAGTCCTCTTAGTCGTATGAGATATGAAACTGTTTGACCTGCTCCACAGCACATTTGTGAGCGGGTATTACACGAGTTATGTCGCCGTGAATATACTCCACGATGCCTGAATCTGCCGCCTTCTTGTGATAGTACCAAAAGATGCTCAGCGCTGTCTCGAGATCGGCCGGGGTGTGATCGGTGGCAGTGATCACCCCCAGAGGTCCGTTCATATCCTTGGCGTGAAGCCTGATCAGAGTGTCGGCAAGATCCTCGATGCGGTCGTTGTCAGCCTCGTCCCTACCCACGATCAGTTTGCACTTATCACTGATCCGAAAGTGGCGGCCGTACTTAATTAACTCCATATTTATCGGATCACTCTGCTGATGCTCGAAGAGATCTCTCAGGCGCAGGGTGAAATTGCGATCCGTAAGCAGGCAACCACCCGCCGGAGCCGGAAAAGAACTAATACCAAGGCTTTGGGCCAGCTCGATCTGACGGCTTCGCCCCCGTCCTGTGAAATCTAGCATATCAGCCGGGTCCACCCAACCCTCGCGGATGGGCAGCGTGGGATCCAGATGTATCTGGGATAGAGGACGCAGCAGGAGATCCTTGAAACCGCTAAGCTTCCCCACCTGATTCATGGCTTCGCGCCGCTGACTCATCGGTCGTTGCCCCAAGACCTCACCGGAAATCAGGTAGTCAGCCCCCATTTCTGCCAGCATTCCTCCGGCAGCTCTGAACATCAAGCCATGACAATCAATGCAGGGGTTGAGGTGTTTACCAAATCCATACACCGGGCTTTTCATCATTTCCAAGTGCTCGGCGCTGAGGTCCCGCACGATGAGATTAATCCCATTCTCCAAAGCTGATTTGATGGCTCGGTCGGCGGGCATATAAGGCGTAAGGAAGTATACAGGATAAACTGTATATCCCTTTGATTGCATCCATTTTACCGCGAGGATGCTGTCCAGTCCGCCCGAAAACAGGGCTATAGCCGCGTGTGTACTTCTATTGATCTCCATGAGTTCTAAGCATTTTTGGGGGCTCTATCTGTCAAGCTCAGTTTTAGTATAGAGAACCCCAAAAAATAGAAATCAAACTCAGGAAGGAGGATTAATGAAAAGGTATTTGTATTGCATATTCTTTTTGTCGCTTATGTCTCTCAGTATTAAAAGGAAATTGTCCTTTCCTTAATCAGTAATTTGGAGCCTTTGATTGAGAGTGTTGACATAGGTTTTAAAGACACTTCTGGTCTTGTAAGATGCTCCAATAGCCAGAAATACCTGAACCCAATAGTATAAGCTATAGGAATTATGATCAATCAGCTCTGAATATATTATTGCATAGTTGCTCATCATGATAGCTATGACAGCAAGTATAGCATACAAGTAAGCAGCTCTTAAGCATATTTGTTCTAATTTATCTTTCCATTCTTTCATTAAAAGAATATATCCTTCCCAGGGTATGGACAATAGGAGTATGAGAACACTCCATCTCCTATCGAAAGGAATGATAATTGGTTTGAGCATTGAAAGAATAGGAATCAAACTACCAATTATAATGTGCAAAATCCAGTCGATAATGAATAAATTGTTTTTAGAATTTTTCATAACATTCCTACCCCTTAACGTGTAGAGTCCCAAATGTTGGTGTAAAATCCCAACTCATTGTTTCTCTGGTTGTTTGAGGGCATCTGATATCCCTCGTTACTCACAATCTATGTAAGGCCAAGCGACCAATTGCATTGTTTTCATCTTAGTAACCCAAGTCAAGTTCTTTTTCATAAATAATCTACCTTGCTGCGACGGGCTGAAGCCCTGCGGAGGAGGCGTAGCCGACTTAAGCAGGGCTCTAGCCAGTCGCGCGGCACCTCAAATGGCAGGGGTTTTACGTAGATCGGGGAGTATGTTTGTGTCACTACATCCAGGCCCACTTGTGCCCACTGTCAGCACGAACCCCACATGAACCCTTCATGAACTCCTCCTGAATCCAGTTCAGGTAGTGTTCAGGTGGCCTATGAGTGAAGTTCAGGCCATTAGGGGGCAGAACTAGCAATCGGGGTGCTAGGAATATGCTTGTCATGTAAAGAGTCTGTAATCTTTAGATCTTGATTTGTAGTACTTTCAGTAGATCATTTGAAAGCATCTGGGCGTTCTTTGAGATCGCTTTGGTCAGGCGATATAGGCTCCTGCCTGTACAATCACGCCGCCTGTACGGTACGGGCGCTCGCCGTAGCGCTCTTTTTCAAAGAGAGCATCGCATACATAGGCGGTACAGCGACCGCCTGTACAATCACGCCGCCTGTACGGTACGGGCGCTCGCCGTAGCGC
>JAGOKK010000073.1 GCA_017994635.1 Candidatus Cloacimonadota bacterium | reverse complement strand
CTGCGGCCGGGGGTTAGCTTTGGGCGCGTCTTTATCCACATCCCGCCTTTCAGCGAAGGCTCCATCTGGCTGGATGACGCAGGCTGCTGGGAAGTTCACGGATTTAGAATCGACTGACCTGGGCAAAGATGCAGCTTGACATTTTTAATGGCTGCATCTACAGTGTCACGAAACATAAAAAGGAGAGAATTATGCAACGCTTTTCATTTTTACTCACCATCGTTCTGTTTGGCTTGATGCTTCTTATCGGGGCTTGCGGTGGCAGCGACGATAATGGCGACATCACTGAAATCCCGGATATCAATCCCGATGATTTTGATTGGGACGTCTATATCATAGACATCGCAGGGATGTTTCGAGAGGATTATTACTGGATAAATGCTGATTGGCTAGGCAGCAGCACTGCTATCAGTGATACTGATGTAATCAGCATTCAGTTTGACAATGCCGATCCGGTTACTCTGCAACAAACTGGATACTTTGGCGATCCTTTCTTCACAGGTGAAACTCAGCTTACACCCGGACAGTCCTACAGTGTGAAGCTCTTCAAGAATGGAGCCCAAGAGGCAGCGGTTACCCTCCAGATGCCCCATCGCTGTTATGCCACCTTCCCTGCCTTTTACAATCCCACCTCTGCAACTTCGCTAAATTGGTCTCTGGATCACAACAATCAATTCCAGGTGGCCGGTGTTTCTTCTTATGACGAAGATAGCCTTGAGAGCGACGATTTTATGGACTTCGTGGATCCTTCCGTAAGATCGCTTTCCATACCTGCCAATGCAGTGCAAAACTACGGCGAGTACACTACCTATGAAATGCTGGTAATGCAGTACAGCTTTGCCAAACAGGGCAGAAACGCCTTTTCAGCAGCTCAGGGAAGTAGCAGGACATACCCTGATGAACCTGTCAAGAACGTAAGAACCCGGATGCTAAACTTCATGCAGAAGGTACACAGAAGCATGTAGTCCGGTCATTTCGAATCCTATTTGGGCAGCTTATGCTGCCCTTTTTTTTGCCGTTCGCCAGCCATCCCGGGGTAGTTTATCTTCTACTCTCCCAGATGTCCCGCGGGGGTGCCAGCCGATAAGCAGCTTGACAGATTTACTCCCCCTGGAAAAGAATCACTTATACTATACGCGAAGGATATTTTCATGAACGAACTCAAGCTTGATCTTTCCAATATCTCTACCATCTTCAAGGAAGAGCTCCCTGCGCATCAGGTTGCGGCAGCTCAAACCAATTTCCTTAAAGAGCTGTCTGAACGTATGCACGCCTTTTACAAAGGCAAGATGCAAAGCCTGCCCAAAGCCGGCATCTATGGCTTCAATTGGTTCAACGTCTGGTACACTCCCGGCGTATCCAAGGTGTCCACCACGATCAGAGATAACCACGAAGAGTCCTACACGCTGTCCAATCGGGGCAATCTGGTAGCCGTGGTAAGCGACAGCACCCGGGTGCTGGGCGATGGTGATTGCACTCCTGCTGGCGGCCTTGGCGTGATGGAAGGTAAAGCCATGCTGATGAAATACCTGGGCGCTTGCGATGCCTTCGCGCTCTGTGTAAACAGCCGTGATGAACGGGGCAAACCCGATCCTGAGAAAATCATCGACTTTGTAAAGATGCTGGAACCCTCTGTGGGCGCCGTGAATCTGGAAGATATCTCGCAGCCAAATTGCTACCGAGTGCTTGATGAACTGCGTGAATCCTGCAATATCCCTGTCTGGCACGATGACGCCCAGGGTACTGCCTGCGTCACTCTGGCCGGAGTGATCAATGCCCTTCAGCTTACCGACCGCAGGATTGAGGATACCCGGGCAGTGCTTTTTGGCGCGGGCGCCTCAAACACCACCATTGCCCGATTCCTGATGCAGGAAGGCTTGAAACCGGAGAACCTGATCATGTTTGACAGCAAGGGCGCTCTGCACAAAGACCGCAGTGACGTTTCCAGCAACCCCACCAAGTACAAGCAATGGGAACTTGCCCGCATCAGCAATCCCCAATGCCTGAACACGATGGACGAAGCGATGCGCGGAGCAGATCTGCTGATCGCACTGTCCACGCCAGGCCCGGATACCATAAAAGCCCAGTGGATCAGCTTGATGAACCCCAAGTCCATCGTTTTCTGCTGTGCCAATCCCGTTCCCGAGATTTATCCCTACGATGCCAAAGCTGCAGGAGCCTACATCGTTGCCACCGGCAGGGGGGATTTCCCCAATCAGGTGAATAATTCCTGCGGTTTCCCCGGCATCCTCAAGGGCGCGCTAATGGTGCGAGCCCGCAAGATCACGGACAATATGGCGATTGCCGCGGCGCATTCCCTGGCCGCATTTGCCCGGGGACGCGGTATCTCTCCCGATAACATCCTGGCCACGATGGACGAGACAGAAGTCTTTGCCCATGAAGCCGCCGATGTGGCTGCCCAGGCAGTAGCTGATGGTGTTGCCCGGATTATTCTCAGCCGGGAAGAGGTTTTTCAGCGTGCGCTATGCGAGATCAACGAGACCAGAACGCTAGTGCAAAACATGATGGACCAGGGTTTCATCAAAGCTCCGCCTGCTCAGATGATAAACGAGGTTATGCAGCATTGTTTGCAAAAGTTCAAAGCCTGATGAAAAGCAGGCCCGGCAAAGCCCTGGGCTACGTCTTCAAGCTCGCACTCAGCGTGCTGATCCTCATCCTGATCTTTCGCCGGATAGACCCCGCTCGCGCCTCGGAATTGATCTTCCAAATGCCCGCTGTGCTGCTGATGCAGGTGTTTCTGCTCAGTGTATTTCGTCACCTTGTTCAGCTAAACAACTGGCGCTGTTCTCTGCATCTGAATCCCTTGTATGTAAACAAACCCAAGGAGCTACTGGCCTCATATCTGATCGCTCTGCCCCTCCGTTTCTTACTGCCCGGAGGCCACGCCTCCTTTGGTAAGATCTTTTACATCAGCAATAGCAGCCGTTTGGCATCACTCATTTCCACCACCACGGAACGGCTGTTTATGACCTGGTCTACCTGGACCTTTGCCGCGATCGCCGCTTTCTGGTACTATCCAGGGATGAATCTCACTTTGCGCGTAGCCTTGGTCATATTTTGCTCCTTCATGCCTCTTTTCGCGGCTCTGATCATCAAAGCTAAGGCCAAATGGCAGCCCTACCACGTAGCCTATGTGCAGCAGGCACCCAGAATGATGCTCCTGCAGATAGCGAACACTCTCCTGATGTACCTCCAGTATCATCTGATCCTCAGTCACATGAGTTCAATCAAT
Source organism: Candidatus Cloacimonadota bacterium (assembly GCA_017994635.1). GTDB lineage: Bacteria > Cloacimonadota > Cloacimonadia > Cloacimonadales > Cloacimonadaceae > UBA5456. The sequence continues at coordinate 6,832 of JAGOKK010000073.1, read as the reverse complement.
TTCACCAATTCCTGGATCGGCATGTCGCTGACCAATATCTCCAATTCCATCCCCATCACCATCTCGGGTTTGGGATTGCGTGAGGGCTTCGCCATCCATTTCCTGAAAGACTTCGGATTTGGTGCGGAGCAAGCAGTGGCCGCCACTTTGAGCGTATTTCTAATGCACGATGTGATCCCGGCTTTGGTGGGCGCCATCGTGCTGCTGCGAGCAAGGAAAGTATAGACATTCAGTAACCTTTACATGAGGAGCTTTGCGATGCCAGCAAACATCACCATTCGCCAAGAAGTACCTTCTGACCATCGAGATGTGGAAGAAATCACCCGCGACGCTTTTTGGGATGAGAATGTCCCCGGCTGCGACGAACACTATCTGGCACATAAGCTTAGGACATCGTCTGCATTTGTACCTGAGCTGGATCTGGTGGCCGAACAGGATGGGGTGATCATCGGCAATATCATGTACGCTGTTGCCAAAATCATCGGAATGGATGGTAACCACCATCGGGTACTTACTTTCGGCCCCCTCAGTGTGAAACCAGAACGCCAGGGCGAAGGGATCGGTTCTCTATTGGTGAGATACAGCTTGAATCTGGCACGCGAGCTGGGTTTTGAGGCCGTATTGATCTATGGCGATCCTGACTATTACAAGCGTTTCGGCTTCCGCCCGGCGCGCGCCTTTGGCATTTATACCTCCTATAAGGCCTATTCTCCAGCCTTGCAGGTATTGGAGCTAATCACCGGAGGCCTGAAGGGGATCCGCGGTGCATTTGAAGAGGGAGAAGCCTATCACCTAGATCCAGAAGAAGCCGCGGCCTTTGATTTGCTCTTCAGCCCTCGGGAAAAGGGCTTTCGGGAGTCGCAGCTGAGGTTTCAAGAGATGCTGGAGGCATCCGTGCCCATCGACATACATTCGGACTAAGTGAACTACGACAGATTGCCGCCTGACATCTTGTATACATCCAAAGCACATCCCAAACACATCCTGAGCGGGGCTTGGGATGTGCTTGGGATGATCTTGTATTGCGCAGCAGCTATAAGGTAGCACACCTTCTCTTTTCTCTTTCTCTCTTTGTTCATTCCGCAGGCATGAGTTTTAATAATTTACTTGACCACGTCTGTCTTCCGATTATCCTTGTTTCACAGATCAATACCTCTGTACAGGCAATTGTCACACACTGTCTTACTATGTAAACACGGTGATATTGCCCAGATCCGAAGTGGGAGAATACACGATATATGCGAAGACTCTTGATTATCTCATTGCTGCTCTTAGTCGGGCTTGGCATGCTTTACGCTCAGCCAAAGCCCAAGGAAATCGGCCTTGCCGAGGCGCGTGAAATGGCTTTGGCCAATAATCCCGAGTATTTAAGTTCACTTGCTGCCTTGAATGCAGCCAGGTGGAACAAAACCGGGGCGATATCGGCCTTTATGCCCAGCCTGAGCCTCAGTGGTACCATGCTATATATGGATCCAGCCACCACAGTGACCACTGGAGGTGGCCAAGTGCAGTTAAATAACGATCAGCGCAGCCTCTCGCTCAATCTGTCGCAGCCGCTGTTTGTGGGGGGAAAGCTGTATCAGGCTTACAAAATCTCCGCTGTCTCCCTGGAAATGCAGGAACTGGCGGTGAGAAGCCAGCGCTTGGATCTGATCAGAGAAGTGGAGAGTAAATACTATGATCTCCGTTTCCTGATATCTGCCCATCATCTGGCAGTGGATGAACGGGATCGGGCGCAGAGTAATCTCGAGCTGGCAGAATTGAAGAAACAAAGCGGTTTGATTTCAAATGCGGATTATCTGCGCTTCAAGGCAGCGAAGGCCAATAAAGACGTCGCCGTGATACAAACCGAGACAGCCATGAATCTTGCTAATAAGGATTTCTGCAACTTTCTGGGCAGCGAAGAGAACTTGTGGCCAGCAGAATACATGCGGACTGGGGAACCTGCAAGGGTTATTGACATAGATGACAGCTGGTTGCCCGCATTGATCGCCAAAGCGCAAAAGATGGCAAGCGCGTCCAACCCGACTCTGCAGACTCTGGATAAGAGTCTGGAACTCAGCCGTCGGGCGGAGAAGATCGCCGGGGGTAGTTTTATGCCCACTTTGATGCTCACCGGTTCGCGGCAGTACAAAGAAAACGGGATTGACCGCTACGAGTTCGAAGCATCCAATCAGATCATGCTGAATCTCTCAGTGCCCATCCTGCCCCAGGTGGGGAATTATGCTGCGTTGAAAAAGGCGCAGTATGACAGCGAAAAAGCTCGTTACGAAGCGCGCTCTGCCACCGATGGCATCAATTTGGGCGTGGAAGCAGCGGTGCTGAATCTGGCTAGTAGTGCGCGACAAGCGCTTAGCACAAAGCTTTCGTACGATGCCACCTGGGAAATGTTTGAGCAACTTACCGAACGATACAATCTGCAAATGATTTCACCCAGTGAGTACCTGGATGCCGAACTGATGGAATCCGCGGCAGGATTGGCAAATCTGAACGCACACAATAACTATTTGAAGGCCCGTCTGGAGCTTTTGATCGCCCTGGGCGCCGATGATTACACTGTACTGGACAGTCTGATAGAAGAAACGAGGAATTGATGAAAAACTATATGATGATCCCACTCCTGTTGATCCTGAGCCTTAGCGCTTGCGGGAAAAAAGACAAAGCTGCCCCAGAGGGCAAAAAGCCCGGTAATGACGATCGCCAGACCGTGATGGTGGAAAGCCTCAGCCGGCAAATAATCGATGATTTCATCACCGTTTCCGGAAAATTGGAAGGCATCACAGATATTACGATGAGTAGCGAGAGCAGCGGCCGTCTGCTGGAGCTATATAAGAAACTGGGTGACAATGTAAATCCCGGGGATCGCATCGGCAGGCTGGAGAATGAAGTAGCGCGCATCCGCATGGACCAGGCCCAGGCGGCATTCAATTCAGCACAGAGTGCCTTGCAAAACGCCACCAAAAACCGAGATTACGCCACTACCGCCAGAGAAAGATCACTGATATCTGAGGTGGAGTACCTTGGCGCTCTTTCTGCATACGATGGCGCTAAGGCAGCTTTTGACGGGGCAAATGCCGGGCTGGAACAAGCTCGTTTGGCCTATAACAACAGCTACCTCCTGGCTCCAGCCAAAGGCAGGATATCCTATCTGAATGTGGCTCAAGGTCAGTATATCAATCAGGGCATGCCCATCGCCAATATCACTGATGCCGGTACCCTGATCTTGAAAAGCGGAGTGGGCGATAGCCAGATCGCAAAGATCAGAGATGGTCTGGCCGCAGATATAGAATATCAGGGAAAGATCTACCGGGGCAGAATCCGTGGATGGGGCATCAAACCCATGAGCGCATCGGCAAATTACCCCATCGAGATAGAGGTTCCCGGTGCGAAAGATCTGCTCCCAGGCATGGTGGTGAGAGCAAAGATCAAGACCAAGACCTATCCGAATCTGCTGGCAACCTCACTGACCAATGTAGCCAAAGAATTTGATAAAAACTACCTCTGGATCGTTCAGAATTCCGACGATGGCAAGACGCAAAAAGCGGAACGTCACGAAGTGGAGCTGGGTCTGATCATCGGGCAATACGTGGAAATCCTCTCCGGAGCAGATGAGGGGGATTTGATCGTGACCTCCGGCAGTGAAAACCTGGAAGACGGCTCCCCCGTGAAGATTCGTCAGTAAGGGGAAATGATGTTTTCTGTAGCAAAAACAGCACTGAAGTACTCGATCCTGGTAAATATGCTCACCATCGCCATCCTGGCTTTTGGATTTATCGCCATGATCACCATGCCCCGCGAGGAGTTTCCCGCGGTGGATTTTGGTACCACTCTGGTGGTGGTGATCTATCCCGGAGTGTCACCAGCGGAGATCGAGCAATTGATCGTACATAAACTGGAAGTGGAGCTGAGCGATCTGGACGATCTGGATTACATCGGCGCCACAGCGCAGGAAGGACGCGCCACCATCCAAGTGGTATTTACGCCTGCCGTATCCTCGGAAGAAGCTTTCGATAGAGTCAGCCGCGAAGTAGCCAAGATCACTGATCTCCCAGATGATGCAATGGATCCGGTGATCATCCGACTCAATATGCGCGAAGTAAACCCAATCGCGCAGGTAGCCATCAGCGGCAAAGGAATGTCTGCCGAAAGCCTGCGTGAGATTGCCGACAATCTCGAAACCGGGCTCCTGGAGATAAAGGACATCTCAAAAGTGGAAGCCATTGGAGCCCGCGAACGCCAGATCTGGGTGGACGCGGATCAAACCAAGCTGGATGCTTACGGCATTACCCTCAGCGATATTTCAGCTTCCTTAAGTGCCCGCAATTTGAACATCCCCGGAGGCTCCGCCCGCTTTGGCAAGCTGGAATTCCTGGTGAGAAGCCTGGGAGAATTTAACGATGTACAGGAATTGAAAGATCTGATCCTGGTCTCCGATGCTTCGGGACGTTCCATCCGAGTGCAGGACGTAGCCACGGTGAGAGATACTTTGGAAAAGCCGACATCAATCGCCAGGCTGAATGGCAATGAATCCGTATCCATCTTCCTCTACAAAAAGGCCAGTGGCAATATCATCTCGATCATCGAAGAGGTGCGCACCTATGTGAAAGGTTTTGAGAAAAACGTTCCCGGGGTGGAAATCAGCGTGCGCAATGACGGCTCCATAGACGTGAAGAACGGGATTCGGGCTCTGGGCTCCAGCGCATTGATCGGTATCCTGTTGGTTTTTACCGCACTCTTCATCTTTCTGGGCTGGCGCAATGCGCTACTGGCGTCCTTCGGCATTCCGCTTTCGGTGCTGATCACCTTTGTGATCGTCCCATACTTTGGCATTACTCTGAACAACCTCACCATCTTTGGCCTGATCATCGTGGTGGGCATGGTGGTGGACAATTCCATCGTGGTGCTGGAAAACATCCATCGTTACCGCGAAGAGGGCTACTGTCACAAGGATGCTATCGTGATGGGCGTGGATCAAGTGATCTGGCCGGTATTTTCGTCCACATTGACCACGGTGTCGGCTTTCATGCCCCTACTCTTGCTGGAAGGCGTGATGGGGCAATTCCTGGGGGTATTTCCCATAGTGGTCTCCATCGCCCTGCTGGGCAGTTGGTTTCAGAGCATGGTGGTATTGCCAAACAATACCTTCCAATTTGGTAAACATGAGCCAACCAAGGAAGATCGCAGTACGCGGATTATCAGGCCACTGATCAATATCTACCAAAAAGGCGTGGTAGGCGCACTCAAGCACCGTCAGATAACGATCTGGGGCACTATCGCCCTGCTTTTAGCATCCTTTGCCATTCTGGGCTCGGGAGCCATCAGCTTCGAGTTTTTCCCCACTACTCCTTCGCAGACCATCAGATTGCAGATTCAAACGCCAGTGGGCTCCACTCTGGATGAGACCTATAGCATCGTGACCCAAGTGGAGGATTTCCTCTGGAAGATGCCGCAAAAAGCCGATATCACCGATGTGGTGTCCAATGTGGGCGCTATGGGCGGAGAAACGCAGCGCAATTTCGTTAGTAATGCCGCGCAGATCAACATCGATCTGGTGGACGTGAAGGAAATGCAATACACTCACGATGAGATACGCAATAGCATCCGGGAGTTTTGTGAAGATCTGCCCGGCCTTTATTCATACCGGTTTTCAGCCGGACAAAGCGGGCCTCCCGTGGGTAACGATGTGGATATCCGCATCAAGGGACCCTCGCTGGAACGCCTGGCCTTCATCGCCGACGTCATCAAAGGCTATCTGCGCGACATCCCTGGCGTCACCGATATCGATGACTCCTATGACACCGGCAAAAAAGAAGTCCGCATCCTGCCGCATCATGAGAAACTGGCCATTGCGGGTCTTACGGTGGCGCAGATCGCTTCCACCATCCGCACTGCCTCCACCGGCCTGGAAGTGAGTCAGTATCGCGGGGATGGCGTGGACGAGCACCCGCTGATCCTGAAGCTGGACGATAAATACACCGCCGATCTGGAAAATCTGAAGGATCTGAGGATTAGAACCCGCAGCGGTGACCTGATCGCCATCAGAGACCTGGCGGATTTTGAGATCGCATCCTCCATCTCACGCATTGAACATCGCGATTCTGACCGCGTGTTGCGGGTCACCGCCAGCGTGAGCACTTATGAAGAAAATGGCAAAAGCAGACGCCGCAGCCCTGCCGAAGTGCAAGCCATCCTGAGCGGTAGCCGCATCGGCAATCAAAGCGGCCTGCTGGATAGTTTCAGCCAGCGCTTCCCCGGCTATTCCTACGAGTTTGGCGGAGTGCAGGAACAGCAGCGCAAGAGTTATGCCTCCATGGGACGGCTGTTTATCCTGGCCCTGCTCTTGATCTACACCATCCTGGCCAGCCAGTTTCGCAGCTACGTGCAGCCCATCGTGGTGATGACCACCATTCCCTTCGCCTTCATCGGAGTCATCATCGGGCTTCTGGTAACCGGTTTGCCTTTCTCTCTGAACACCTTGATCTCGGTGGTAGCCCTGGCCGGAGTGGTGGTAAACAATGCCATCCTGCTCATCGATTTCATCAATCAGGAGCGGGAAAAGGGCACGGATCGCTGGCACGCCATCGTCAATAGCGGTTCCGTGCGTCTGCGTCCGATCCTTTTGACCACCACCACCACGGTTGCAGCTATGCTGCCGCTGGTGTTTTCCTCCGATCCATCATCTCAGGCCTGGCGTCCGCTGGCGGTCAGCTTCACTTTTGGGCTGCTCTTTGCATCGGCGCTCACCCTCTTCATCATTCCCGTGATCTATTCCATGGTGGATAGCTTCTTTGGCAAGTTTGGCTTCACCAGATTTAAGGAACACAAGAAGTTC
>JAGOKK010000007.1 GCA_017994635.1 Candidatus Cloacimonadota bacterium | reverse complement strand
AAAAAGAAGAACCGCATCATTCACCAGAATAGCATAGAACTGAGCCGCAGCAATAAAAACATGCAGGATAGCGTGGAAACTCTAAATTGGATCGTAAGCGTTATCAGCCACGATGTGCGCGCTCCACTGGGTAATTTCGGCAGAGTTCTCGAGATGATCCTAAACGGCAGCTTTCCAGAGGATGAGAAACAGGAAATCCTGCACAGCATGAGACGTAGCAGCCAAAACATGTATAAGTTGGTGGACGAAATGCTGGATGGGATCAGACTGCAGCGCCGCCGATTGGACGACATTACTAACATCACAAATCAAGATATCATCCCTCATCTGCAACAGATATACATGATCTATCAGCCTATAGCCGCACAGAAAAACCTCACTCTGGATTTCGATTATGGGGATGAGCAGATCTTTGCCCTCATCGACAGCGACCTCTTCAAAATAGTCGTACGCAATCTGCTGAATAATGCAGTAAAGTTTAGTTTTGATAACGGCCGTATAGGTTTGAAAGCGCGAAATGCCGATAAGCAAATCACTATTTCCATCTCTGATACTGGTGTAGGCATGCGCCGCAATGAGATCAAGGAATTGATGAAGCGCAATAAACCTGTTTACAGCGCACGAAGAGAGGGATCCGGCATTGGTCTGGGCTGGATTTTGTGCCGTGATTCAGTGAAGAAGATGAAGGGCAGTTTGGAGATAGAGTCAGAACCCGGAAAAGGAAGCACCATCACCATCAGACTACCTCGCATATAGACTCCTTCGCTATGTCATTGCACCTACACGGGATTACGCTGTGTTCTTCAGCGCTTTTATCCACCTGTTTCACCCCTTTCAGGGGCTACTGAATCCATTATCATCCCAAAGACATCCTGAGCGCGGCTTGGGTTGTGTTTGGGATGAGCTTGACAAGTATAGGAGATATCAGAGGGATTTCGCTCTTGACAAGTAACCGCCTTTGTATATAAGGGAATAATGAATTCGAAATACATGTGGATCATAATACTTACAGCCCTGATAATCGTGGGTTTGTACCACACCTTCGCGGTTGGGCGCTTTAACTATCCAGAGTTTCGCTTAAAGGCAGGCCAGGTCTCAGAAACAGAACTGATCGCACCTTTTGATTTTCCGATCATGAAAAATCCGGAGCTGCTAAATAGCGAACGCGAAGAAAGCGTGGAAAACATTCCCACGCCATATCGCATCAGCGACGAGCAGTTGTTTGGCGCCCTAAGCGTCATTGACCAGCTCTGGGCAATTTTTTATGATGATCCTACTCTCAGCCCTGTCCAAAAGGCCGATGCAGCCACCAAGGCAGGTTTCAAGCTGGATACAGCCGCATTGGTCTTTGCGTATGGCAATGAAAATCTGGATCGAAGCTATGACCGGATCCGAGCTGGGCTGCAAGAAGTATACAAAAGAGGTATTTACGCCGAATCACCTGGCGACAGTATCCTGATCTTCAACGGCAAATCTCGAAGTTCCAAACCCACAAGTACATATCTAAACCGTGATGAAGCATTGCGGGAACTCATTGGGGCATACCCGGAAGCTGAGCTGTTCCTCACTGCAATAGCGGAAAGCTTGGTGCTTCCCAACATCGTGGTCGATGAAGAACACCTGATAGAGCTAAAGCAAAAAACCCTCAGTGAGATACCCGAGACTGAAGGAATTGTACTACAAAATGAAGTGATCGTCCGAAAGAACGCCCGAGTTACCGAACGTGATATCGAGAAGCTGGAATCGTTACAAGCGGCTTTTCGTAGCCGAAACCTGCATAAATCTCCCCTGCAGCAGATGTTGCTGGCCTTGGGTATGATGATCTATACTTTTCTAATCCTGCTTGTGGCAAATCACTATTATGGTGTATTCAATAAAACCAGTGGCCATAGCGTCGCTGACTATCTACCGGTAAATCTGGGCTTCATCCTAATCGTTCTTGTAGGCATTTTCACAAATCATATTTTTACGCTGAACAACCTCTTGATCCCCTTCGCCCTTACCGTTCTGGCGGCTGCAATACTGGTTAGCACGGATTTTGGCCTGCTTTATGGGATCTGCTCGATGTTGATCTTGAATCCCTTTATAAACTGGGAAACCTATACCCCGGTGATCTTTCTACTAAGCACCACCATGACCTTGCTGCTGGTGAAACGCCAGCATGCGCAGCATGAATTCCTCAGTATTTGGTTTTATCTATTGATCTCCACTACACTGGTGAATGTAGCCATATCAATCTACAAAAGCGATCCTCTGGCTGTAGTGTTTCGAAACATCGGTTTTGGGATGATTTCCTGTGCTATCAGCATCGTGGGTATTCTGATTATCGTACCGTATTACGAGCGCCGCTGGAATCGAGCTACCAAACAGACCTTACTGGAACTGCTCGATTTTAACCATCCCTTGCTGAAACAACTGGCTACTACAGCGGTAGGCACCTATCATCACAGCCTGATCGTGGGCAATCTTGCAGAGCGGGCTGCCGAAGCGATTGGGGCGAATCCGCTTTTGGCAAGAGTGGGCAGCTATTATCACGATATCGGAAAGATTGTAAATACAGAAGCCTTTACAGAGAACAACGAGAATTCGAATGCGATACACGATACCAGAGCTCCGGAAGAAAGCGCGAAGATGATCAAAAATCATGTTTTGGAAGGCATTGCTCTGGCAAAGAAGCATAAGATTCCCCAGCCAGTGATCGACATTCTAATGCAACACCATGGAAATAGCGTTATCCGCTTTTTCTATGACAAAGCCCAAAAGCTAAATCTGGACGCTCCCCCGCAGGCTTTTCAATACTCCGGTCCCCGCCCCCAAAGTAAAGAAGCTGTGCTGGTGATGCTAGCAGACGTGGTGGAAAGCACTACCAAAGCGAAAAACATCCAGAGCGAAGAAGATATTATAAAGATCATTGATGATACCATCGCCCGTCTCATCCGCGAAGGACAATTCGATGAAGCCCCAATTACCATGAAAGACCTTCACACCGTGAAACAATCCATGTTGCCTGTGTTGGGGAGCATCTATCGCAAACGACTGGATTACCCAGAAGAGCATGACAAACATTGATATAGAGGGTGATTTACCCAGCGGCACAGACGCCACCACCATTAGCCTGATAGCAGAGACTATATGCGCCGCTGAAGCGCCTGATACTGATTTCCAGATTTCGTTGCAACTGGTCAAGAGTGAGGCTATGAGGGAGTTTAACCGGCTTTACCGTGGGGTGAATCGCGTCACTGATGTGCTCAGTTTTGCAGGTGATGCCATAGTTCTGGATGGGCGCAAAACCCGGCTTTGTGATATTATCATTGACACAAATCAAGTGTTTTTACAAAAGGGTACAAATACATTCAGAGAGGAATTTTGGCTGGTTCTGATTCATGGATTACTACACTTGACAGGTTTTGATCACATCAGAACGGCAGACAGAAGAAAAATGGAAGACGCAGAAGAGAATTACCGAAAGCAAATTACGGAGGGTGTAATTGGCTGATTCCAACATATTGCTGCTAGTCGTATTCCTAGCTTTGTCAGCTTTCTTTTCCGGCAGCGAAACGGCAATGTTTTCATTGTCACGCGTGTACTTAAAAAAACTGGAGAATAGCGATTCAAAAACAGGTAGAATGGTGTTAAAGCTGTTATCTAAACCGCGCAAGCTGCTAATCACCTTGCTCTTAGGAAACACTTTGGTAAATGTGGCCATATCGTCTTTTGGCACCATTATCGCCATCAATCTGGCCAAAACTAGAGGGTGGGATTTATCTTCGACAATCACCATCCAAGTGTTGCTCGCCACACTGGTGATTTTATTTTTTGGGGAAATCATCCCCAAGTTGATAGCACTGAGCAAGGCCAATGAGATCAGCCTCATTTTGGCCTATCCCCTAGCCCTATTGCAGTTTGTACTCTTCCCCCCAGTCTGGGTCTTTGAAAAGATTAGTTACTGGGTATCGCGCAAGCAAAATCTGGAGAAGCATATTGGTCAACGCTTTACACATGAGGAATTTCACAATCTGATTCAAAGCGAATCCTCATCAGGTACTTTGGAAGAGCATGAAAAAAGGATGCTGGTAGGACTATTCCGTTTTAGAGAAGCCGAGATCAGCGAGATCTATGTGCCTCGTGTACGCGTTACCGCCATTGAGGAAAGCCAGAGTCTGGATGAACTCAGAGATTTGATCGTGGCCAGCGGTTATTCGCGGATACCTGTGTACCGGGAGACCATTGATGACATCGTGGGGATCATCTACGTAAAGGACATCCTGTTGTATCCGGAAAAGCAGAGCATTACTGACTTGATGCGACCCGCATGGTTCGTGACCGAAAACATGAAGATCCAATCCCTATTGAATCAATTCAAAGCTCGTAAGCTGCAGGTGGCCGTGGTTGTGGACGAGTATGGTGGCACCTCGGGTATCATCTCTCTGGAAGACATACTGGAAGAGATCGTGGGTGAGATTCGCGATGAATACGATGCCGACGAGATCCCAGAATTCACCAAATGCGATGATGGCAGCTACACCTTGAGCGGGAATTATAGTGCAAGGCAGTTTAATCAGGAGTTTTCCACTGACATCTCGGTGGACGATTATGACAACATTGCTGAGTTTCTCCTGGCCCAGTTCAACCATGTCCCCCAGGTGGGAGAAAGCTATATCCTCAATGATTGTTTGGACATAATGGTTCTGGACAGCGACGAACGAAGCATCAAACAAGTAAAGGTAAGAAAGATAGATAGCGATGAATAAATACATTATACTGATACTTGGCCTTCTTGGCCTGGGTATAGTGCAAGCTCAAAATCTGGAGTACAGGATAAACTCCATGGGATTCAAGGTGGCAGACCTGAGGCTGAGCATTGGCAAAGATAATCTTTACGTCAAAGCCAGCAACAGCGGCTTCAGGACGATCTTCCCCCATATAAACAATATCTACCGGGTGTCCTTCGACGCGGATTTCATGCCTCAAAGCTATGTAAGAGTTATCCACCAGAGCGAGCTCAAGGATATTATCAACACGAGTTATCACAAAAACTCGGCCACCATGCACCGAAAGTCCAGTAATGAAAGCATCAGCTACACTTTACCTGCGCCCAGCCATGATATCTTTACGCTATTGGCCAAGATCAGTCAAAGCGAAAAGCCCATTGGCGAGTATCTGGTGGACGGAAATGGCAGACCATGGAAAGCTATCGTCAGCGGCGGTAAAGTAGAAGATCTCAAGACCTCCCTTGGCAAGTTTCAGACCAGAAAGTATGAATTGCGTTTCAAAGCCTTGAATGCCAATAAAGCACCTTACATCGACATGCTTACTCACAACTTCCTCGATGAAGATCTGCACCTGAGTATCTGGGTGAATCAAGGTGGCATACCGGTCAAGGCGCATCTTCGCAAGAAGCTGGTCGTGATCACATGGGAGATACTGAGTATATCCTGATGAGTGCAAAGGGCTATCTCTATCTCTGTGTGTTGTGGATGTTGCTGATCTGGCTGGTATCTTCCATCCCCAGCAAAGACCTTCCCACCGTAAATATCTGGAGTGGCGACAAGCTTGCACATATCCTCGTATACTTCATCTGGGGACTACTGGTAAGCACATACATGAGAAAGCGCACTGCTGCCACGAAAACATATCTGGGCGTGTTTGTACTGATGTGGATCAGCGCCGCCCTGGATGAGTATCATCAACGCTTTATTCCCGGCCGCAGTGTAAGTATCTACGATTTCTATGCCAATTCCTTTGGTCTGTTGAGCGCGCTGCTAACCGGTCTATACCAAAAAAAGAAGATACAGGCGTGATTAAGGTAGATAAACTGAGCCTGAGTTTGGGCAAAAAAGTAATCCTGCAAGATATTAATTTTACTCTGCCGGATGGGGAAAACCTGGTGATCCTGGGACGCAGCGGATCGGGGAAAACAGTTTTGATGAAGAGCCTCTTGGGGCTTTATGCTCCAGATGCGGGAAGCATTGAGATTGATGGCATAGACCTGTATCAGTGTACCAAAATGGAGCGCAGCAGAGTGAAGGAACGTTTCGCAATGGTCTTTCAAATGGCGGCACTACTGGATTCCTTCACGGTGTATCAAAACGTGGCTCTACCCCTATATGAAAGAGGCGAAAAGGATGAGGACAAGATCGCTACAAAGGTAAAGGAATGCCTTGATCTGGTGGGTCTGGTCCACACCGAAAGCTTGTATCCCGCCGAATTGAGCGGGGGGATGAGAAAACGGATCGGGATCGCCCGCGCCCTTGTATATGATCCAGATTACATCATTTTTGATGAACCGGTATCCGGTCTGGATCCCATTACTGCTCAGGACACTCTTTATTACATGAGCGAAATCATCAGTGCAAACAGAGCCACCTTAATCACCATTACTCACGATATAGGCACAATTGAGCACTTGGGGCAAAAGATCCTCTTCATTGAGATGGGCAGGATGTTGCATTTCGGTTCCTATCAAGAGTTACGGAAAAGCCCTGATCCCATTATCCACAGGTACTTCAATTCATGAAGCCGGACAGCATTTTATTCCTGGCGTTTCTAACCGCCACGGCATCCGCTGTGTACATAGTGGAAAATCTGATTATGAGCATGCTGCCTATACCATTTATCAGAATCGGGCTATCCAATGTCGTGCTGCTCTACTTGGTCTATCATCGCAGAATCCTCAGCGCTTTTGTGGTCGCAATCGCCAAATCAGTGATTGGAGCGCTTGCCACTTTCAGTCTCCTATCGCCAATGCTTGCGCTATCTCTGGTCGGAGGTTTGGCGGCGGTTTGCTTGATGAGCATGGGGCTATTTATCCGTCCTCGTTTCAGCATGTTTGGCATCAGTGTTCTTGGCGCAATAGGGCATAATACCGCGCAATTGCTACTAGTGAGATCTTGGCTTATTCGCAACGATGGACTTTTTGTATTGACACCAATCCTGATTTTGTTAGGCTTGATTAGTGGTATAATCACAGCGTATTTGTGCCTATATATAGAGGATAAAATCCCGAGCTTAAGGGTAACGACATGAAGAGAAGACATAGAAGAGATTATAGTAAGACGCTCAAGATCGCCGGTATCGCCGTGTGCATCATAATCGGAATAGCCGTTGGTGTAGTGTGGTTTTACAGGGACGGATTACCTCCCACCTCCGAGCTGCGAAACTTCACCCTGCGCAGTGGCTCTGAAGTGTATGACCGCAATGGTAAAATGATTCATCTCTTCGCGTTTGAAAAGCGTAAGCTGGTATCACTGAGGGAATTGCCGCCCCATTTGGTGGATGCGCTGATCGTTGCCGAGGACAAGAACTTTTATAAACACTATGGGGTGGACATCCTGGGAAACGTGAGGGCGATCGTGATCGATATAGTACGCTGGGATTTCTCCCAAGGCGCCAGCACCATCACTCAGCAGATGGCCCGAAACATGTTTTTAACTCTGGATAAACGCATCTCACGCAAGATCAAGGAAATCCTCCTGTCCTTCCGGATTGAACGTGAATTTACCAAAGAAGAAATCCTGGAAATATACTTTAATAAGATATTCTGGGGAGGTCAGATCCATGGAGTGGAAACTGCTGCACTGTATTATTTTGGCAAGCATGCCAAGGATCTTACTCTGCCTGAATCAGCCACGTTGATCGGGATGATTCAACGCCCAAACTACTTTGATCCCATCAAGCATCCTGACCGGGCGCTGGCCAGACGCAATCTGATCCTGGAACGGATGAAGAAAGTCAAAAAGCTGGACGAAGAAGAGTACCTGGCCGCCATCAAGACTCCACTTCGGAACGCCGGCAGTTCATATCGTCAATATGCATCGGATTACTTCATTGAGCATATCAGGCTCTATCTGGAACGCAAGTATGGCACAGAACGACTCTTTGAAGGTGGCCTCAGGATATACACCACTCTGGACCAGGATCTTTCCGTGTATGCCGATTCAGTGATGAATCAGTACCTTACGGAGGTTGAAGGCCGGCATAACTATGCCAATAAATACGCATCTGTAAGTCCAAACGCCTTTGATATCAATACTAAGTATCTGCAAGGCGGACTGGTATTGATGGAGAATAAGACTGGTTATGTAAGAGCTCTTATCGGGGGCAGAAACTTCACCCATAGCAAGTTTAACCGCATGACTCAAGCAAAACGACAACCCGGCAGCTCTATTAAACCAGTTTTCTACACAGCAGCCATCGAAAAGGGCTATACTCCTGCGACTGTGATCAACGACGCCCCCATTAGTTTGACTGGCGGAGATGGTAAACCCTGGTCACCTCAGAACTATACAAAAAAGTATTACGGATTCAGCCGGATGCGCACCGCAATCACTCATTCTTATAACCTTTGGGCAGTAAAAGCGGCGATCGATCTGGGGCTGGATGTATTATCCGATGCATTTATGCGCTTTGGGATCAAACGTAGAGTGACAGATTATTCCGCTGCACTTGGGAGTTATGAGGTTACTCCCATCACTCTGATCTCGGGTTATACCACTTTCCCCAATGGTGGATACCGTGTAAGCCCTGTGTTTATCACCAAGGTGGAAGACATCAATGGAAAGGTGCTGGAACGGGGATACACCACTAAAACCCAAGTAACAGATTCCGGTGTGGCATACATTATGACCTCAATGCTCCAATCCGTCACATCATCAGGTACCGGAGCCGCAGCTCGAAACAACTATCACTGGCAGGTCGCAGGGAAGACCGGAACTTCCAGCGATCATCGTGATGCCTGGTTCATCGGTTTCAATCCCAAGTTCACCCTGGGGATATGGAATGGCTTCGACAGTAATGCCACAGTGTCATCCAGTGCAGTTTGTGCCCCCATTTGGGGACGAATCATGACCAAATGCATCAGGCTAGATAACAAAGGTAAGCTCCCTGCAGCCGACGATCCGCGCTATACCTTTTCCGTCCCAGATGGCGTAGTAAGCCGTAAGATCAATTCCAGCACCGGGTTCTTGAGCAATGGCGAAGGTATGGATGAGTACTTTCTGGAGGATAACATTCCTCCTGCGATGTCCGATACTTTGCGCTTCAATTTCTATCCCACGCGTTGGGGGTACAACGACGCACAGGAATTGGATTGATCGCAAGACTGCTGTTCTGGATTCTCTTTGCGCTTATCTGTAGCGGCGCGCTTACCTATATCGTGTTTGTGATCCGCTTCTATTTTGGCTGGAAGCGCTATAAGGCGATGCCTAACTATCGGAAAAAACTGGTATCCGTGGTGGTTGTAGCGCGCAATGAAGCTGCTAACCTGCAGCGTTTGATGACCTGTCTCCTTTCGCAGGATTACCCCCAGGAACTATACGAGATCGTCTTTGCCGATGATGATTCGGAAGATGATACTGCAGCCATCATCCAGCGATACATTGACGCTGGGCACAAGGTAAGATACCTGAAAAGTACCGATCGAGAAAACTCCATCTCCCCGAAGAAAGTAGCGCTCAGCCATGCTATAGAAGCTGCCCAGGGAGAGATAATACTGACCACGGATGCGGATTGCATCGTTCCCTTCACCTGGATATCAAGCATGGTGGCCTGTTTTACCGACGATGTTAGCATGGTGGCGGGTTATTCACGAACCTTGATCCCCGTATGGAGCAAAGCAAGCATCTTGCAGAAGTATGAACACCTGGATTTTGCCCTTACCTACATGGTTTTGGGCGGAGGCTACACTCTGGGCAAAAGTTGGGCCTGCATCGGGCAGAATCTGGCATATAGAAAGTCTGCTTTTTATGATGTGGGTGGATTTGCCAGGATTGCTCATCTGATCAGCGGTGACGACGTCAATCTTATGCAATTGATGCGTCGTAAAGGACACAAGATTATCTTCAATTTCTCATCCGCTTCCTTTACACATACACATCCGGTGAAGAGCTGGAAACAGCTACTAAATCAACGCAGCCGCTGGGCTTCGAACATGAAGTATCAGCTAACCTTCAATCCTGAGTTCTTTTTCATCCTCTTTTCCATGGCCTGTCTATATTGGGGCGGGCTGGTGATGATGCTGATCAATCTGCCTCTGGGCTTGATCATCTTTGCCTACCGCATCCTGATCGAAAACATCATGATCTCATACAGCCGCAAGCATTTTGGGATTAGTTCCCGAATGCTGGGGTTTTACCCTCTGTGGCTGATCATCCAGACCTTTTTTCTGGTGTTTACCATGATCATGGGCCAGTTTGGCTTCTTTGTCTGGCATGGTAAACGCCCCCCAAAAGGAGTGACAAATGCAGCTCGTAATCTTTGATGACAATTATCATAAGTCCTTCTACCCCATTACCCTCACCCGTATGGTGGGAGATGTGCGTTGTGGCATCCTAAAGCTGCGTCAGCGCTTGGAGTATCTCTTCGGTGACCAGGGCTCCAGCTACATTATGGAACCCAGACTTGAGAAGCTTTACTGGGAGCGCCATCCAGATTGGGAGATCAATGCTCCCGCTGAAGGCATCAAGCTCTATGTAAACTCACGTTTGGTAGTAAATGATGAGGCAATCCGCGCCATCAAAGAATTGGGAACCGATCAGGCTTTATTAAGTGGCGATCAGGTAGTAGCAATTTGTACCAGTGTAAAGCTAGAATTTGGTTTTACTCTGCCCACTTCAGTAGAGCCCATAGTAAGCAGCGTGACTCTATATCAGCACCTGCCGGAAGTTGTGCATGATAATCCCCGGATGATCACTTGGGACTTCGAAAACATCTTTTATGAAGAGGACAACTTTTTTGAAACCGAACCAGGTGTGCATGTGCTGAATCCCTACAGAATATGGATTGCCGAGGATGTTAGTTTGGCCCCAAACGTGGTTCTGGACGCATCAGAGGGTCCTATCGTGATCGATGAGGGAGCCAAAGTGATGGCAAATAGCGTGATCTGCGGGCCCACCTACATCGGAAAGATGAGCGTGATCAAGATTGGGGCCAAGATCTACGGCGGAGTGAGCATCGGTCCAGTCTGCAAGGTAGGCGGCGAAGTGGAAGGCAGCATCTTTCAGGCTTATACAAACAAGCAACACGACGGTTTTCTGGGGCATTCCTACCTCGGAGAATGGGTAAATCTGGGCGCTGACACGAATAATAGTGATTTGAAGAACACATATCGTAACGTCAATGTATACAATTACAGAATAACCGATAAAATGGATTCCGGGACCTGCTTTATGGGCTGCATTATCGGAGATCACAGCAAGACTGGCATCAATACATCATTGAATACTGGTCTGGTAATAGGAATTGGGTGCAACATCTATGGCCCTGGTTTGTTTATCGGTTTTGTCCCCAGTTTTTCTTGGGGCGAAGCTGATTCCTTGACAGAATATCGATATCCAGCCTTTTGCAAAACAGCATCCATCGTGAAGAAACGCAGAGACTTGGAGCTGAGTAGCGCCGAGATGGAGCTATACGAAATGCTATCTGGAGAATAATAGATGCAAGATTATATTGAAGTGGAGTTTCGTAGTGGCCGCATGGGGCATTACTTGAATCCTGATGCCCTGCCCATCGAACCCGAAGATCTCATCGTAGTGGAGGTAGAACGCGGCGAGGATATCGCCCAAATTGTGCACATGGCTGTCCCCCGTGAAGATAGTGACGTTCTATCCGGCAACCGTGTCTATAAGATCCTGCGCAAAGCAAGCGATTCGGACATCGATAAAATGAATAGCATCTGTCAGGAAGAAGAAAAGGCTTCCCACACCTTCAATGACCTTCTGCTGCGCTACCCCTTTGAGATGAAACTGATTGAAACCATATATCAATTTGACGGTAACAAGCTGACTTTCTTTTTCACCGCAGATGGCAGGATCGATTTTCGTGTATTTGTCCGCGAATTGGCCACCATTTTCCGCACCCGTATCGAACTACACCAAACTACTGGGCGCGATGAAGCAAAGCGCCTGGGCGGTTTTGGTATGTGTGGTTGCCAATACTGCTGCAGCAGTTTCCTCAAGCGCTTCAATCAGGTTACCATCAAGATGGCCAAGGATCAGAATCTAGCTGGGAACCTATCCAAAATATCAGGTCCCTGCGGACGCTTACTTTGCTGTCTGAATTTCGAAGAGGATTTCTACGTGGAAGAAGGCAGAGATTTTCCCATCATTGGCACCTGCGTAAAATACAAGGGGAATAAAGCGATGGTATTTCGCATCGATGTATTGGCCAAAAAGATATATCTTTCCACTGAAGATCAAGGGATTGCCGAATTGACCCCCGATGAATACAACACACTACCGGTGATCAGTGTTCCGGATTTACTGACATGCGAGTAAACATCTTTTCCCAGAGTTCCAGCGAAATTAAAGCCGTAGTTATGAAGGCATACCCTGCCTTCCGGCACCGTCAGTTGATGCACTGGCTCTATGTAAAGCTGGTGTATAACCCAGAAGAGATGACGGATCTTCCCATCGATTTTAAGGTATTTATCACTCAACAATACAGCTTTACTTTGCCCATCATCGATAAAGAGGACAAGGCCGATGACGGTAGCATCAAATACCGCTTACTCCTGGAAGATGGTGCCAAAATCGAGATGGTGATGATCCCTGATCCAGACAAAAAGAACACACTCTGTGTATCGTCCCAGGTAGGTTGTGCCCGTTCCTGCAGCTTTTGTGCCACCGGCAGATTGGGACTGAGGCGCAATCTGGAAACCCATGAGATCGTGGGACAAATCATGCTGGCATTGGCTCAAAGCCCACTTCCAAGAGTTACAAACATCGTTTTTATGGGCATGGGCGAGCCCCTGGACAATCTTCCCACAGTGCTAAAGACTCTTACCATCATTCAAGCCCATGATACCATAGCATTCAGTCCCCGACGCACCACAGTATCCACCTGTGGCGTCATCCCCGGGATAATCGCTCTGTCCGATAGCGGAGTAAAATGCAAGCTTGCTGTATCGCTAAACTCAGCCATTGACGAGATCCGCAGCACCTTGATGCCCATCAATCAGACCTATCCATTGATTAGCCTGAAGAATGCTCTGGTGTACTACCTGAGCCGGAGCAGTTATCGCGTCACTTTCGAATACATACTGATCCCTGATGTGAATATGAGCCCTGCCGACATCAAGGCCTTGCGCAAGTTCACTGGCGATCTTTCCTGTAAGATCAATTTTATACCTTTCAATCCCGTGCCCCATCTACCCTACCGAAAACCTGATGCGCAGGAAATTGAAACATTTATGACCGCTGCCCAGAGCATCAATCAGGCCATCACTCTGCGACGCAGCCGCGGATCTGATGTATCAGGTGCCTGTGGTCAATTAGCCGGTTCTTAAAGGATACATTATGAAAAGCATACCAGACATTGCCAAAGAATACTTTCCCAGCCAGCAGATCTGTCGCTGTGGCGGAGCTCACCATGTTTGTTTACACTGCGCCAAATGTCGGGCTGATGAACCCGATGAGCTTTACGACCCGGCAAAAGGCATCGCATCCATCATCGATGCTACAGTACTCAAAGCCGATGCCACAGACGATGATATCGCAAATCTCTGCGCCATGGCCGCCGAACATCATACAGCCTCCGTGTGCATCAATTCCCACTTCATACCCTACGCCCGGAAAATCCTTGATGGTGCCGTGAAGATCTGCACTGTGATAAACTTTCCCCTGGGGGCTGGCTCCCGAAAAGCCGTAAAGAAAGAAGCCAAGGCTGTGCTTGAGGCTGGAATCGATGAACTGGATATGGTGCAAAACCTGGCGGCTCTCAGAAGCGGAGATTGGCAGATGGCGATGGAAACCATCAAGTCAGTTGCCATCCAATGTCTGGAAAATTCTGTACTCCTCAAGGTAATCATCGAAACCAGCTTTCTGACCAGGGAGCAGATGATCCTCAGCTGTCTGATCAGCAAAAAGGCAGGAGCAAAGTACGTAAAGACTTCCACCGGTTTTGGAACTTCTGGAGCCAAAGCGGAAGACATCGCTTTGATGCGTGAAGTTGTTGGCCCCAAACTTGGAGTAAAGGCCAGTGGCGGAATTCGTGATAAAGACAGCGCGAACCAAATGATAGCCGCTGGCGCTAGCAGGATCGGCGCTAGCAGTGTTTCTGCCCTGCTTTGATGGAGACCCCCACAATGAAGCTTCTCATTGCCGGGTTCAACATTGACAAGAGCCTTATTGACAGTCTGAAGGATCGAACTGCCACTCCCGAAGTGATCTCTGCAGCCTACGCCAGAATCAGCCGCAGCAAGAAGAGTGTGGATGATTTGCGCGTAGAAGCCCTCAAAGAAGTAGAAAAAGCTCGTTCATCCAATACCAATATTATCTTCGAAATGGGGCATGCCTCTGTAGCTGAGCATGCTGTCTTCAATATCGATCTAATTGATATCTCCAGACATCTCACTGAGACTGTACAGCGAAGTCGCCTGGTCTCTTTCACTGAAAAATCTCAGCGCTACGTAACCTTTTCCGCGGATTACGTGATCCCTGAAGAGCTCGACGATTTGCCCAAACTGAAGAAACGCTACAAAGCCTACATGAAGAGCCTTTTCAATGAGTATGAAAGCTCTTACAAAATGCTCTGCGAGTACTACCAGACCCTCGATAAACAGTTATCAAGACGAGATCTGGAATGCCGGGCCAAGGAAGACGCGCGATATATCCTCCCTCTGGCCACAAAGACCCAGATGGGGATCACCATCAATGCCCGCAACATTGAAGCCCTGCTACGCCGTCTTTCATCAGCGCCTGGAGCTGAAGCCCACCAACTGCGTGAACTTCTTTACACGGAAGTTTCAGCCATCAGTCCTTCTCTGATCCGTTACACTCAGAATGATGGATTCAAAGGAACCGTCAATCCAGACGCGATAGGCTTCAGCGGCTTTATGCAGCAGGAATTGCCCTGGCTGGCCGCGCTGGATCTGGAAACCAAGGTAAAGCTGATCTCTGCACCCCACAATGCTGACGACCGCATACTCACTGCACTGATTTACATCAGGGGAGAGCTTAGCTACTCTGATACCCTTGATATTGTGTCCGGTCTGCCGAAACTGAAGAAAACCCAGCTCTGGAATCAACTCTTTTCCGGCCTGGAAAGCTGGCACAAAATGCCGCGCGCATTTGAAACCGCGGAGTTTGAATTTGAAATCAGTATGAGCGAGTGCTGTTGGGCTCAATTCAAGCGGCATCGTCAGTGCACTTTGATCAAGAAATCTGGCAGTCCAGGCATCATCATGCTGCCTGAACCAATCCTGAAGATCAAGCGCAAAGGGATATGGGAAAAGCTCTTTTATGAAGGGATCAAGCTTGGCGACACCTTCCCCGCTTCGTTGGCACATCTGCGCAGCTATTTGAACTTAAATGCCACCCCTGTAAAGGTATATGCCAAGATGAATCTACGGGAGATCTATCACTTTGTACGTCTGCGCAGTGATGCCCATGCCCAGTGGGAAATCCGTGAAATCGCCGATGTAATCCGTGATATTGCCAGAAAACACGCCCCTAATGCAGCCGCCAAACTCTGCGGAAAAAGCGAGTTTTAGTCATTTGGAGTTGACACAAAGTAGCCGTCAGAAATCTATGAACTCACCTATTTGCGTCCCTGTAGCTCAGCTGGATAGAGTGGCACCCTCCGAAGGTGAAGGTCAGGCGTTCGAATCGCCTCAGGGACGCCAGCATTTATGGCCAGCGACGTAATCCTCACACTCGAAAATGTCTCTCTCTCCTATGGGGATAGATGCATCATTGATAATGCCAGCTTCGGCGTCCATGCTGGGGATAAAATCGGCATTCTGGGCGTGAATGGCAGCGGTAAAACAACGCTCTTGCGTATCTTATCAGCAGCACTTCCTCCCAATACCGGTACCATCACTCCCCGCAAAGGTCTCAAGATAGGTTATTTGGAACAGGATCCCCAGTTTCTTCCCCACGCAAATGTCCTGGAGCATGTATTTCCCGGTGATCCCAAAGCGCAAAAGCCAGATCATGTGTACAAAGCGCTGCTCACCAAACTGGGCATTGATACTTATGATAAACCCATGCGACTACTATCCGGCGGTCAACGGCGCAAGGTAGATATTGCCAAGGTGCTGGCTACCGAGCCAGATCTATTGGTAATGGATGAACCCACCAATCACTTGGATCTGGATACCATCGAGTGGCTGCAGGACTATCTGGCCACCATGAAGACAGCACTGATCTTCGTTACCCACGATCGTTATTTCCTGGATGCCGTGTGCAACCGCATCTTCGAGATCGAACGGGCAAAGCTTTACTTTTATGAAGGGAACTATAGTGACTACGTAAAGGGCAAGATCCTGCGCCAGCAGGATTCTGAACGCAAAGAAACCCGCCGTCAGGCACAATTGGACAAAGAACTGGCGTGGTTAGCCCGGGGAGCCCGAGCCCGGGCCACCAAACCCAAAAACCATGTGGACAGGGTAAAGGAACTGCTTAGTAAAAGCTATCTGATCGAGGAACAGGATCTGGACATATCCTTTCAAACCGATCGCCTGGGCCGCACCATTCTGGAACTGCATAAGCTTAGCAAGTCCTACGATTCGCGCCCTCTCTTTGAGGAGCTGGATCATAACTTTCAACCCCTGGAACGCATCGGTGTGTTAGGCCCCAACGGTTGTGGCAAAACCACTCTTCTCAAGATGATCACCGGCGATGTCAAACCAGATATTGGCAGCATCAAACTGGGCATCAATACTCATATCGCTTATTATAAACAGGATGAAGATAGCTTTGATCCAAAGCTAAGCGTTTATGAATATATCGCGCAATACGCGGAAACCATCAGGATGGCGGACGGCAGTAAAGTGACAGCTACCGAGATGCTCAATCGTTTTCTCTTCGATGGCAAAATGCAGCAAATGAAGCTTTCAGCGCTCTCCGGAGGTGAAAGAAAACGCCTCTATCTGCTCAAGTCCCTCATGTTTGGAGCAAACTTCATCATCCTGGATGAACCAACTAACGATCTTGACATCCGTACTCTGGAAATCCTGGAGGATTATCTTGATGCCTTCAAGGGTTGCCTGCTCGTGGTTTCTCACGATCGCTTCTTCCTTGATCGCTGTGTGGATTACCTCTTCATCCATCAAGATGGCCATTTCCGCAAGTTTGCCGGCAATTACTCTGATTACCTCCTGGTAAAACGTTACGAAAAAGAAGTACGTGAAGAGAGCAGTTCGCCTGAGATTCTACGCCCAAAGAGGACCAATAAAGGTCTATCCTACAATGAACAGCGGGAATTTGCTAACCTCGAATCCCGAATCATAGAATTGGAGAACAACCTAAACGAACTAGAGGATCGCCTTAGCCTACCCAATCTCAAAGCTCAGGAATACAGCGACCTGGCAGCCGATATAGAGCGACTCAGTTCAGAACACGAACAGATCCTCGAACGCTGGGTGGAATTGAGCGATAAAGCATCTCTCTAACGCAACGAAGTCGCCAACTAAAACTCACTGCCAACTAACGCACGAAATCGCTCAGACTTCTGGCAGATTAAAACAGCCCGGAGAATGACACTTTTGGGCTAATCTCTGGTCGTGCACATCATAGACCAGTTCCCAAATAGCCCGGATGGCGACACGATTCATAGTTTTCACCTCGTAGGGGCTCTCCTGCGGTTCACTCTCCAAAGCCCCTCGTAAGGTGTACCAAATGCACAAAAAGCCCTGGCACATGTAGAATACGAAGTGTACTATTGTCTTTACTTTTGGCTCCATAATGAATCCAAGAGCATCCCAAAGACATCCTGAGCGTGGCTTGGGATGTGTTTGAGATGTGTTTAGCAAGTCTAGCAGTTGACAGGCGGCTAGAGTCGTACCGACGGGGTGTGTTCACAAAGGGCTTCGCTGCGCTTTGCACACTCACTATGGCATGTGCCACTCTTGGCGGTGCATTAGCGTAACTTGAAGTGAGGAGACAAGAGTCTGATCGGGCTGGAAGAATGAGTATTGGCAGCGACCACTTCGAAGACTCACAACTCAAAGTCGATGCTACTCATGCTCTTGCTTGACATAAACTGCCCACTGGAAATCATGGCCTTCAACACATTAGAATGGAGCATAATACTATGGATAAACACCTTACAGACTTCCTGAGTTTCCTGGACGGAGCGAATTCACGCTTTACAGCCAGCAAACAGATCATGGACCGATTGGCTGCTGCCGGCTTTGTAGAATTGAGCGAGAGCAAAAGCTTCAAGCTCAAAAAGGGCGGGAAGTACTTCATTCGTCGCATGGATACAGCTGTCATCGCCTTTGTAGTAGGTAGCAAGAGCCCTGCCGAGAGCGGATTCAAACTGGCCGCCAGCCATATTGACAGCCCTTCCTTGAAGCTAAAGACCCAGAGCTACAGATGTGATCGTGGAGTATGCCGTATGGGCGTGGAAGTGTATGGCGGGCCGATAGTGCATACCTGGCTGGATAGGGAACTAAGCGTTTCCGGCCGTGTGATCGTAAAGACTCCCAAGGGTAATGAAAGCCGCACGGTAGATCTGAAGCGTCCCATCGCCATCATCCCAAACGCAGCCATTCACATGAACCGTGAGATAAATAAAGGATTTGAATATAATAAACAAACTCATCTTCAAGCCATTCTCAGCGTGAGCGAGAAGGACGAGAATCCCCTGTATGCTTTGATCGCCAAAGCACTCAAGATCAAAGCAGCGGACATCATTGCGGACGATCTGTATCTATATGACACAGCCGAGGCTGCCACCATCGGCATACAGAGCGAGATGATTGCCTGTGGCAGGCTGGATAATCTGGCCATGACTCACAGCATACTTCAGGGTTTACTGTCTGCCAAAGGGCCGAAACACACTGCCGTGGGAGTATTCTTTGATCATGAAGAGATCGGCAGCCAAACACCACAAGGCGCTTTCTCCTCCCTGCTATCGGAGCTTTTGGAACGCATCTGCCTGGCGTTGAATTGCAGCAGGGAAGAGTATTTTTGCGCGATTCACTCCTCCTATCTGATCTCAGCCGATATGGCTCATGCCTATCACCCCTCTTACGCTGAGAAGTACGATCCCGATTACGCTCCGCGCATGAATCAAGGCCCCGTGATCAAGCTCAATGCCAATCACCGCTACGCTTCCACAGCCGAGAGCAGCCAGGCCTTCATCCAGCTCTGCAACGCAGCCCATGTGCCATATCAGAGCTTCCTTGTGCGCAGCGATATGCCCTGTGGTAGTACTGTAGGCCCCATTCTGGCCGCCGATCTGGGCATCTCCACCATCGATATCGGCAATCCCATGTGGGCAATGCACTCAGTACGCGAAACTTGCGGCACAGAAGATCATCTGTACCTGATAAAGGTATTTGAAATCTTCTTTGCCTGATGATGTATTAACACAGAAAAATAAGAATAAAGAGGTTATGACCAATGGCAACATTCAAGCCCTTCAAAGCAGTTCGCCCCGTGCCAGAGAAAGCACACGCCATCGCTTCCCTTCCCTACGACGTGATGGATTCCGATGAAGCCCGCATTGAGGTTAAGAAGAATCCCCTCAGCTTTATCCATGTGGAGAAACCGGAGGTTGACCTTCCCGAAGGCACCGATCTATACGATCCCGCAGTATATGCCAAAGCGAAGGAAAACCTTTACAATTACATCACCAATGGCCACATGATACAGGACGACAAGCCTATGTTTTACATCTACCGTCAGCAGATGGATGGGCGTTATCAATTTGGCCTGGTCGGTCTCAGTGCCGTGGATGAATATATGGACGGGACCATCAAGAAGCATGAATTGACCCGTGCAGAAAAGGAAGCAGACCGCATCCGCCACGTTGATACCTGCGACGCGCACCCCTCACCTGTGTTTTTCACCTATCGTCACCAGGATGATATCGACGCCATAGTGGAAAATGTATGCAGAACCAATGCTCCCGTGTATGATTTCACCTCAGATGATGGAATCGGCCATACGTTGTGGCTGATGGACAAGGATGCCGATATCAAGGCCATAGAAACAGCTTTTGCCAAAATGCGCTATCTATATGTGGCCGATGGGCATCATCGCACCGCCAGCGCCGCCAAGGTGGGTCTGGTGCGTCGTGAGCAAAATCCGAACTATACCGGCAATGAAGAATTTAACTTCTTTATGACCGTGATTTTCCCCGATAATCACCTGAAGATCTTTGATTACAACCGCGTTGTGAAAGATCTTAACGGCTACACCAAAGATGAATATATGAGCCAGGTAAAGAAGAGCTGGAACGTACAGGAAGTGCCCGCTGGAGCGGAATACAAGCCCTCCCACCTGCATCAGATAAGCATGTATATCGATGGCAAATGGTACTTTATCAGCCCAAAAGCTGGAAGCTGGCAAGAATGCGATGTAGTGGAAAACCTGGACGTCTCCATCCTGCAATTGAACTTACTGCACCCCATCCTTGGGATCAATGATCCCCGCACCGACAAACGCATCGACTTCGTGGGCGGGATCCGCGGATTGGGCGAATTGGTAAAACGCGTGGATAGCGGACGCGAAGTAGTAGCCTTTGCCATGTATCCAACTTCGATGGACGAATTGATCGGCATTGCGGATGCCGGTGAGATTATGCCCCCAAAATCTACCTGGTTTGAGCCAAAGCTACGTAGCGGACTCTTTATCCACCTCCTCAAATGAAGCAATACTACATCGAGAGTTTGGGCTGCGCCAAGAACCTCGTAGATAGCGAACGTTTTGTGGCTATCATGGAAAGCTACGGAATGCAGGAAGCCCGGGATATTACCGAAGCGGATGTGGTCGTGGTAAATAGCTGCGCTTTTCTGCAGAGATCTCTGGACGAATTTGACCGAGTACTGGATGACTTGCTCGAGTATACTTCAAATACATCAGCGAAGGTCATCGCCACCGGCTGCGTGACCACGCGCGCCCTGGAAGAGTATCAGGATCTGTTTCCTGAAGTTGATGCCTGGATCATGCTAAAGGATTTTGCGGGCTTTGAAAAGTACCTGAGATCCAATGTTTTACCCAAGGGTACTAAACAAGGGAAACTGGCTGAGGCAGGACGCCTCAAGTTTCAGGATGGCCAACACGTATATCTGCGCATCTCTGATGGTTGCGAGAATTTCTGCAGCTATTGCATGATCCCCTCCATCCGCGGCAAGCTGGTTTCGGTGCCCATTGAAGAACTGGTGAATGAAGCCAAAGCTATGGCCAATGATAGCGAAGAGCTGGTGATCATCGCTCAGGATACGTGCATGTATGGCATTGATCTCTATGGTGAAAAGGCCCTGCCCAAACTACTCGATGCCCTTTGTAAACTGAATCTATATCGTTGGATCAGGGTGATGTATATGCACCCTGACCATTTTGAACTAAAGTGGCTGGAGCTCTGGAACAAGTACAATTGCCTTCTCCCCTATTTTGAGATCCCGATTCAACACGTCAGCCCACGGGTGATCAAAGCAATGAACCGGCAAAAGAGCTACGAGGAGCTCAAAGCGCTCTTCCAGCAGATCAAGCATGAGATTCCCAAAGCGGTGTTTCGCACAACCATCATGGTTGGCTATCCCAATGAGACACAGAGCGATCTGGATCTCCTGGATAAGTTTCTGGAAGAGGTTGATATCCTGCATATCGGGGTATTTGCCTATTCTCCAGAAAAGGAGGCCTACAAATTGCCCTGGGATAATCCCCGCCACCGTTATCTGGAGCAGCTTGAGATAAAATATGCCATGAAGATCGGCGAAAGCAAAGAGCTGAAAATGCAGCGCTACGTTGGCACCGTACAAAGTGCCATCATCGAGGATTACGATGCAGATGAAGAGGTCTTCAGAGGAAGAGTGTGGTGGCAAGCGCCAGAGATCGACGGCATGATCACCTTTGAGAACACCCCCAAGGGGGACAGCCCCTTCGTAAACGTGGAGATTACAGACGCTTTACCCGATTACCTATACGGATCTATACAGGAATAATATGAAAAAGATAGCACTTACCGGAATCAAACCCACCGGCATCCCCCATATCGGAAACTATCTGGGAGCCATCCAACCCGCACTGAAACTGAGCGAGAGCTGCGAATCACGCTACTTTATCGCCGATTATCACGCCTTGAACAGCACCAAAGATCCCGAAGCTATCCGCCAGATGAGCCTGCAAATCGCCGGAGCCTGGCTGGCTTGTGGCCTTGATCCCGATCATTCCTTGTTTTATAAACAAAGCTCCGTACCCGAGACTTTTGAGCTGCTCACCATCCTTCTGGCCTATACACCCAAAGGTCTGATGAACCGCGCTCACGCCTATAAAGCCATGCTCCAAAGCAATGCAGAAGCTGGCAAGGATCCAGATGACGGCGTAAATATGGGGCTCTTCACTTATCCTGTGTTGATGGCCGCGGACATCCTGCTCTTCGATCCCGATTACGTGCCCGTGGGCAATGATCAGTTTCAACATGTAGAAATGGCGGTGGACATAGCCCAGAGCTTTAACTTCGTCCACAAATGCGAAGCTTTCAAGCTGCCCGAACCTTTGGCCCATGATAAGGTGAAAACTGTAGTCGGACTAGATGGACGTAAGATGAGCAAGAGCTACGGCAATATCATCCCCATCTTCGCTAGCGAAAAAGAACTGCGCAAGCTGATCATGAAAATCGTCACCAATTCCCAGGGCGTAGAAGAGCCCAAAGATCCCGATTGCTGCAGTGTGTTCTCTCTTTACAAATGCTTTGCCAGTGAAGAACAGATTGCTGCTCTGAGAGAACGCTACCTCGCTGGAGGAATGGGCTGGGGTCATGCCAAGCAAGAGCTCTTTGATGTGATGAATGAGCAGCTAACCCCCTTCCGGGAAAAGTTCAATCACTTGATGGCGGATCCCGGCTATATCAACGATACTCTGCAGAAAGGATCGATCAAAGCCCGTGAATTGGCCGCAGTTAAGATCAGGGAACTGCGCAGGATTCTGGGAATAGACTGATCTCAATCATCGTGGGAGATTGTCAGGCGAGATCCGACAATCACCTATCTGCGAAACACCAGATTCCAGAGATTATTGATAAAGGAGCAGGCCAACCCGGCTTGCTCCTTTACTATACCAAGGTAGGGTACTTTAGTTTACCTTGAAGGTCTTGTCGCCCTTGTCAAAGAAAGCGATGATCTGTTTGGCAGCTGCGATACCCGCATTGTTATTGGCTTCAGCGGTTTGTGCGCCCATCTTCTTGGGAGTGGCATAGATGCGGTCGGCATACTGCTCGTTGATGGCAGAAAGATTGTCCGGAGCTACGTCCGTCACGTAGCGGAAGCCTTTCTTTTCGGCAAAAGCCTTTAGCAAGCTGTCCTCATCGATTACTTCCTTGCGGGCGGTATTGATCAATGTAGCCCCTTCGGGGAGCAGTGACAAGAGGTTCCAGTTTATGGACTTCTTGGTCTCTGTATTGGCAGGAATGTGCAACGATACATAATCCCCGGTCTTGAAGATGTCTTCCACCTTGGTAAGTGGAGTGACGCCTTCTTTGGTCATGATTTCAGCGGAGAGATAGGGATCGTAAGCATACACATCCATCCCGATGCCTTTGGCCATTTTTGCCACATAACGGGCGATGTAGCCAAAACCGAAGAGCACTAACTTCTTGCCGGCAAGTTCGGTACCGCTCTTGCCATTGAACTTTCCTCTGGCCATATAGATCATCATCCCGATGGCGAGTTCTGCCACGGCATTGGAATTTTGCCCAGGGGTGTTCATCACCACTACATCGTGTGCGGTAGCGCTTTTCAAATCTACGTTGTCATATCCAGCACCGGCGCGGACTACGATCTTTAGCTTGGGAGCTGCATTCAGCACCGCTTCATCCACAATGTCGCTACGAATGATGATGGCTTCTACCTCGGCGGCGGCGGCGTGAAACTCGCTGACGTCCTTGTATGACTCCAGGAAACGGCAGTCGTATTTAGCCGCTTCCAGCTCGGCTTTGATCTTTGCCGCGGCTTCGGCAGCAAAGGGTTTTTCTGTGGCTACTAGTACTTTTGGCATTGTTGTCTCCATATCTTTATTTTTTGTGTGTTTTTTCAGTCTCCCAGGGAAATACCCAGGCCTCTGGCTGTCCTCACCAGATTGCCCTCGGGATTTACCAAATTGTAGTTCTTTATGGCTTCAGCGATGGGCACTGCCTCAATATTGGGATGGCGGTAAGCCACCATGTGTCCCCATTTCTTTTGCAGGGCAAGCTCAAATGCCTTCACACCAAATTGGGAGGCAAGGATGCGATCAAAGGCATTGGGGCTGCCACCTCGCTGTAAATGGCCCAAAATGGTCTCTCTGATCTCAATGGGGCAGCCCGCTTCACGTAGTTCGTGCGACAGGCGCAGACCCGCACCGCCAAGCTTGATCTTCATCGCACCGGGGGTGTCGTTTTCAGAGAAAGCCATTCCCCCGTCCAGAGGTCTGGCACCTTCAGCAATCACGATATTGGCAAAGCCTCTGCCTTGATCCACTCTTTCATTGATGGTCTCCAGGACCTTATTGATGTCGTAGGGTATTTCCGGAATCAGACATACCTCTGCCCCACCGGCGATGGCAGCATGCAGGGCAATCCATCCCGCATAACGTCCCATCACTTCCAGAATCAATACGCGGTGATGGCTGGCAGCAGTGGTTACCAGTTTGTCCACCGCGTCTGTGGCTACATCCACGGCGGTCTGGAAACCAAAGGTAAAATCAGTGTCAGAAAGGTCGTTGTCGATGGTTTTGGGTACTCCGATGATGGGACAGCCGAGTTCATAGAGGGCTTGCGAGATGCGCTGCGATCCGTCGCCACCGATATTGATGATGGCGTCGATATTCTGATAGCGCAGGCGTTCCATGAAGTCTTTGCTGCGATCCACTGTATCCCATGTGCCATCCGCATTCATCACAGGCCAGGCAAAGGGGCCGCCTCGATTCGTAGTTCCGATGATTGTGCCGCCCATCACGTGGATCCCGGATACTTTATCGGGACTCAATTCCACCAGATGCATTGGGTCTCGCAGAATGCCGTCGAAGGCATCAATGGAGCCCAACACTTCCCAATTGTGCTCCTGTGAAGCACGCTTCACGATGGCTCGGATCACCGCGTTGAGGCCTGGACAATCGCCTCCGCCAGTGGCAACCAAGAGTCTCTTTTTCATTCATACTTCCCTTTTGAATCAATGATGCATATACTGCCATGTCTTGCTTTTCTGTCAAGCAAATAAGCGGATGTTTTGTCGCATATAGCGCATATGTGGACAATATTGAGCAAGTTGATGAGTTCCAGGGTAGGGTAATTGATTATTTAGCTATCTGGAAGGATATCCGTTACTCGGTGCTTGAAGCGCAGATAATCCCGCATGCTCATGATCGAGGCCAATCCCAGGAAACCCGCCGCGACATAAAAAACCGAATTGATGCCCAATATCTTGAGTAAGCTGAAGCCCAAAACAGGAGCGATCAAGCCTCTGATCCCCGTCATCGTCACGTGGACACTTTGGTACATGGAGGCGTCCTCCTTTCCCGCAAAGAAGATGGAAGACATATTCCAGGAAAGGTTTACACCCGCCATAGCAATACCAAAGATGGTGTAGGCAATAAAGACTATGATCACCGCCACCACCGATTCACCCGCCCAGAGCGATGATAACACAAAGAGAATGGGAAATACCATCAGTAGTGCAAAACTGGCAGCGATGAAGCGGAAGGGATGCAAGCGGTCGTGAAGCTTCCCGATCAGAGGTGAGAGCACCAGCATACCCACTTGCGAGAGAATACCCTTTGCCAGGAAGTTATTGGTATAGCTGAGCTGCAGCTTATCCACCATATAAATTGGAATGATGGGCTGCATCATGATGTAACCCATGCCATAGATGGAGAAATCCCGTTCAAACGCGGCAAAAGCCTTGTTCTGTTTCATCAGGGTCAAGGTGCGTCTGATAGGATCGGTGACGATGTTCTTCAGCGGTATCCGTTCTTTGCAGCAGGGAGTCTTACCGATCGGTTCATCAAGTTTGATCAGGGACAACAACACAGAACTGATGAAACCCGTGAGACCGGTGAGTACGAGGATCCAGCGGAAGTGTTCTTCATGCAGATCCAGGATGCGCCCCGCTACAAAGGTGACCGCGACCGATACTATCATCCCCAATGAGATGGTATAGCCGTATACCTTGGCACGACGCGAGTGATGGATATTCTTCTGGTATATGCTGTTCTGCGCGGGGATCAGGATGGAATTGGCAGAAAACAGCAGTCCCAAAAGCACCAGATATTCATTCATCGTGGTCAGCCAGATGGCATAAACCAGAGTGAGACGACCAAAGACACCAGCAAAGAAGAAATAGCGGGACTTGTGGCAGGATTTCTCATAAAAGCGCCCCCACCATATAGAAAAGAAGTTCGAGATCGGCCAGATCATAGTCATCAACATCAATTGCCAATCTTGGGCAGCAAGCGCTTTGCGGGCGATGATGTCCTGCGTTTGAGATAATGACTGTACCACTCCATTAAACAGAGCAGCTATCAGCAACATGCCCGCCGTATTGCGTTCCAGCGGGCTGAGAGACCTGAACTTCATGAAAACTCCTTCACCATGTGCCAACGAATCTGAGGATACTATTGTGTCAAATAAAAAGCCTCCCCATCAGGAGAGGCTTTACATATCTTGGGTTTACTAACCTATCAGTACATTCCGCCCATTCCAGGATTGGGCATGGGAGCAGGAGCTTCTGGTTCCTTGATATCGGTAACGATGCACTCGGTGGTCAGGAACAAGGCAGCGATTGACGCGGCGTTTTGCACTGCACTGCGCACAACCTTGGCAGGATCTATGATCCCGGCCTTGAAGAGATCTTCATAGATACCGGTGGCAGCATTATATCCCATATGGATATCTTTGTAGCCTTTCAATTTCTCTACTACCACGGCTCCTTCTTCTCCGGCGTTGGTAGCGATCTGGTAAGCTGGTTTTTCCAGGGCTTTTGCCAGGATTTCCACGGCCATTTTTTCTTCATGGGAGAGTCCTTTCATAGCTTTCAGAGCTTTTGCAGCTTGGATGAGGGTAACTCCGCCGCCGGGAACGATTCCTTCTTCCACGGCTGCACGAGTGGCATGCAGAGCATCATCCACGCGGGCTTTCTTCTCTTTCATTTCGGTTTCGGTAGCGGCACCGATGCGCAGAACGGCTACACCGCTGGAAAGCTTGGCAAGACGTTCCTGCAGCTTTTCTTTGTCATAATCGGAAGTGGTTTCTTCGATCTGAGCCTTGATCTGCTTCACGCGGCCATCAATAGCTTCCTGGCTACCTGCACCTTCGCGGATGGTGGTGTTTTCTTTTTCCACGATGATCTTCTTGGCGCGGCCCAGATCGGTCATGGTAGCACTGTCGAGCTTGCGTCCCATATCTTCGGAAATCAAGGTAGCACCGCTGAGAATGGCGATATCTTCCAGCATGGCTTTGCGACGATCACCAAATCCGGGAGCTTTCACAGCCACGATATTCAGGATACCGCGGAGCTTATTGACCACGAGGGTGGCCAGAGCTTCGCCTTCGATGTCTTCGGCGATAATTAGCATGGGCTTTCCGGTCTGCGCCACTTCCTGAAGGATGGGCAGCAGGTCTTTCATCACGCTGATCTTCTTGTCATAGAGGAGGATGAAGGGTTCGTCCAGTTCGGCGATCATCTTATCAGGATTGCTGACGAAATAGGGAGAAATATAACCACGGTCAAACTGCATTCCTTCCACTTTTTCCAGACCGGTATCGATGGATTTGGCCTCCTCGATGTTGATGATACCTTCTTTACCGACACTTTCCATGGCTTCAGCGATCAGTTTCCCAATCTCAGGGTCGTTATTAGCGCTGATAGTGGCAATCTGTGCGATCTCACCATTGCTCTTGATTTCTTTAGAGTACTCATGGATCTTTTCCACGATCACTTTGCTGGCCTTTTCCAAACCTCGTTTCAGATACATGGGATTCACACCAGCGGTTACGTGTTTCAGGCCTTCTTCGATGATGGCTTGAGCTAAAAGAGTAGCTGTAGTGGTACCGTCGCCGGCATTGTCATGAGTTTTTTCCGCCACTTCTTTGCAAAGCTGGGCACCCATGTTTTCAAATTCATCTTCCAGCTCAATCTCTTTGGCAATGGTCACACCGTCATTTGTGATGATAGGTGAGCCAAATTTCTTGTCCAAGACAACGTTTCTACCCCTGGGTCCAAGGGTAACTTTAACGGCATCGGCCAGTTTGTCCACTCCGTTCTTCAGAGAAGTACGTGCTTCGTGTGCATACTGCATTTGTTTTGCCATTTCGTTTTCCTCCATATTAATTAAAGTTTAGAAATCAATCTTAGCAGTCACTCGTTCTGAGTGCTAATGTTATTATAGCCCGATTCCTGTCAAGTGCAAATTGTTTTTTGCCTTTGACATTCTCATTATTCTGGGCAGGGGGCGGGGATAGGTCCGCCCCACTATGCCTCAAGACACTTCTATATAATCTCAGGACAGATAAGACAGCACTTTATTGGCTTTACTGATGAAACTCTTCAATTCATCGCCGCTAAAGGCTTTCTGTTCCAGTAACGACAGATCGTGGATGTAGCCGCTGATTACCGATACTTCTTCGTTCTTCCCGGCTTTATCCAGATCCAGGAGCTTTTGTATTACTTCGTTTTCGGGATTTACCACCAGAGTGTGGTGTTTTAGCATACCGGATGACGCTCCGGGGCGGGAGACCATATCCATATCGTGCCAACGGCGCATAAACTCACTGAAGACGATCACGCCAGGGATATCTTTTGTCTTCAGGCTCTTCACTTCTACTTTCAGCTCGGTAAATGAGTGTTCTTCCACCATCTCTTTGATGGCCGCTTCGCCCAATTCGGTACGCACGGCATCTGGCAGTTCCAGCATATTGATCAGGGTCTGCTCTCCATCCTGCCTGATAAAAGGTGTGAGGGCTGTTGCTGCCAACGGGTATTTCTTGAGGAAGTCTTTGTAGCTGTCTTTACTAAAGCTGGCTTCCACTTTTTGCCCCAAAGCACCGTAGAAGATCTTTTGTAGACGATTGATATCGGCTGCATCCAGAGCCTTGCTATCCTTGTTTACGAGGATGTCATTCACTTCGCTATCCACGCGTACGAATTCCACTTTGTCCAGTTTGCTTTCCAGACGCTGGTACAGATGAATATCCAGGGGGGAGCTCTGGTAGATCACTTCCATACCCTGTTCTTTCATCAGGTTCAGATAGCTCACCTGAGTATCTTCGCTGGCGGCATACCAGATCTTCGTGGTATCACCGCTTGCGGCATTACGTGCTTTGTACTCCTCCACGGTCAGATAATCTCCGGTGGCGGATTTGAAGATGGCGATATCCTTCATGGCGTCAAAGAAATCATCTTCCTTGAGCATGCCGAACTTGATGAAGGTATTGATGTCATCCCAATATTCTTCGTATTTCTTACGGTCTTCCTTGAAGGTTTCGTTGAAGTGGTCGGAAACCTTTTTGATGATGTACTTGGAGATCTTTTTTACCTGCGAATCGTTTTGCAGGAATGAACGCGAGACGTTCAGCGGGAT
Source organism: Candidatus Cloacimonadota bacterium (assembly GCA_017994635.1). Lineage (GTDB taxonomy): Bacteria > Cloacimonadota > Cloacimonadia > Cloacimonadales > Cloacimonadaceae > UBA5456. The sequence goes on along the minus strand of JAGOKK010000007.1, from coordinate 17,186 downwards.
ATCTGGGATGTCGATGCCCCCTTTGAGCAAAAGCAGGAATTCGGGGATCAGATCTTCCAGGTTGTCTGCTACGAACACATTGTTACAAAAGAGTTTCACTTCGCCTTTGAAGAATTCCGGTTCGTTGCGCAGCTTCGGGAAGTAGAGGATTCCCTTCAGATTGAAGGGGAAATCCACATTGAGGTGAATCCAGAAGACCGGCTCATTGTAGTCGTGAAATACATCCTGATAGAACTTTACGTATTCCTCGCGCGTCACGTCCTTCGGTTTTCTGTTCCACAGGGCTTCGGTTTGATTGATCTGTTTGCCGTCAAACATGATCGGCACAGGCATAAAGTTACAATAGCGCTCCAGGATTTCCTTTACCTTTTCATCTTTGGCATAGTCCTCTGAGTCGCTGTTGAAATAGATAGTGATGGTGGTTCCCACTTCTTTGCGTTTTCCCGCACTCATCGAGTACTCAGTGCTGCCATCACATTCCCAAAATGCAGGATTGCTGCCCTCAGCGTAGGACAGCGTATCGATGGTCACCTTTTCTGCGACCATAAAGGAGGAGTAAAAGCCCAGGCCAAAGTGCCCGATGATGTTGCTCTGTACATCCTTGAACTTATTTACAAATTCCTCAGCTCCGGAAAAGGCGATTTGATTGATGTACTTCTTCACTTCATCAGCGGTCATGCCAATCCCGCAATCTATCACTTGCAGAGTTTTCTTGCTTTTATCAAGTTTGATCTCGATCTTAGCGTCTTCAGCCTTGAAAGCTTCATCAGCATATTTGCGCTTGGATATGGCATCCACTGCATTGGAGACCAGCTCACGCAAGAAGATATCGTGTTGGGAATAAAGCCACTTCTTGATGATCGGGAAGATGTTTTCAGTGTGGATGCTCAGAGCACCCTTCTCGTTCTTTTTAGCTGCCATTACAAAGCTCCTTGGATATTTTCGTATTCTTGAGATATATTAAATGCGGCGGTGAATCTGTCAAGAGGATTTTTAGCAGTCACGGTTGATGAGTGCTAAATACACTACGCAAGGGATGTGAAATGGCAGCCCCAAGCGCTTTGTCAGGGCTGCCATTACTTGGCTCCGATATTATTGCTCAGGTCATGAAGGGATAGGTATAGTCGGTTGCAGGGACAAAGTTTTCCTTGATTGATCTGGCCGAGATCCAGCGTTGCAGGTTTAATGCCGAGCCAGCTTTATCGTTTGTCCCAGAGGATCTGCCTCCGCCAAAGGGTTGCTGACCCACCACCGCTCCAGTCGGTTTGTCATTGATGTAGAAATTTCCAGCGCTATGCCTCAGTGTCTCGTAGGCAAAGCAGATTGCCTGGCGATCCTGGGCAAAGATGGATCCTGTAAGACCATAGGGGGAAGTGGTATCACAAAGATGCAAAGTGCTTTCATATTCTTTCTCGGGATAAACATAGATGGTCAGGACAGGGCCAAAGATCTCTTCGCCCATCGATTTGAAGCGAGGATTGGTGGTTTTGATCACGGTGGGTTCCACGTAGTATCCTACGCTATCGTCACAAGTTCCACCAAAGAGAATTTCTGCATCCGAAGCATTCCTGGCATAATCGATGTACCCTTTGATGTTGTCAAAGCTTGCTTGATCGATCACCGCATTCATGAAGTTGCCGAAGTTCTTTGGATCACCAATCTTAATGGTTGGCATCATCTCCTGCATTTCCTTGAGCCATGCAGGATACAAGGAATCCGGGATGTACATTCTGGAAGCGGCACTACACTTCTGTCCCTGATATTCGAATGCTCCGCGCAATGATGCCACAGCAAGCGCGCGTGCATCTGCAGAGGCATGGGCAAAGATGAAGTCCTTTCCACCCGTTTCACCTACCAGACGAGGGTATGATTTGTAACGGTGGATGTTATTCGCCGTTCTTTGCCAAATGGAATTGAAGACTTGCGTGCTTCCGGTGAAATGAATACCAGCCAGATGTTCGGAATCGGTCACGGAATTCCCGATCTGTGCTCCAGAACCGGGGATAAAGTTGATTACACCATCAGGTAACCCGGCTTCACTCAAGATTTGCATGATGTAGTAGCCACTAAACACGGCTGTTCCAGCGGGTTTCCAGATCACGGTATTACCCATCAGAGCAGGTGAAGTGGGCAGATTCCCAGCGATCGACGTGAAATTGAAAGGCGTGATGGCAAATACAAATCCTTCCAGAGGTCGGTATTCGGTAAAGTTCCACTCTCCTTTGGGTGATACCAGGGGCTGCTGTTCATAGATTTTTTGGGCGAAGTACGCATTGAAGCGCCAGAAATCAACCAGTTCGCAAGCGGCATCTATCTCTGATTGATAAGCATTCTTGCTTTGCCCCAGCATGGTTGAGGCATTTAAGATGTCACGATACTTTGTGGAGAGTAGTTCGGCTGCCTTCAAAAAGATGGCGGAGCGATGATACACCGGCATATTCTCCCAATCGTGCTGAGCATTCACCGCGGACTGGATGGCCAGCTCAATTTCCGGATTGCCTACTTTGTGATAATGCGCCAATATGTGTTTGTGGTTATGAGGTTCAATGCAGTTACTGGTCTTGCCGCTGAAGATTTCTTTACCACCGATAATGGCAGGAATCTCAAAGCATGTGTCGTGCATTTCGGCAAGCTTCTTTTGTAGACTTTCACGCTGTTTAGAACCTCGTTCATAAGATTGAATAGGCTCATTCTTGGGTACGGGGACTTCGAAAAACATGGGGTAACTCCTTTTCTTGTATGTTCTTGTGAAAGGAGGGAGAAGTATCTTCAGAAGGAAAACACCTGAAGCTTCGATCACCTTTTCACACTGGAAGGCACATCTGTTTCCGGATGCACCCTATCGGTGAACACTCATGCCTGAGGTTTAGAAATGTCCACTCGGTGATGCGCGCATCATTTAATATGCGCCATTTCCTGTCAAGATCATCCCCCCTCTGAGGCTAAAGTAGTTTCAGAACACATTTGTCACCCCATGCCCCCTAGCTGCCCGAACACATCTCAAGCTCCACTTGAACCCCTCCTGAATCCGGTTCAAGTGGCGTTCAGGAGGCCTTCGTCTGGAGTTCAGGTCATAAGGGGGACAGATCTGGACAATTACTCCCAACGAGACATCCCCGGAATCCGATCCAGAGATCCCTACAGAATCTGGATTTCTGGGGTCAGGTAAGATTTTCCTTTACAAAATCACGCGGTTTATTTGTAATGAAGCTAGTTGCTGCGTAGAGTTGCGAAGGTATTACGCGCGACAATAATCTCCGAAAGAAGAGGAAGATGGCGAATCCGATATTGATCCAAAGTCCGGATCAGCTTGAGTTTACGACGTTTACACAGAAGCTCCGGGAGCTGATGCAATCGGGTTACACACTATTGCACTGTTTTGGCAGCGATGAAGGACTAATGTATGCTTTGCTGGGTAAATCTGGCGATGTGCAGCTATTATGCTCCACCTTTCCACCGGGTAAAGAATACTCCGCACTGACAGTGGATTTTCCCGCCTTCAGCATGTATGAACGATCGCTGTACGAGGATTATGGCATCCGAGCCTGGGGGCATCCCCAACTCAAGGTTTTGAAAGCTTTTACAGATGATCATGCTGATCATAATGACTATACTTTTTTAGCCTCAGAATCCCCCGCTTTGCACGAAGTAGGGGTCGGGCCGGTGCATGCCGGAGTGATCGAACCGGGACATTTTCGCTTCATATGCCGTGGCGAGATCGTTGAACACCTTGAGATCAAGCTTGGTTATCAGCATCGCGGCGTGGAGCGCTTGATGCTAAAAGGCGACATTCGCACTAAGAACTGTCTGGCAGAGAGCATAGCGGGAGACACCAGCATCGGTCACGCGCTGGCCTGGTGCCTGGTATTGGAAGGTCTGGCCGGAACGAAGGCAGCGGGATTTCATACCCGTATGATCGCCCTCGAACTGGAACGAATCGCCATGCATCTGTCAGTTCTATCAGCCCTGTCCGCCGACGTAGCTTACATTATGGGGCAAAATATGTTCGCCGCTCTGAGAACGACGGTGATAAACTCCTCACTGGCCATCTGTGGCAGTAGATTTGGCAAACGCTGGCTCACTCCCGGAGGGGTGAATTACAGCATCTCCAAAGCTCAGGCGGACACTCTGAGTAAGACAATGGAGGAAGTTCGCATCCAAGTGACAGATTGCTGTGAAGCTTTGTTCAATAGCAGCAGCGTGTTATCCCGTTTTGATGACACTGGCATACTGAAGATTCAGGACGCGCTGGCATTAGGACTCACCGGGATCACTGCAAAGTCCAGCGGTATCTTTACAGACGCAAGAATGGATTATCCTCTATCCGATGAGATCTCGTTTACTGCGCTTTGCGAGAACTCCGGAGATGTGTGGGCCAGGGCTCACCTGCGTTACCGGGAGATCATCCAATCTCTGGATCTGGTATCCCGAAACCTTGAGCGCCTTGATCCCTCCGCTCAGCTCTGCGTTGCACTGGAGGATTTTGCTCCCGATAGCATCGCGTGTGGCATTGTGGAAGGATATCGGGGACGTATAGTGCATTTATGCAAGACAGATCCCGCAGGTAAGCCATTGTGGTATAAGATACTCGATCCATCATTTACGAATTGGCAAGCACTGGCTTTGGTGATGCGAAACGGGCAGATATCAGATTTCCCGATCTGCAACAAAAGCTTTGATCTATCTTACAGCGGGAGTGACCTCTAATATGTTTGAACTAATAAAAGCACGCCTCCGGCACGGATATCAGGCGATACCCAATCCGCTTCAGGCACAGATCAATCCAGCTTTTCCCGGATGCCCCTTTCTGGCAGCCGATGCAGATCTGCCAGCTTTAGCCGCGCTGTGTCCCACCGGAGCTTTCTCTGAGAAAGGCCTTGACTTGGGTAAATGCACTTTTTGCGGAGCCTGTCAACGGAAATATCCGGAGATGATAGACTTCAAGCCAGATTTTCGTTTGGCTTCCGATAGCAGGGAAGCCCTATACATAGCTCCCGGGACCCAGTATCAGGCCAGGTTTGCCTCTCCCAATACCAAGCTCTTTCAGAGATCCTTTGCCCTGCGCAATGTGAGCGCCGGGGGCTGCAATGCCTGCGAACTGGAACTCGGGGCCAGTACAAACGTAAACTTTGATATGGGACGTTATGGAATCGAGATCGTAGCTTCCCCCAGGCATGCTGATGCCTTGATTCTGACAGGTCCGATCAGCCGAAGTATGGCGGAGGCTCTTGCTGAGACCTGGAAGGCGATACCCGCGCCCAAGTGTCTCATCTTATGCGGATGCTGCGCCATATCCGGCGGAGTCTTCGCGCCTTCAGTCCAGCTAGACCGCTCCTTCCTAGCGCATTGGCCGGCCAGCATCTATATCCCAGGCTGTCCTACGCATCCTCTATCCATCGTGCATGCGATACACAGCTTTATGGGGGCCAAATGAGTATCGGCTTTATCATCCTCTTTCTTGGTCTGATCCCTGCTCTGTGGAAACGCTCTGGGCTTTTTAGCATAGTCTGGCTCATGGGCTCAGGCTTCATTGCGTTTGAATACCTGGAAGTCCTTTACTCACGGAATGTACAGGATTACCTTTTGTTGTTTCCTGATCCCATTGGGACTGCCAATATCGGCCTGAACAAACTTTCCGCCTTCTTTGGTGTAATCTTTTCCATTGGCTTACCTCTAGGGATGTTATATGGGCATTTTTACCTGAAAGAACACCCCGGACCGGGCTTGCGCTCACATCTATTCTGGCTGGGACTTTTGGGACTCAGTATGCACGGTCTGCTGTGGATGCGCCACAGCCTCTTATTCCTGATGCTGTGGGAAGTGATGAGCATCTCCTCGTTCTTATGTGTGATCCAGGATCGCTCTGCATCTCTGAAAGCCGCGCTGAACTACATCATCACCATGCAGATAGGCGCGGGATTCCTGATAGCGGGATTTGGACTACTCTACCTGCAGACGGGCAGCTTTGATCTCTCAACTCTGGCCGCCATGCCCCGCCTACCAATGTATCTCTTGATGATAGGCTTCGCCTTCAAAGCGGGTTTCGTTCCTTTCTCATCGTGGCTGCCTCAGGCACATCCAGTAGCTCCGGCTCATGTATCTGGCATTATGAGTGCCATGATGATCAAAGCCGGACTATATGGCATCCTCGTGATCATCAGCATAAATAGCTTCAATCTCAGGGAGATAGCGATATTCTGTCTGATCTCTGTGGTGACCGCCTTCTGGGGTGTGATCCATGCCATGATCAGCAGCAATGTAAAAAAAGCCCTCGCCTTTTCTTCCATCGAAAATATGGGCATCATCGGCATCGGGCTGAGCGTGGGTCTCTTGGGACTGGATGCCGGGATACCGATGATGGCTACTCTGGGCTTTGCCGGAGCGCTGCTGCATACCTTCTTTCATTCGCTCTTTAAAGCTCTGCTCTTTTATCTTTCCGGAAACATACTTTGTGCCTCCCATACTCTGGAAGCTGATCAATTGGGCGGTTTGGCCAAAGCAATGCCACGTAGCGCAGCTTGCTTCCTCATCGGAACTTTTGCCATTTCAGCATTGCCCATCGGTAATGCCTTCATCAGTGAATTCAGTATATACACTGGACTGCTAAGCGCGATGGCAGCTCATGACTTACCTGCGATTGTGATCAGTGTGGTTCTGCTGGCAGCTATGGCATTCATCGGAGCCCTGGCCCTGATCGCATTTGCAAAGCTGTTTGGCATCATCTTCCTGGGTGAGCCGCGCAGTGAACAAGCCACAAAAGCCAGGGAATGCCCTCGTGGGATGTGTTTGCCGCAAGTAGTACTGGTGGCAGGAATCCTACTCACCGGCATCTTTGGCAATGTAGGTTTGCGCTTTGTAAAGCCTCTCCTGCGCTGGATGCAACTGGATATGAGCGGGTATATCGGGCTGAGGAATACGTTTAGTCAGATTAGCATCGTGCTGGGGATCGTGCTGTTGGTCTTTGGGCTCCTGTATCTGATCAGAAAGCTCTGCGTGAAGGATATCGTATCTCCCACCTGGGGATGCGGATACCATAAGCCCAGCCCCAGAATGCAATACACATCTCTGGCGTTCGTGCATCCCCTGTCCTATTTCCTGAAGCCCTTTATCCTGATCAAAAAAGAGCGGATAAAAGCTGAGGGACTCTTTGCCCGGGAAGTGGAATATGCCGAGCATAGTGAGGATCCATTCTGGAAGTGCATTGTGGAGCCAGTAAGCAAAGCTCTGAATTGGTTTTTCGGTCTCTTCTCAGGCATGCATAATGGCCGCACCGATGCTTATATCGCCTGGTGCGTAGGCTTTTTGATCGTCGTATTAGTCTGGGTTTTGGGGTTCAAATGATAAATATACTGATCATCCTGCTCTTGCCCTTGTTTGTCCCGGGGCTCATTTCCAGAGTAAAGGCCATCATGGTTGGGAGAAAGGGGCAGAGCCTGCTGCAGCCATATTATCACTTTCTAAAACTGCTGCGCAAAGATGAAGTGATCAGCAGCAGCGCTTCCTTCATCACCCGTCTGGCTCCCTCTCTTGCTCTATCCGCTACGCTTTGTGCCGCGTTGTTCGTCCCCATAGGGCTATCAGAGTCCATCTTCAGCTTCAGAGGCGACGTAGTGCTGGTATTGTATTTGCTGGCTTTGGCCAAAGGTATCATGGTGTTTGCCGCATTGGATAGCGGCAGCAGTTTCGAAGGCATGGGTGCCAGCAGAGAGATTAGCTTTACGGCCTTCCTGGAACCGGCTTTCATCCTCATAATGGCCTCATTGATCTTCAGCGCCGGCTTCAACTCGCTAAATGGTTTGCTGCATTCTTATAGTATTGGCGGTCAGGGAGTTTGGAATATTGTGGTGGGAGCATTCACTGTCTTCGCGTTGTATCTGATGCTCCTTGTAGAATCTGCCAGAGTGCCCTTTGATGATCCCAATACACATCTGGAACTCACCATGATCCACGAAGTGATGATCCTGGACTATAGCGGATTCTCTCTTGGCCTGATTCACTATACAGCAGCGCTTAAAATGCTGATCTATTCTTCATTGATAGTCCAGATTATCATTCCCCAGACCACTTCATTACCTATGCTTTGGTTCCTTGGTGGCATTATCAGTACTGGAATCGTAACTGGAGTCCTGGAAAGCCTGATGGCACGCTTCCGGATGAACCGCAATCTGGAACTGGTACTGGTTCCCGTGTCGGTTGCCGTTTTGGCCATAGCAGCTCTCATCGCAAAAAGTATTGGAGTGTGACAGATGCAAGAGATATTAGTATTGGCCTTTGGAATTACCTTGCTATTTGCCTCGGTGACCAATATGCTTAGCTCCATCATCAAGATTCTCGTGGTGCAAGGGTTGATCCTCTTTGGCATCACCTTGCTCAAGAGCACCCATCTAAACTGGGTGGGGTTCGCCTTCATCGCGCTCGAAACGCTGATCTTTAAAGCTATTGTTATTCCCTGGTTTATCGACGATACCATTAAGCACAATCAGATTCACCGCGAGGTGGAAGCCTACGTGTCCAATTTCTTTTCTCTGGCGCTGATGAGCTTGATCTTTCTGGGCAGCTTTGCTCTTGCAGGGTTTTCGGGACAGCATTCTGGAAAGCTTTTCCCGCTGGAGTTTGGCATAGCATTTGCCACCATTATCAAGGGGCTTTTCATCATCATCGCAAATAAGAAACTGATCACTCATCTGATGGGCTACCTGATCATGGAAAATGGAATTTTCCTCCTTTCTCTGGCCGTGGGTGGCGATCTCCCCCATATCATTTCGCTGGGTATATCGTTGGACATCATGCTTTCGGTCTTGATCGGGGTGCTGTTTATCAAGCGCATCAAATCGACTTTTGACGATGCCGAAAGCCCGCGCCAATTGAGGGAGGACTGATGTTTGCAGCACTGCTCTTCGCTTTCCCCCTCCTGGCGTCTCTGCTGGCACTGATCGTAAAGGACAAGCGCAAACTGGATATACTGGTCCTGCTGCATGCCCTGCTACACCTGTGTCTGGGTCTGCAAGGATTCATCTATCGTGGTAGTCTGGGGATGATGGATGATATGGGACTGTTTATATTCCTGATCACCTCGCTGCTATTTATGGCTGTCGCCTTCTATCGCATAGGCAGCGGTAAAGATTATAGCTACAAGGCATACCGGGTGCAAAGCATCTTTCTGATGCTCTTCATTGCAGCAATGGATGCGGCCTGCATGGCAAGGGATCTGGGATGGATCTGGATTTTCGTGGAAGCTACCACTATCAGCTCTGCCATGCTGATCAGTTCTGAAAATACCAAGAGTTCCCTGGAGGCGGCCTGGAAGTACCTCTTTATCTGTAGCGTAGGCATCGCGCTCGCCTTTGTGGGCATCCTGCTTCTGGTGCTTGCTCAACCGGAGAACGCCGTCCTAAGCCTTGCGAAGATAAATGCTGCCACCTTGTCTCCCTTTTGGCTAAAGCTGTCATTCATCTTTATACTCGTGGGTTTTGGTACCAAGATTGGTCTGGCCCCTCTGCATTTCTGGCTGCCTGATGCGCATTCAGAAGCTCCGGCACCGATCTCGGCACTGCTCTCAGGAGCTTTGCTAAATACTGCCCTGCTACCCGTGCTCAGAGTGGATAAGATCATGCGGGCTGCTGGTATGGGCGATTTAGCGCAGGATTTGTATCTGTTGATGGGAGTCATCTCGGTATTCATCGCCACTGTATTCATCCTCAAAACGAGGAATTACAAGCGGCTCCTGGCTTATTCATCGATTGAGAACATGGGACTGATCATGATTGCTTTTGGAGCAGGCGGAGTAGCCACTTACGCCGGGTTTTTACATATCCTGGGGCATTCGTTGATCAAAGCGGCCCTCTTTCTCACTGCTGGCAATATCCTAAGCCTGTATCACGACAAACAGCATGCCAACATCTCTGGGCTTTGGAGCTTGAATAAAAGCACGGCATGGCTGTGGATGATCGCCCTGGTTATGATCCTGGGGTTTCCGCCCTCTCCGCTGTTTGTGAGCAAGTTTTTCATCATCAGTGGCCTGATTGCCAGGGGGCACATCGCCATGGTCATTGCGCTGATCCTGATGCTGGCAGCAATAGCCTGGTCCATGGTCCGCATCGGCCTGACAATGTGCGGTGGAGAAACTAAGGAACCCCGGATGCTTCCATTGTGGACATATCTCAGTCCATCAGCATTGTTATTGATAGCAGCAGTAGTGGGGGTATGGCTACCCATTTTGAAGTAGGGACACGAAACTTCTTGACAGATAAAGGGCTATTGGGGATTTTGCACATCTGAATAGCGGGCATAGCTCAGTTGGTAGAGCACCAGCTTCCCAAGCTGGGGGTCGCGGGTTCGAACCCCGTTGCCCGCTCCAAATATTACTCGCGGCATTTGTATAAAGCATCTTTGCCGATAAAAAAGGACTTTTTTGTGAATTACATAATCACCGGAACTACCTATAACAGCATTATTGCGGATAATCCTCCCAAGGGTATTCGTGCATTGAGCAAAGATGAATTGCTCGCCAGCGATATCCGCTTCTGCTCAGATGATAAAGTGTATGTACCATCTGAGACCTCTCTGGGCACGGTTTTGAATAGAATGGACGACCAGGCCTGTGCTTCTGGGATCAATCAGCTGAAAGACAAATATCTCTGCCGAAAGGCAATGAGCAGCCTTTATCCGAATTTCTACTTTGCCAAATGTAGCCTGGAAAGCATCCCGACGCTAGACGTGAAAGGTAAACAGGTAGTGATCAAGCCGCTAAAAGGGTTCTTTGGCACCGGTGTGCGTTTTGCCGGCCCTGATACAGACTTACACGCTCTTCAAAGCGATGTAAGCCGGGAAATGAAAGCATATTCACGATTCTTCCCCAGTTCTGTGCTTACCTCCTCTGAGTTCATCGTGGAAGAGTACATTGGTGGCGATGAGTATGCCGTCGATATGTATTATGATCATGTGGGAATACCGCGAATCATGAACATCTACCGGCATCCGGAAGCACGAATCGCCGCATATGCTCATCTGATGTATTACACCAACGCCGGAGTGTTTGAGAGCCATCTTCAGGCTGTCACCGATTTTTTCGAGAGCTTCGGTAATGCTCTGTCCCTCACAAACTTCCCCATCCATGCAGAGTTCAAACTCACAGACAGGGGCTTTATCCCCATCGAGTTCAATCCCATGCGCTACGGGGGATTCGGTTTAGCCGATCTCACCTGGCACAGCTACGGGTTTAACCCCATTACCGCCTATTTTGAAGGACTGGCTCCCACCTGGGAGAATGTGTGGGGGCAAAGAGCGCAGGAAAACTATGCCTTCATCCTGGCATACAATGGCAAAGACGTGGATGTGATGCACAGAAGCCCGGATCATGATGCTTTCAGGGATCATCTTTCGACCAAAGCTGTATTGATGGCTTATGTGAAGCTTGATCACCGCACCAATCCGGTTTTTGCCATTGCCTACATAAAAAGCGAAGATGAGCATCGGATGAGGCAACTGCTGGATACAGAATTCAACGACTTCTTTTAGTTATCGATGCCCCAACAATCTTCCACAATCAGTATTGGCCGGCTACACTCCTCACAGGTCAGTGATTCTGCGCAACAGATGTAGCTTATACGTTCTCTAGATTTGGACAGCAAGCACTGGGCAAAAAAGAAGGCGAAGAATGACTTCGCCATCTAAATGAATGCCCCATTGGGTTTATTCTTTGGTTTCTTCTTCTGTTTCAGGTACAGCTTCTCCCTCTTCTTCACCCTTTGCATGGATATCAATCTCCACGGAGCATTTGGCTACTTCGGGATAAAAGTCGTCGATATACTCGCGGACAGTATTTTCGATATCGTCATGCTTGTCGAGGATTTCCTGGGGGAATCCAATCTTAATCTTCAGATAGTTCATGGAGCGGGTGATATTCACTTTGGGGAATTCACCGTACACATTGGAGAGAAATTCCGGTAGGGATTTGGATAGCTTGACAGTACCATTCACGCGCTTGTAGGCTTTCATGCCAAAGTGAGCTGCAGCAGCCGCGCCTCCCAAAAAGAGGATAGTTTTGAAGAATCTTTTCATTACTCAGACCTCGCTATTTCTGTCTATTTATAAATTGATTTGATCTTACCCCAGCTACGGTTCTGTACAGAAACCGGCTGGTTCACCTCGATATCGCTATCGGAGACAGGGTTCAGGGAAAACTCACCAAAGCTGAAAGAGACAATGCCGGTGATCGAGGAGAACTGAGTGCTCTTGCGAAGGGATTGAGGTGCACTGGCAAAACTGCCTAATTGTATTCTGCACAGGCCTGTACCATCGCTAACGCTGAAGCTATTGCGACTGGATTTGACCTTGCTGCTGCTGATCGAAAGTATCCTCGCGTAAACGCCCTCATAAGCTTCAGCCTCCACGGCGCGACCCAACTGAGCAGTGGTGAGGATCACAGGATGCGGGAGAGGATGATTTCGCTCGATGATGCTGAGCTTGGTCACATCCTGCAGAGTGGTCATCCCAAAGCTTTCTTTCACAGTGGCACTGAGTCGGATTCTATCTCCGATGCGAACGGCCGCAGTACGATCCAGCACCAGTATTCCGCTGTAAGCACCTGCAATATGCTCAGATAGAAAAAAGCCTCCTGATTCAAAATCAGTCGCTGTTACAATGCCCTCAGTATTCACCGTTTTCCCAGCGTATTGGGAGGGATATGTATTGTCGCTGCCGGGAAATGTGGTACACTGAATGTCGTATATAGAGAGGCCCCAAGCCGTCATGGACAAGCTTGTAATCAACAGGATCAGCAGATAAATCTTCCTCATTACTACCTCTATGACGCTACACTACTCAGCTTCGGTTTCCTGTCAAGCGAAATCACATCGACAATACAGCGATGTGTGGAAGTTCGTCCACAACAGGCCAACCTCAGTTCAGGATAGATAGCAGGTCATCAATTGTGATACGCAAGTTTCATTCCGATCCTGCATAGTATCTTGAAGAATGCAGCACAACTCTTGGCCATAAGCTCGGATGCGTTTTTCTGCTCCATTATCTACTCAGAATCCTGCCCTTCATTCTCCCAGCCATTTGTTTCATCGCCAAAAGCCAAGCGTAAGCGTATGCAGCTATATAGATAGGGATCCGATATCTTTGCTTGAAAGTCCAGGGAATAGGTGGCAATCTGTATCCCTGAGCCCTTGCCCAGCTTATCAATTCCAGCACATAGGGATAGTACTGCAGCTTTTCCTTTCGCCAAAACTTCCAGGGCTTGGGATTTGCAGGACCCAGATGCGCCACGTATGCGCTGGAATCGGCATCCAAAGATCCTCGATGAATTGGCGGTGCGGAGGGATCAAAGGCTAAAAGTGAGTTTAATACCGATTCATCGAATTGGAAATATGCATGACTTGAGGGGTTGTGAGCCTTGGTTGTATGATGGTCAGGTATCACCTTGCATATCTGATCCTGCCAGCGTTCGGCGAAAGAAAGATAGTCCCTGGAAATGGTCAGATTACCCCCGAGAACTGTGTGTTGAGTCTGCGGTTCGGAACAGCCTCCAACGTCCCTGCGCCATATATCCAGGACACTTTGGGGAACGTAGCCGGGGGTTTCACCTTTTTGATAACGGTTTCGATACACCCAGGCATCTTCAGTTTCGTCGCGAATGCGTAAGTAGAGCCCACTTTGGCTCGGAGTAAGATATTCGCTGATATCGCCAGTAACTAAGCAATCACCATCCATCAAAGTGATAAAATCTGAATCGTCATCTTTGGCCATGAGCAATGCTTCACCCTTGCGATTGGTGGGGTTTCTCTTATTTGAGATATCGGCGGGATGGATTTCTACATCGGGGAATTGCTCAAGTAATGCGGCCTCTTCCCCGCTCAGGTTCACACCCAGGACGTATATCCTGGCTTCGACACTTTTGTATCGCAGTGAACAAATCAACAGGTATACTGCTATCACAAAGTTCGAATCCGTGATGGTTACTATGCTTGCTTTGGCTTTATTCATTATCCTTCCCACTTGTTCCAATCCTTCGCGCCATGTTAGCTACCTAAACGTCTGAATCTCAGTATCACGAGCACGGCAGTATGTCAGTCAAAGATCATTTGATGCTGAACATGCATATAGCGCACTGATCGCTGTGCTCAATCCACTGTCAAGTACAATTCTACACTTTGTGTATCGGATCATGCCAGCCACCGTGGTTCTATTTCTGCTTATGGCGACAAAGAAATCCTTGCACGGCAACGATATCCAACCGCACAAACGAGGCCTGCTATACTTAAGCTCGAGTTTCTCCTGTGTGAGAACCAAATGAACAGGAAGTGAAGAAGCTTATGCAAAAGTTTTACTTGACAAGCAATAGGCAATGATAATCTTGGCCAGAGACGGAGAATTGCCATCCGGAACAATAAGCAATCAAAGGAGACCTAAGCAATGCATATCAGAAAGCTGACACTAACACGGCTGCTTATCATTCTCTTCATTACCTCGGTAACGATCCAAGCTTGCTCAATTCACCTGCAAAACAGAGATTTCAAAAACTATCTTTGCGAAATAAATGTGGATGGCAGCGGCTTTCGGATACTTGCCCCCACTCATTACTCAATGCTTCGATATATTATCTCTCCCAACTATAGATACAAACTGCAGTACGCCAGCAATGACGATGTTTTGTTATACACGAGTGAAGGTGTGCAGACCTACAATCCAGTTTCAAAACATCTGGAACCTTTTTGGGAGCTGGACTATCACTCGAATATAAATCTGAATCCTCATGAGAGCCTTCATTTTAGCTACTTGAATTCGAGCCAGGCGTTATACCGCATCATTCACTCGGACAATGCCCCATCACTTTTTGTAAACTCGGTTGTCAACTACTGTGGCTTGCCCTATTCCAACCAGATATCTGTGCTCCTATCTGGGACCATGTTAAAATGGACTCTTTCCGATGATGAGTTCAGCTCCGTGGTCGATTTGCCAGCAAACTGTACAAATGCGTTTTACTTCTCGGCAATCGATAAGATAGTCTATGTGACGCCCCGAGAATTCAGACTATGCGACAGTCTGGGTGAAAATGATAGCTTACTTTACAGTTTGAATGCAAGCAGTAACTCCATGCGGACTTTCTATCCGATCAGCACTGACGGTAAGTTCATCACCACAAATCGTTTCGGCGCCGACGAACACATGATCCTGATTGACGCAGCTTCGGGAAACTTCACAGATCTGGATCACATAGAATTTGCAGTGAACCCCTTAGAGTACCCCTTACCTTTCCAGATCAGCCTGAATGAAGATCGCAACAAACTCCTGTATTTCGATTCCACAGCCTTGTATCTCCACGACCTGGATGGTGGTGGCAAGCAAACCGTTCTGATCACTTCTGAAGATAACTACAACCTTCGAAACATCCATAGCGCCTGCATCAATAGAGCAGGCACGAAGATCGTTTTTCTTTGCGATCTGTATCGCCTCACTGGGGACTGATGGAGTAAAGATATGAAACACATCTTAGTATTTTTGTCGTTGATTCTGTTCCTGCCGCTGAGTGCTGGCACTTTCATCCCAGTCTCCCATTTTGAAGATACTCAGATCGAGAGACTCCGGATATCTCTGCAGCAGAGCTCTCTTTTAAACCTGGGAAGCTGCGTTTATGATGATAATCTCTGGTACGACCCGGGGATGAATGATGCTGTCCCCGGTATACCCATAATCGGTTTAGGTTTGGGGATGGGTAATAGAACCGAGTTTAATCTGCAGGTATATTCCAGGCATAGAGAAGCAAATACTGCCATGTTTGGCATAGTTGGCGTCAAACAGCTTTTGCTGAACGATGCTAGATGGACATTGACCATCAAGCCTTCAATCGGCTATACTTTGAACGATTTCCGGCCGAGTTACACGCATACGGAACCGTTTTGGGGACGAATAGAGGGCAAGCAAAAATCCCAGGCCGTCTTTTACCAGGGTGCTCTTATCTGCCTCCATAAGGGTACTGGTCTGAACTTTGTAGTTGCCGGCAACTTCGCGCACTTTGATTCAGATGCGCGTCATAACGTGAGTCCCATCTTTGATGACCCCGTGTACCGACGCTTTGATTATGGCCAGCATAATATCTATTGTGGAGGACTGAGTATTAACCATACCTTCCGGGGGGGTGTCCTAAGCCTTACCCCGGAAATTGGCTTGAACGCATACAATCTGGTGAATCATCCCAATGACTCATTTCGGATTAGCGCAAGCGGCGGAGTAGAGTTTTCCATACACATACCCTCCCCTGCAACGAAGAGATAGAAGCCCAGAGAATAGCCTTTGTCCTTTCAATTGTCCTGGATAGTGTTATTATGCACACAATGGAGCCTTTAATTTTCGCTTTGTAGCAGCAAGAGGCATAGAGATTTACTGAAGCGAGTTAATCGCCCTTGTGAGTGCTGCGCTATACAGGAGCATCTCAAACACATCCCAAGCCATGCTTAGGATGTGTTTGGGATGACTTTGATTTGAGTATGAGATATCAGCCAGTGCCTTCCACAGCGATACCTGTAGCAATCTGTGATGTACGCAACAAATGTAGGTATTCCATAGTCACTCCCCTTTACCGAGCTTTGTCTCACCTTACTACACCGAAGCTCACTCAGGCGGATTCTGCGTTTTTATGGGGATTTCCGAGCGGCCTGTCAGAGATAGACCATCAGTTTGAGGAAGGTTCCAGATATTCGTCCTGATGCTGATAGCGCCAGCTAAGGAAGTATCTATCAAGTATTGCGATGATTCCAAACAGCGCCATTGATAGGGCAATCACGCATAGGATCACGGCAAACACCTGATCGGTCTGGAATGATTTGGTGGCGCGGGTCATATAAATCCCCAGCCCCGCCGTTCCACCCAGCCATTCCCCGATGATCGCACCCATCACGCTATATGTGGCCGCCAGTTTGAGCCCGGTAAAAAATCCCGGTAGAGCTGCTGGCAGCTTCAGATAGCGAAAGGTCTTGAATCCCGATGCACCAAAAGCTTTCATCAGTCTTAGCTGGTCCACGCTCACCTGTTGAAATCCATCATACAAACCCAATGCAATGGGGAAAAAACATACCAATACCACTGTGAAGATCTTCGCGGATATGCCATATCCAAACCAGATTATGATCAGCGGCGCGATCGAAATGATGGGCACGGTTTGTGAAACCACGAGATAGGGGTAA
>JAGOKK010000072.1 GCA_017994635.1 Candidatus Cloacimonadota bacterium | reverse complement strand
GGGTATTGAAGGGACGGAAGTAATACGAGGACGATCCCGCTACGCTCAGGTTTGGTGAAAGATAGCAATCGGCGGCAAAATCCGATAGTAAGGTGATGCCATTCAGCGCATTGGCAGAGGGAGTGAGCTCGAGCGGCCCCGCGTACAGCGCAGAGGTCAGGAACAAGCACAGCAGCACGCAACAGCGCATGGGCTCAATACAGGCTTATCTCACTCTCGGGATCAAAGAAATGGGCCTTTACCATATCCGCGGTCATGGGTATTTCCTTGCCCAGTTGCGGCATATCCTTGGGGTCCAAACGCGCCACAAAGCTAAATTGCTTGGTTTTTAGCACTACATGGTATTCATTGCCCAGGGGTTCCACCAGATCGCAGATGGGAGTAAAGGGCTGCGGAGCTTCGGCCATGCTGTCGTGCCGGGCGTCGTAGATATCCTCAGGGCGAATCCCCATGATGATGGCTTTGTTTTCGTAAGCTTTCAGCTTATCTGCCTGATCATTGGTAAGCTTTAGGGCAAAATCTCCGCTGTCAAAATGGAGCGCGCCATCTTTGGCCGTCAGTTTGCCGGTGACCAGATTGATAGCGGGAGAGCCGATGAATCCCGCTACAAACATATTGGCAGGGTTGTTGTAGATATTTAGCGGAGTATCGATCTGATGGATCACACCATCTTTCATCACCACAATGCGATCGGCCATGGTCATGGCTTCCACCTGGTCGTGAGTCACATAGATCATGGTATTTTCCAGAGTGCGATGCAGCTTCACGATTTCCGCGCGCATGGCCACTCTGAGCTTGGCATCCAGGTTTGAAAGAGGTTCATCAAACAGGAAAACTTTGGGATTGCGTACGATGGCTCTACCTAGGGCCACGCGCTGACGCTGACCGCCGGAGAGCTGGCCGGGCTTGCGTTTCAGCATGCTCTGGATGCCCAGCATCTGTGCCGCTATATCCACTTTCTTGGTGATATCAGCCTTGCTTTCGCCACGCAGTTTCAGGGCAAAAGCCATGTTATCATAAACTGTCATGTGCGGGTAGAGGGCGTAGTTTTGAAACACCATGGCAATGTCGCGTTCTTTGGGTGGCATGTGATTCACTAATTTGTCCCCGATGTAGATATCGCCACTGGAGATTTCCTCCAATCCCGCAATGAGGCGCAGGACAGTGCTTTTCCCGCATCCAGATGGACCCACGAGAACCACAAACTCTTTATCCTCAGCGGTAAAGTTTACGTCTTTAACCGCATGAAAGCCGTTGTCATAAAACTTGTTCAGGTTTTTTACTACTATTTTCGCCATGGCAATCTCCTTACTGTTTATAGGTTTTTTGTGGGGGTAATAACTGTCAAGCGGGATTTTCAGCGGGCGGGCTATAAATGATCACTTTGTTTCTGCCAGATTCCTTGGCTTTATACATGGCATTATCCGCGTGTCCGATGAATATATCCATCTCTTGATCGCTCTTTCCCGGGGTGAAGTATTCGCAGGACAGGCCTATGCTTACCGTGATGCGAATAGCCGCACCATCATGTCTGAAGGTGGTGGAGGCAATCCGTTCTCTCAGCCTTTCCAGAATCTTCTGGGCGTCCTCCAGCTCGGAATCGAAGAGTACGATCAAAAACTCCTCGCCGCCATAGCGGATGATCACGTCACTCTTACGAAACTCCTTTTGCATGATCTTAGCCAGCTCAATCAGCACGTGATCTCCAGCGGCATGGCCATGCAGGTCATTCACCTGCTTAAAGTGGTCAATATCGAGCATCGCGTAGCAGACAGAGGTATTGTGGCGGGCGGCAAAGGCTGCCAGCTGAGGGAGGTTATTTTCCTGATACCGTCGGTTTCGCAGTCCCGTCAGTGAATCAGTGAGGCTCAATTCGCCCATCAGACGGTAAAGATCGTCGATCTGGTTGAAGCTGGCCTCGAGGTTTTCCACATAGCAGTTATTGCGCATGCTGGTGTAATGCGAGAGATGCAGCAGCTTTTTCTCCAGATAGGCAACGCTGATCTTGAAGGTGAAGGAATTACTGTGAGTGCGGATATACTTGGATACTCCTACCAGGCGTTCCCAACATTTATGCAGGTAATAGTTTGAATCCTTGAAGCTGGTGATTGATTCCCGAAATTTATTGCGGTCAGAGCTTAAGTAGTTTCCGGCAAAGAAATGCAAGGCCCTCAGTTGGATGGAATTCAGTAAACCCGGAGGAAACTGGATAAGGTGCCCATACAGATCCATTTTCGCTTCTGGATCCACCAGTCTGGCATCCAGATCGAATAGCTCATAAGCTACGGCCGCGGAGTTTAGGCTCTGTTCATTCTTTAGACACTCATAGAGATTGTACATCACGGCTTTGTAGAGAATTGAGTGTTTAATCCAGTGCAGGGAGCTGAGCCACATAAACATCAGGAATATGGTGCTTTCCGGCCCCTGATCATGATAAACATGAAAGATCAGTTTCAATACCAGATCCAAACGCTCAGCGGTTTTATCTTTGCTATTCAGATAGCGGAATCTGGCGATTTGGAACATCGTGTAGATATGCCCATGGCTGGGATTGATCTGATCTGCAAGCTCCGCTTCGAGCTGTTCAAAGCCATCATCGTACTCCAGCTCACGGAAGAGAAAGAGTAGTTGCACGCGGTCAAAGAGCTTCACCACGGCGGGGTTCTTGCGAAAATGACGGGAGAGAATATCAAGGGTCTGCGTGTAGAAGGGTGATGTTTCCAGTACGGGGAGGTGGTTTATCACTCTCAGAAAATAGTATAGATCGCTGGTTTTCAGCCTGCGGGCTTCGCAAAGATGCGTAAAGACTTCGTTGAAATAGATGGCAATGGCATGAATGAAAAGTTCTTTGTCATCAGATTTGGCCCTTTCCTTGGCGATCAAGCCATTCATCATCTGGACGTATTCTGGCAGTTCCAGTGCTTCAATGCTAAACAGCATCAAGGCAAGGGATTTGATCTGTTTGACAAGGTCTGGGTCGATAGTGCGCAGGGCTGTCAAATCATACATATCTGGCATCAATCCTCCCCCTTGGCCGGAACAAAGCGAAACACTTTCTCATCGGGTTTGGTAAGCCCAAATTGCTCCCTGGCGGCCTTCTCAGCGGCTTCGGGATCAGTTCTCAGGCGGGCATTTTCTTTGGCCAGGCTGTCATTCACCGCCTTGAGCATTTCAGTCTCCTGTTCCAGTTTATCCACTTTGCGGCTCAGCTTCATCGTGTTTAAAAAGCTATTCCGCCCAAAGAACAGAATCCATAATATCAGGATGCCGGCAATCAGCCAGAAGGCATAACGCACCAGTTTGGGTGTTTCTTTCGCTCTGCTCTTCATCGCGTCACCATCCTGGCTACAAAGGACTTATGGATATCGATGGCCTGGGATGGGCACATTTCATGGCAGCACATACACTTGATGCATTTATCCTTGTTTACTTTGGGAAATCCGTTTTCTTGCCAACTGATGGCTTCGACGGGGCAGGATTTTACACAGATACCGCAACGCACACAGCGTTCGCTAACGAGGGGGTGGTAATAATACACCTTTCTGAAAGTGTGTGCCATAAAGCGGGGTAGGTAGCGCAGACTTTCCTTGCTGATCTTTACGCCCTGGATATCGGCTGCGAGGTGGTGATGTTTAAAGCTATGCGGCACTATTATTTGAGATGGTAAGATCCCTTCCAGATGCAGGGCATCCCAGAGATAGGGAACATCGCTCACGGAAAATCCCATCATGCGCGCAGCTACGGCATCCAAAGCGGCGATGCTATCGGAACCCATCAGCAGGCCAAAATTGCGTGGTGTACCGCCGGAGGGACCGGCACCGTCCATCCCGATGATGCCGTCGATGATATTGTAGCTAATCTTATTTCTAGCAATGCCATAGACTGCGAGCAGCAATTCTGCGAAGCTCCTGGTATCCGGATTAAGCCGGTGATATTCGCTCTTCACCATGCCAGGAACCAGGCCATAGAGGTTCTTTAGCGCTCCTGTGTAGGCCATCAAAGAGTGCGTCTTGTATTTGGCCACGTTGATCACGATGCCGCATTTATACAGGGCTTCGGAGATTTTCACAGAAATGCCGTTGTACTTCATCTCTTTAAACGGATGGGTGGATAGATTGATCAATTGGATGGGGTAGCGATCGGCAAGGTCCTGAATGCCGCAGACATCCCATACTCTTGATACTGGCACTGATCCGCCGGGACTATCCCCGACCCACACCTCTTTTTTGCGCGCCAGAAAATACCGGATCAGAGCTTCCAGCACGATTGGGTGGGTCGTTACAGCCCGTTCCAGGGGGAAAGCGCCCAGGAGGTTTGGCTTGATCAGCACTCTTTTACTGCGACCAAATTTGGGGTCTTTCAGCTCTTTAAACCAGGTACTTACGGCGTCTTCAATCTGGGGCAGATTGTAGCTTTCAACCCAACGGATCTGAACGACGGGCTGTTTCATTCGTAGTAAAGGAAATCCTTGCGTTTAAATGAACTTAGGTAAAGGCTGAGGCTTAGATTCACCTGAGTCTGTTTATACTCACCGATGAATGAATGCATGGCAGAGAGGTTTACGCTGCCATCCCGGAAGAGGTGCGAAAAGCCGATGCTGAGGAAGTGCTGGGAAGTATCCTGTATGGGCACCTCCTGGCTTACATCGTCCCAAAAGAGGGAGGTATCAGCATGAGCAGTGGTATTTAGCGGAATCTTTACAATCCCGGAATACACATCTGAACTGTAGAAATATCCTAGCCGATAGACATTGTTCGCAAAGCGCCTTTCACCTCCCAGATGCAGGGAAATGTGATCCTCAAATTGGTCGCTGATCTTCGAATCCTGCCGGTAGCGGACATCTCCGGCCAGACGGTACACATCAAAGGCATAGTGCACGCCGGCAGATACTTCCAGGGGCAGTTCCGTGTCGTAATCAGCATATTTGAGTTCCCACTTTACCGGTGTGGGCAGGGTGGCGCTGAGGCCTGCCCCCCACTGCTGATCACCATAAATGACGCCGGGCTGCATCCGGAGAGCGTATTTGTAGTCTCTGATGCGCTCGTAGGATCTGAGAAAGAGCACGTCATCCAAAAAGTGGAGCTGATTGTGCAGATTCAAGCCCAGGTGTAGCTTGGGTAGAGGGTGATAAGCCAGTGAAGCGCTGACCTGATGCATATAATAAGTGGGATACCGGGTCACCATATCGTTACCCTGATTGATCTCGATGGAAAAATCGTCCAGGATGATTGACTTGGGATTGGAATACGTGATGCCAGCGGCTATCTTGTGGCCCAGAGAAAAGCCAAGGCCAAACACCGCCAGCGGGATTGGCGAGCTGTAATTGCTGTTCGTACCAAAGCCCCGGGTCTTGACCGGGGGTTTGATGTTCACTTCCACAAAAGCCTTCAGAGAATCGGACATCATTCCCGCGGGATTCAAAAACAAGTTTTGGCCGGAGCCCGGCACGGAAGTGCCTGTATATCCACGGCCGGCTGCTTCCACGCCCAGGTAATTGCGCGAAAAGAAATCGAAGAAAGGATTGGCAAGTTGGGGCATATTCAAAACAGATAAGGTGTCTGCAGTTTCTGCCGTGAGACATGCGCAGAGCATTAGGAGAACAAGGATAAATGTGGTTCTCATAGCTAATCTCCCTTTGAGATTGAAAAGGTTTGTTTGCGATCTTTACCCACAGAGACGATCTGAATCGGCAATTCCATCGTGTCTTCAATGGCTTGCAGATATGTCCTGGCATTCTGTGGCAATTTCTTCAGCTTTCTTACTCCCGAGATGTCGCAATCCCAGCCCTCAAAGCTGAGATACACAGGCTCTGCTTTGGCCAAAAGCAAATGGTGGGTGGGAGCCTGGGTTTGAACCTTACCCTCGATCTGGTAGCCCACGCAGATCTTCAGTTCCTCGATCCCAGATAGTACATCCAGCAAAGTAAGCGCCATGCCATCCAATGCGTTGAGGCGGGCGGAATAAGACGCCAGAACGGCATCGAAATAGCCTATGCGGCGTGGACGTCCGGTAGTGGAACCAAACTCATTGCCTTGAGTGCGGATACGATCGGCAAGATCGCCAAAAAGCTCGGTGGGGAAGGGTCCCTCTCCCACACGAGTGCAATAAGCTTTGTACACACCAATCACCCGGTCCAGATACCGGGCAGAAAATCCGCTACCGCACCCGATGGCATCGACTATGGTATTGGACGAAGTTACATAGGGATAGCTGCCCCAAGTGCGGTCCAATAGTGTCCCCTGCGCACCCTCAAAGAGGATGTTATCGCCCCGCAGCCGGGCTTCGTACAGGATGGGATCCACAGCCTTCACATAAGCTTTTAGCTGAGCCCATGCCTCTTTCAGCGTGGCCAGCAGCTCTTTCAACTCTGATAAAGAAAGAGGGATCTCATGATATTGGTACAGGTCCACGAGCCGTTTCTTGAGATATTGAGGAAACTTCAGATCCAGCATCCGGATGCCGCTCCGCGCCGTCAAATCAGCGTAAGCAGGACCGATGCCCCTGCCCGTGGTTCCGATTTTTCCGGCTTTTAACCGTGCTTCACCCTGCTGATCCAGTAAGGTATGAAGGGGTAACACAATGCCGGCGCGCTCATCGATCACCAAACGCCCCTGCACGTCAACTCCGCCTTGGGCAAGTGCCTTGATCTCGTTCAGGATGGCAAAGGGATCGATCACCACCCCGCTACCGATCAAGCATTGAGTTTTGGGATACATAATTCCCGAGGGAACAGTGTGAAACACGTGTTTCTTTCCGTCCACAACAATCGTGTGCCCGGCATTGCTGCCTCCCTGAAAACGAACCACATAGTCCACATTTTCGCCAAGGTAATCCACAATTTTGGCCTTGGCTTCATCACCCCACATGCAACCTAAAACAGCGATCGATGACATTTCGTACTCCCATTAGTAATGAAGCTTCAAACAATTATCTCAAAGCACTTTTGTCAATCTAAATCTTCACTTGTTCAGCATGGGAGCAAAGCTTTGGCATACCGTTCACCGCGGATCAGCGTAGAGTTAGTTCGGGTGATTTCAGGGCATTCAGGGATGGACTTGATATGGTCTATTTGAGAACGATAAGCTTGCCTACTTGATTTCTCCGATCGTTTTCACCTCTGATCAGATCGTTTTCACTGTCATCTCTCTCCCCTCTTGTTACTTGGATTTATCCCGTACTCCACCTGAACCCCACCCGAACTGGATTCAGGTGGGGTTCAAGAAGGGTTCGGGTGGAGTTCGTGCTGATAATGGGCACGCCTGATGCCAAGAGCCGAGAAGCTCAACCAGAACTCCATAGATAAGCTTATGGGCATCAATCAATACCAAGTTGGGAGATGACTTCGCTGCCCTGGTCAATGAGCCCACCAAAGCGATAATAGACCGCTGTGTGCGGCTTGGATTGAGAGACACCCAAGTGCAAGCACCAACTAAGACCAGCATCGGGCTCTGGGGCATTGAAGATCAGCATCTCTCATCCACCATACAGAAGCAGCAGTTGTTCTGGATCGGGAACCACTTTGAAGCAGATGTCAGACAGAACTTCGCAGACACTCTTTCCAAAGCCATCGAGCAGGGCTATACCAAAGAGATGCTTGCAGATACCCTAAAAGACCAGTTCAATGACCTTGCCAATCGCTCATCACACTATTGGCAGGGATTGGCAGAACATACAGCACTCAGAATACGAGAGTTCGGAAGGCTGCAAGGCTATAAGAAAGCTAAAGCTAGATACTACAAGCTAGTGGTGATCCTCGATGACCGCACAAGTGACATCTGCCGGGCATTGGCTGCCCAAGATAAAGCCTATCCCCTAAACGATGCCATAGAGGTGATGGATAACCTCTTGGCTCTGGATACCAAGTCCAACAACCTGGATGATGCCCGGGATTACATCAAAGCCCTTGCACCTTGGATAAAAGACGACCAGATAGAGTATGACTCAGAGATGAAACCGGTAGGAGTCTCTGGAGCACATAATCCCTTCCCACCTTTTCATTGGAAGTGTAGGACAAGCACAATTATATCATGAATAGTCTGTCAAAGTCTATTCTAATACAAAAGAATCTTAACGAATACGGATCCAGTTTTTTAAGATTACTCTCCTTGTAATAAAATCGATAATCTCCTGATAGTCAAGTTTAAATTCATCATTCTCCATTATCCGAATTTTTGATGCCTTTTTCCCTAACGAGTTAAAAGACGTTCCCATATCTAATCCACTGGTGCGTGATATCCACCACCGATCGTGAATTGGCGATTCGTGTTTAGCCCCGTAATCCATAAGGTACACTGTTGCAGGTATAGGATCATCTGTGCTCTTAACTCTCCATGCTTCTATGTATTTGTTCTTGATATCGTCGCCTGGATTACTAGCTATACTTGTTATTATAATAACGTTCAATTCTGGCTTTGCAGCTTTAATAAACAATAAAATATCTAGCTCATTAGCTGAGAGATATTGATCACAAAGGAATAAATACTCATCGCACGAATCAGCTATCCATTTCTGAATAAAGCTGATGGCCCGATCTCTTTGATCTATTTCAACGAACATTATGGTGTCGCTTTTTGTAGATGAAGGAGGTCGTATGAATTGGTTAAATGAGCCACTTGTGACTTGGGTTGTTAACTGTAAAATCATATCAGAGGTTGATAACATGTAGTTGAACAATGGACGTAGTATAGTCCTTGCTTGTTGTGTAGCTTTATTCTTAACAACTAGATTCTCGATAACACAAGCAAAGATTGGATATGATTCCGATATCCCATATTTGGCTGCCTCAGTTATCTCTGAAGTGACATAGTCTTGGTGGGCGCAAGCAACTATATTGTTTGAATTTAGTGATGCCAAATATTGCCAAGATGCTTCCGCTATGCGCTTAGAGGATTTCCCATAATCATTCCGTTCAACTGGTTTTTTAAACAACTCATTTTTTAGTTCAAGGACATTAATTTGCCTCTTCAGATCATTCCTGATAACACTCCTTGCTGGATCATCGTCTAACATAGATGCGAAACTAGCTGCTAGATCATGATCAAGATTATATGTAAAATCAATCAGCTCTTTCATAGTTTCTTTATGGTCTGAGTCATTATCCGTAGCAATCAGAGCCCATGCTTTTTTCACGAGGTCTTTTGATATCTGTTTATTTGTTTCATACACATATTTTGCCATGATGAATAAATGCTCAGACTTTTCAAAATCAATTGGTAGTTTGTCAATCTCATCTTCGATCTCGTTGATTGTAAGCACATTCTGATCAGCCACTTTTCGAGTCACAAAGCTATATATTACGCTAAGAACATAGCACCTATCTGCAAGATTGGGTATCGCTTTTGCTTGTCCAACTAACTTTTTCCATGCAGAGGTATCCTTTGGCTTGAACATCCTAAACAACTGCGCTTTGCATATCAATAGAAAACCATCATGAATAATTCCATCTGGCCATGGTAGTGCTGTTTCTATTATAGAATTTAAACGTCTCTCCACCTCAGTTTTTTGAAGACGATCAATGTAATAGTCAGAATTGCGCTCGTTGTAAACGAAGATATCTGCAATATTCGATATCACATCATACAGCACATGATCGGTTTTAATCAGCTCAAGCAACCTTAGTACATCGTCGATTTGTTGGTATGTAATTTTTTTAAAATGACTTTTAGGGCGCTCAATTGGATCTAAAAGAGAAACCTTGGACAGGATGCAACGTATTGTATTGCAGGCAGCTTTTTCTTTAATGTTTGAAGGTAGTTTAGCTAGTTCAGTTAGAGCAGTGGTACTATGATACAGATACATAGCTGGTGTTGCTTCATAGAGCACGGCATTTCGTAAACCTTGATTATCGTAGTGTTTACTTACCATAGATTGTAAATGATCTATGCATATTGCATCAGACACATCTCTTCTATTGGCAAAATGGGACCTTATAGAAAGATCACTTAGTAAACGAACTTGCGTCACTATCGAAGGAAATCTTGATATTCTGCTGATAAGGCCATCCAGATCATCCTTAGTGTCCTCTTTCTGATCAAGTAATCCGGTGAAAGCTCTTATTGCCAAAAGAATTGTATATATGTTTGTTTCTGCTAGCGAATATGAGTTGATTACACAACTCTCCCTCTCTTGTTTTGTTTTCTCAAGAAACGATATAGAAAGTGCCTTATCAATTTCTGCTAAGCTGCCAACTATCATGTATCCCATGTCTATTTTGAACCAGGTATTATCTATGGACGACCATAGTTTAGTTATACTATCAATTATGTCATTCAATGGTATTATCTTGTCATCACAAAAACGATTCTGATACCTAGCTAACAGACATAGTGCGTTACATCTTCAGTAATCATTCTTGACTTCAGGAACAGCTTTACCGATACTTGGGAGATGATTACTTCTTGTCTGTTCTGCTCCATCGTACATCGTTTTCTCAAGAATATATAATAC
>JAGOKK010000071.1 GCA_017994635.1 Candidatus Cloacimonadota bacterium | reverse complement strand
ATGGCAGGGGACACGATGAGTCCGATATTCGGTCCTTCAGGGGTTTCGATGGGGCATACTCTGCCATAGTGCGAGGCATGTACGTCGCGCACTTCAAAGCCGGCGCGATCGCGAGCCAGACCGCCGGGACCCAAAGCGGACAGGGCGCGTTTGTGCCGCAGTCCCGCCAGGGGATTTGTTTGTTCCATAAACTGTGAGAGCTGACCAGTGAGGAAGAATCCCTGCACCACATTGATTAGCGCGTTGCTATTTACCAGATCATGCACAGTAATCTCATCGATATTGGAGATAGCCATACGTTCCTGGATGATGCGGGCAACCATCGCCAGGCCGGAAGCGTACTGCTCTTGCAGCAATTCGCCCACAGTGCGTACACGACGATTGGCCAGATTGTCGATATCGTCCACTTCGTCGTCGTCGTGATAGATATTTACCAGGGTTTTGAAGATATATACAAAGTCCTGCACAGTGAGGGTCATCATGTTTTCATCGACCTCAATGCCCAGGCGCTTGTTTATCTTGTAACGCCCCACTTCGCCCAGATTGTACCGTCTTTCATTGAAGAACATGCGGTCAACCAATTGACGGGCAGCTTCCACCGGTGCGTCTTCACCAGGACGAATCAGGGAATAAATCTTCTTCAGCGCGTCTTCCTGATTGGTGGTGGGATCTTTGGCTATCGTATTTTCCAATACTTTGCGGGCAATCTCATAGTCGTAATTGACCACTTCCACATGCTTGATCTTGTGATCGCCCAAAATCTTGATCAGGGTATCGTTGATCTGTTCATTGGCCAGAGCAAGCGGTTCGGTCATACCGTCCACGTGAATATCACGGAAAAGATGACGGTTTTTGGCTTCGGCGAGAGGAAGCTTTTCGCTTTCGTAGAAGGTCTTGCGTAGATCGTCATTCGTAGAGATGCCGATGGCGCGGAAGAGCGTGGTCACCGGCAGTTTACGGCGCTTATCGATATGCACAAACATTACGTCGTGAATATCGATATCAAATTCCAGCCAGGAGCCATTGTAAGGTATTACTTTCGCAGAATACAGAGTTTTGCCGGATGGATGCTTCAATTCGGAGAAAAAGACGCCGGGCGAACGCTGCAGCTGAGAGATGATCACGCGTTCAGCGCCGTTTATGATGAAGGTTCCCTGATCGGTTACGAGAGGAATTTCACCCAGAAATACATCCTGTTCCAAGGTATCTTTATGTTCACGGCCCGTCTCGGTGGTCTCGAATACAGAAAGGCGCATCTTGGCCTTCAGCGGGGCCTGATAGCTCAGGTTGCGCTCGCGGCACTCGTCAATCGCATACTTTTCCTGCAGCACATTGTATTCAATGAACTCCAGGAGGAAGTTACCTTTGTTGTCTTCGATCGGAAAGATGGCTTCAAAAACTGCCTGCAGTCCTTTTTTTGCTCTGCGTTGGGGATGGATATCCTTCTGTAAAAAGTCATGAAAAGAATCTACTTGCATTGCCAGCAGATTGGGGATTTCCACTTCTGGGATGCCCAGCTCAGCAAATCTTCCGGAGATACGGGAATAACTTTTGATCTTTCTCAAAAGCTCACTCCTTTGTGCTTTCACACACACGGTAGGGGTTAGTACTTTGCATACACACGCTTATACTTCAGCGTCTCGTCTTGCCTGTCACAGCGGCACCGAGAAAAAAATGCCATGTCGATTCTGCGTTTGAATAGCCAAATTAGTCCAAAAAAAGTCCTGATGGACTTTTTTTGGACCATGTATAATGCAATCTTGCCGATTACTTGAGTTCGACGGTTGCGCCAGCGTCTTCAAGCTTTTTCTTAATGGTTTCGGCTTCTTCTTTGCTTACTTTTTCGGAGATCATTTTGGGAGCGCCATCTACCAGGTCTTTGGCTTCTTTCAGGCCAAGGTTGGTGATTTCACGAACCACTTTGATCACGTTGATCTTCTTATCGCCGGCATTAGCCAGGATCACGTCAAATTCGCTCTGTTCTTCTTTTGCTTCAGCAGCGCCACCGGCAGGAGCGGCAAAGGCAGCTACGGGAGCAGCAGCGGATACGCCAAATATCTCTTCCATTTCTTTGACGAGTTCAGAGAGCTCAAGAACGGTCATTTCTTTAATCAGGTCAATTACTTGTTGTTTTTTATCGGACATCTTTCCTCCATCGGATATATGAATAATTTTTTGTTAGCTGGCATCAGCTTGTTTGTCTTTGACGGCATTCAGCGCATAAACGAACTTGCGGATAATGCCTTGGTTGACCGCCATGAATCCCGTGATCGGCGCGGCCATGCTGCCAACGACCTTGGACAGGAGTTCTTCGCGGGTAGGAAGACCAGCCAGAGCTTCGAGCTGCTTGGCGCTGAAAACGTGTCCTGCCACGTATCCGGCTTTAAAGGTAGGAAAGCCGAGATCTTCCATGATTTCTTTTTTGAACTTGGCAAGCACGCGGGCGGGAGACACTTCATCGTCCAGGCAGATAGCCACAGCGGTGGGGCCTTTCAGATAGTCGTCCAATCCCGTGATGTTCAGTTCGTTCAGTGCGATTTTGATCAAGGTGTTTTTCTGTACCACGTAATCCACTTGGTCTTTGCGGAAACGTGCGCGCAACTCGTTCACCTGCTCGATGTTAATTCCCTTGTAATCCACCAGTACGATCGCTTTTGCGCTGCTCAGTCTTTCGACCAAGTCTTTTACTTTGTCCACTTTGTATTGTTGAACCATGCTTATCTCCCTTAGCTCTTCGCTTCTAAGGTTGCGCTTGCGACCTGTAACTTGATGCCGGGGCCCATGGTAGTACACAGAGTGATGCTTTTAATGAAAACCCCTTTGAGGGTGGCGGGACGCTCTTTGAGCACAGCGCCCAGGATTGCCTTCAGATTGTCTCTCAGCTTGTCTTCGGAGAAGCTGATTTTACCTGCGGGGACGTGGAGATTGGCAAACTTATCTACGCGATAGGTCACTTTTCCGCCTTTGGAATCTTCCACAGCCTTGGCAATATCCATGGTTACTGTTCCCACCTTGGGGTTTGGCATCAATCCGCGAGGACCGAGCACACGGCCTAATTTACCGATCCGTCCCATGAGGTTCGGAGTTGTGATCACCACGTCAAAATCAAACCACCCACCGGTGATCTTTTCCACGAGGTCATCCACACCCACGTAATCGGCGCCAGCGTTTCTGGCTTCATCTGCTTTGTCGCCTTCGGCAAACACGAGCACGCGCATGGTCTTACCTGTTCCATGAGGCAACACCAGCGAGTTTCGGATCTGCTGATCGGCTTTGCGAGGATCCACGCCGAGATTGAAGTGAAGCTCCACTGTCTCGTCGAACTTCGGAGCCGGCAGGCTCTTCAGAAGTTTCAGAGCGTCAGCGAGTTCAAATCTCTTCTGGCGATCATACATCGCATAGGCGACTTTGTACCTTTTGCTATGTTTCATTGACTCTCCTTTATGAATACTATCTCCTGCAAAGCAGCTTAGTCGTCGATGGTGACGCCCATGCTTCTTGCAGTACCGGCGATCATACTCATAGCGGATTCAAGGGAATGGCAATTCATATCCTGGATCTTGAGCTCAGCGATGGTCCTCAGTTGTGCCTGGTTCAGTTTCCCCACCTTGGCTTTGTTCGGGGTGGCGCTGCCTTTGGCAAGGCCGGCTTCTTTCTTGATCAGCACACTGGCCGGAGGAGTCTTGATCTCAAATGTGAAAGATTTATTTTTGGCCACATAGATCATCACCGGGAATACCATTCCGGGCTGATCCTGGGTCTTTTCATTAAATTGGCGGCAGAATTCGGGAATATTTACCCCTGCCTGTCCCAGCGCGGGACCGACTGGGGGAGCCGGGGTTGCTTTACCGGCGGGAAGCTGCAATTTGATTACGGCTACTACATCTTTCGGTTTTGCCATGGTTTCTATCCTTATTATGTATTATCTATTTCTTAATCAGTTCCACCTGATTACCGTTAAGCTCTACGGGAGTGCGCCGACCGAATACTGTGACGTCGATCACAAGTTTATTGCCATCATCGGCAGTCTTTTGCACCACACCTTCAAAATCAGAGAATGGCCCGGATATCACTTTCACCATGTCGCCGGGCATATAAGAGAAGGTCTTGAAATCACGGTCGGGATCCGCTATTCCCAGCAGCCTGTCCACTTCCTCTTGCGGCAGAGAAATGGGGTCCTTGTGTTCCTTGCTCATCCCCAGAAAACTGGTGACGCCAGCGATGCTGAGCACATAAGTCTTCAGCTCAGCAGTCATTTCCGCTTCCAGGATCACATAGGAGGTAAAAACCTTGCGCTCGCGCTCAATCTTCTTGCCGTCCCTGATGATGAAAGTCTTGCGCACGGGTACCAATATCCGTCCCACGTACTGCTCCAATTCCGTTCCCACCAGACCCTTTTCGATCGCAGTCTTTACCTTATTCTCAAAACTGGAATAGGTATGAATCACATACCATTTCATAGCCACAGGTCTTCCCCTTAAAACACGAGTTCCAAAATCTTGGTGAAACCGAAATCCACCAAAGACAGGAAGATCGCCACGATGGCAGACATTACTATCACCACTATGGTACCTTCTTTCAGATCGTCTTTGCCGGGCCAGCTCACGGATTTCATCTCGGAACGCACATCGCGGAAAAAGCGGCTTACATTTTCAAACTTCATTATCTCACCAAATACCTGATATCAAAAAAGTGGCAGGACAGGCAGGAATCGAACCCGCAACCCCCGGTTTTGGAGACCGGTGCTCTACCAGTTGAACTACTGTCCTGCAACACTATGGTTTCAGCTTAGCGCTGTTTGTGGTTTGTGTGTTTCCGGCAGGTGGGGCAGAATTTCTTCAGCTCCATTCTGTTCGGGTGCTTGCGTTTGTTGCGCGTGGTCGTATAATTACGATTTTTGCACTCTTCGCAAGCCAGGATGATAATATCTCTCATCGTCTCTTACCGGCTTACTTATTCTACTATGCTGGAGACCACGCCGCTACCGATGGTGTGTCCACCTTCACGGATAGCGAAACGAAGTCCTTGCTCCATAGCAATGGGAGTAATCAATTGAGCACTGATTTCCACGTTGTCACCAGGCATGACCATCTTTACGCCTTCAGGCAGCTCGAGGGAACCGGTAACGTCGGTGGTGCGGAAGTAGAACTGAGGACGGTAACCGGTTTGGAACGGTTTGTGACGTCCACCTTCTTCTTTGGTAAGAATATAGGTCTGGCCCACGAACTTGGTGTGCGGGGTGATTGACTTCGGTTTCGCCAGTACCTGGCCACGTTCCACATCGGTCTTGGCAAAGCCGCGAAGCAGCAGACCAACGTTGTCGCCGGCTTGAGCTTCATCGAGCAGCTTACGGAACATTTCCACGCCGGTGCAAGTGGTTTCCACGGTCTCGTGAATACCAACGCGCTCAACCTTGTCACCAACCTTGATCACGCCACGTTCCACACGACCGGTAGCAACAGTACCACGGCCAGGAATCGAGAATACGTCTTCCACGGGCATCAAGAAGGGCTTGTCCACAGCGCGGTCAGGCATCGGAACGTAGGTGTCTACTGCGTTCATAAGCTCTTGAATCTGAGCTTCGCCTTCGGGGTCGGCATTCAGAGCCTTCAGAGCGGATCCACGGATCACGGGAACTTCGTCGCCGGGGAATTCATATTTTTCCAGAAGTTCGCGAACTTCCATCTCCACGAGATCGAGCAGCTCGGCATCTTCCACAAGGTCGCATTTATTCATGAAAACAACAATCGCGGGCACACCAACCTGGCGGGCAAGCAGGATGTGTTCACGAGTCTGAGGCATGGGACCGTCATAAGCGCTAACCACGAGAATGGCTCCGTCCATCTGAGCGGCACCGGTGATCATGTTCTTGATATAGTCAGCATGACCGGGGCAGTCAACGTGAGCATAGTGGCGAGCTTCAGTTTCATATTCTACGTGAGAAGTGGCGATGGTGATACCACGGGCCTTTTCTTCCGGGGCGTTGTCAATACTATCGAAGGAACGGAATTTGGCTCCGCCCTTCTTTGCCAGATAAGCAGTAATCGCCGCAGTAAGAGTGGTCTTACCGTGGTCGATGTGACCGATCGTACCAACATTAACGTGCGGCTTGGTACGTACGAATTTTTCTTTTGCCATTGTTCCTCCTGGAATTACTATTCCATGTCCTTGTATTATTCGCTATAAATAGGCGAAATCACTCCGACGGCCATCGGAGTAATTTCACCTTAAAACTGGAGCTCAAGACCGGATTTGAACCGGTGACCTCATCCTTACCAAGGATGTGCTCTACCTACTGAGCTACTTGAGCCTGGTTTCGCCACCAAAAAGATCGTGACGTGTAACAAAAATGGAGCGGGAAACGGGGTTCGAACCCGCGACCCTCAGCTTGGAAGGCTGATGCTCTAGCCAACTGAGCTACTCCCGCTAAGAGCAAAAGTGGTGGAGAGGGGAGGATTCGAACCTCCGAAGTCGTCTGACGACAGATTTACAGTCTGTTCCCTTTGGCCGCTCGGGAACCTCTCCACAGCTATGGAGCCGATGAAGGGAGTTGAACCCCCAACCTATTGATTACAAATCAATTGCTCTGCCATTGAGCTACATCGGCGTAAAGTTTATCCAATCAATTTCAGCGCCCATTTCCTGTCAATATCTTTTTTCTGGCTCACTCTATGTTCTGGTTTGTATCTTGCTAGTAACCTTGTTTTTCATCCCCCCTTTCCTGTCAATCACTTTTTTGCCTGTTGATCTCATTTTCACCGCTTCCCTATACAGTTTCTGGAATGATGAAACGTAGAATGAACTGATGAAGACGAATTATCACGGAATTCCTTGAGTGTAATATGCGAAAGACCGTTGAATAATCAGTGTCACTAGCTGCAGAGCTTGTGGGATGACTTAAAATCCGTGGTATTGTCCCTCTTGTCCCTCAAAACGCCATGTCAAACAAAGGGACCCATAACGCCATGTCAAACAAGCTCTGCAGCCAATACTACCGCGCGAAGCGCTGCCTAACGCTGCGCAGCAGCAAAGAGTGTCACTTTCTTCCCGCTGAGCTTCCTGCCATTCACCATCAGATTGACGATGTAAACTCCACTGGAACAAAGCACGCCCTCGGCATCTCTGCCATCCCAGGCAGTGATTTGCTCACCCGCTTTATGGGGATCCAGCTCAATGCTTTTCACCTTCTGACCTTTGACGTTGTAAATAGTGATGCTTGCACTGTGTACGCTCGCGTGTTTTATCGCTGAGCCGTTCAGAGCGCTTACCTTGATATTGGTAAAAGCACTAAAGGGGTTGGGATATGTGGTCAGATTGGTTTCCGGAATCGGGGGAAGCACCGGATCATCAATGGTAACCCAAGGCTCGGAGCCATACTCAAATGCGCCCATATCGATGCGGTTGTTCCAGACGCGCCAGTTACCCGCCAAATCATAGGGCGGTAATGCTAATTCTTCCGTATGCTCGGTCCCGCTATCAATGCAGGGAGAAAACTCCGACAGGCTGTAGTACAGAGGGTCATGGATATCAAAGCCTCCGGCAAAGAGGGGATCGGCATTGATGCTGGAAGGCAGGAAATCTATCGTATTTCCCGGCACCGGGTAGGGCAGTATGCCAGCAATCCCATCTTTGACCAGGGAATGGTCTATGGTAAGATTGGTATGCTCATTCGGATTGCCATACATATCATTTACTTTGATCTGGTAAGGTGTGTCATTCCAAAAGATGGAATTGGTGATGTTCGCGTCACCATTGACCATCAATGTATAGGCATCACCCAGGTTCCCCGCGAAGGTGCAATTGGTGATGTCTATGCGAGGATTGTTATATGATGCCACATTCATAACTCCACCTTGAGAGTTGTTATTGCTAAATAAGCAATTCTTGAATGAGAAGTGATCCTGCTGCTGGGGAAATTGTGATCCAATTACGGTTATTGCGATGGAATCATCATCATACATAGTTAAGTTGCTGAATTCGCAGTTGTCGAATTCAAGCGACTTGTCTCCAACAATACCAATCAAACTGTGGGCTCCGACAGATGATGATACATAGGTCGATACTGAATTACGAAACGTTGAGTTTGAAATGGAGCCAAAGATGGGAAGATCAATGTTAACTAGGCCCCTATTGGGGACTATGATGTCTTCAATAGTAACATTCTCCCAGATAGTCTTCCTTTCGCTGCTTGACGAAAGCCTTATCACAGCTGAATAATCCGGATAGAACTCAGATATGTGGATATCTTTCAGATTTATAGTACTCAGTTTATTGCCTAGTAGTAGTCCACTATCATCAGTATTTCTTGATAAAAAAGTCATTCCGGCAATTGTTGTGTTATATACTCTAGTAGCCTTAAATACAATATCCCAATAGCCATAACTAAGAGGGATGCTTGGATGTGGTTCTAAAATCACAGTTGTGGTATCAATCCCGCTTCCCTGCACGATTACCCAACTTTTCATGGCTATAGGAAAGACCTGATCGTTGTCCGTGCGTGAATACACTCCTGGCAGGATATGCACTGTCTTTTGGTTAAGGCTGTCCGAGGCTACCCGATAGATCGCCTCGTGGATGGTTTTCAGCGCTGTGGCGGGGCTTAGCCCGTCGTTGGCATCATCACCCACTGTGGAAACGTAAAGATCGCTATCGATCTCCTGGTGATGAGCATGCAGAATATCGAAGTTGATCTGGTAGGTGTTGAAGTTATTCGGAGATGCACTGATATAGGTAGCGTAGTAACTGCTTGGTTCCGCAACCGAGAAAGTTACCAGGGGGATATCCAGATCGCTGGTGGCATGCTGGATGTAGATGTCCTGCCCTGAGCCGGCTCGATTGTTGTAGATGGAACAGCGATTGACGGGATCGAAGTTGATGGAATACACCCCGGTTGCATATGAAGCATACACTCCTCCCCCTTGTTGCATGGCATAGTTATCAAAGACCTCCACTCCGCTCAGAGCAGCCGGCGAGCCAACTATGTTAATCCCCCCACCGGTTTTGGCTTCATTTTCGAATACTTTGCAGTTAGCTACAGTTGTGGCTTCACTGATACTGATACCTCCACCTGCACCTATTGATAATCCTCGAGTGATACTGAATCCCCTGATAATAATATCTTCCTGCATTGCCCTGATACACCGGCCTGTTTGGTTCCCATCTATGATCGTAGAATCGATATACGCCGAATTTCCGGTAAAAGCTTCCAGACTCGTTAAAGTGATGTTGCTCGTTTGAATCGTCAGGTTCTCGAAGTACCTGCCGGGATATACCAGCACCGTATCACCCGGATTAGCCGCATCTATGGCAGTCTGGATAACGGTGTAGTCCCCGGTTCCGTCCTGCTTTACGTTCAGCGTAGCACTAAAAGCCAGGCAGGGCAGGACTGTCATCAGGATCAATAAACAAATACGCATTTCCTCTTTCCTTTTATCGCACCGGGGAAGGTGGTAAAAACCTTCCCCGGTACTTAACTTACGCGCTGCAAGCGATAAGGTAGATGCGGCATCCTGCCGCATGTAAACGTCTGGAAGACGTTTCCACATTCGGCGCTACGGCGAGCGCCGGTACATCCACATCTCGTCCGCAGGACACATTTCGTGCCGCAGGCACCTATTTCGCTCGTAGAGCCTATTTCATCAAGAGCATTCTCTTGGTCTGAGTTGCCTTCGGGCTGCTAACGCGGTAGAAATATACTCCGCTGGCCACAGCAGCATTATTACTATCTCTGCCATTCCACACCACACTGTGCAGCCCGGCAGGCATATCACCATTGACCAGGGTCTTTACCAATTGTCCTTTGACGTTGTAAATGTCAAGCCGTACTTTCGAGGCTTCCGGCAGGCTATAGGCAATGGTGGTGGTAGGATTGAAGGGATTAGGGTAGTTTTGCTTGAGCGTGAACTCCGTGGGGACAATATCATCCACATCTTCAGAAGTGATCTTGATCTCGAAGAAAGGATACGAAGTTCCGGCATCGCCGTATTGGGCTTGCATTCTGTCCTTTCTGATGTTCAGGGAGCGCAATTCGTTCCCCTGGCGTTTGCCTTCTTCATAGTAGAGGACAAACTCCACATTGCCTTCGCTTAACTCAGAGGCATCATCCACATAAGCCGAGATTTGCTCCAGATTGTCTTCCACCACAACCGCTCCTTTACATACTCCGTCCACATATAAACCGATTTCCTTGAGATCTGTCTTCAGGCTATCGGGCACGCTCACATATACTGGGATGTAATCGGGTTTCTCATCAAAAACGAATTTTTCCGGTGCACCCTTTGTCTCTGGAGGCGTAATATCACCCGTACCCCACTGATAAGTGTGATTGGTATTAGTTCTTATGATTACCATGTCACCGTAGTTGATCTTGCCTTGTTTACCAATCAAATATCCGTTCACACGTGCGTAACTCCAGTTCTTGCCCCTAACCATTACAATGTCGTCCCAGATACTGGCAAAAGCATCTGTAGCGTTGACAGACCCTTCCTTAAAGTA
>JAGOKK010000070.1 GCA_017994635.1 Candidatus Cloacimonadota bacterium | reverse complement strand
GTGCCCTGCGCGAACAGACAGATCACGATCAGATAGAGGAAACTGGTAATCATTACTTTGTTCATCGACTCCCCCTTACCTGTCCACTCTGAAATCCTGCATCAAAGAACCAGAGCTGACATCAAGCGTCAGGGAGTACATCTGATACTCCAGCACGACCTTCTTGATAGTCGTGGGAATGGTGAGCTTGGAGGAAAGCCCGGTGGCGGGATTCAATTGAGCCTTGAATAGCAAGTCGCCATCGGTGGTTTTCAGATACACTGGCAAACGCCAGGAACCCTGTATATCGAGGCTAAGGTCGTGGATCATTTCGTAGTTAAAATCTGCAGGTATCTCCAATTCACTCACATCCACCTGAGTGAGATTGGTGCCGTCATCTTTACATGCAGCCATAAGCAAGAGTGTAAGGCCGAGAGCAATGATAAGCAGTCTCTTCATGATGTCTCCTTGTTATCAAAAAAAAAGATTTATAACAGTGCCCGAGGTAGAATTGCCGAAATGCAATCGCTTCCAAACAGCACAAATTTTCCAATACTGCATGTAAGTATATTTGAACATAGCACGTTGTCAAGCATTTTCTGAAGTATCGATGCAGTCCCGTGGGGTTGCTGTGTACAATCTGCCACAATATTCTGCTTGACCCCCATCCCGTGGTCTTCTAGCCTGACACCAGATCCAAAATATAAAGTGAAGAGGATACTTAGCATGTTACAATCCAATGAATACTTCGACGGAAAAGTGAAATCGATTGCACTGAACAATGCCAGGGGTAAACAAACCGTGGGTGTGATGGATACCGGTGCATATGAGTTTGGTACTTCCACAGTGGAGTATATGACCGTGGTTTCGGGAGCTCTGACCGTGATGCTACCGGGAGCTACCCAATGGAAGACCTATCAAGCCAATGAGACCTTCATTGTGCCTGCTAATAACAAATTCCAGCTCAAAGTAACTGAGCAAACAGCCTACCTGTGCCGTTACGAATAGGTGAATGATATGTTCAGACGTATCTACCTGCTTATCCTTATTGCCTGCGCCTGTGCTATGATCTATGCCGCGGAAAGCAATCCTGTTCGTGACTATCTGGATAATCCCAGCACTGATACCTTCAGCGCTGCTGTTCAATACCTCACTCAAATGGACAAGGATAGCTCATCTTCCATGCAAGCAAAGCTAAACCTGGCTTATATTGCCGATCATGAAACTCAACGCCTGATGGATCTGGCTCTGAGCCAGGAAAAAGAGCTCAAGCCGGCAGAACGATTCAGTTTAGCTAATATGTTCTTGGGCATGGATAAGTATACCGAAGCGATCAAGCTCTATGATGTTTTGAACAAGGAAAGCCCAAAGTGGTCCTGCCCCTGGCGTCACAAAGGTGAGGCCCTCTACAAATCCGGGGATTACCAGGCGGCGATAAAGTCTCTGGAAATGGCAATAGAGACCAACGAGGAGCACTACGATGCTTACATCTGGTATGCGAAGGCACTATACAAGCTTGAACGCTATCAGGATGCAAAGACAGCTCTGGATACAGCCCTATCCTTGGATCCTGAGGAAGAAGAAAGCGGCTTTGATGAGGTATTTACCGATGATCAATTGCAGCAGATGTACAGGGATATTCAAGATAAGCTAAAGAAATAGTGATAAAACAACGGGCCGGCATAAACCGGCCCGGACAATATCTACACTCTGAGTAACGAGATGGGTATCTCCCATTCTCGGGTATCGTGATCTAGAAATAGATAACCATTCGCCGCTTTCAACCGTCCGTAGATGTCCATTTTGGCCTTGAATGTATCTGCCCTGGATACATCATAGGCTGACGTGATGGCAGGCGATGTGTGAAACTTGGTGGGGATAATGTCTCCGGCGTATATGTGCAGACCGTTATCGGCATCTACCTGTACAAACTGAGAGCCAATTGTATGTCCCCCGCAATGCACGCAGCTAACTCCCTGAGCTATTTGAACTTCTCCCTCGATCAGGGTTACCTTCCCCTGCTCTTCCAATAGTGAAAGCTGATGCGAAAAAGCGTAGGCAGCCTGGTTCAAACCATCAGGGGCTTTTGCAATCTCCCATTCTGATTTCTGAATCCAATATGTAGCCTGGGGAAAGGTAAGCGCGTCCCGGTCTCCAAAACTGGTTACTATCCCTCCAGCATGGTCAAAATGGAGGTGAGTCATGATCACGTCGGTGATGTCGATATCTCTATATCCAAGCTCACCGAGGGCAAGAGGCAGGTTAAAGTCACTGGGACGATAGATCTCCCTTTGTTTGTCACTGAGACGGTTGCCCAGCCCCGTATCGACCATAATCCGCCGCTCTTCGCTAACGATAAGCAGTAGATTCAGATCCATCTTCTGCCGTCTGCGCTCATCCACGCCGATTTTATCCTTCCAGATCGCATATGGCAGAACCCCCATCAGAGCTCCCCCATCCGACCAATAATGCCCGGCGTAGATTTTGAAAAGCTTCACTTAGTCCCCAGATCTGGGTGTACCATCATCCCTGCGGGGAGGACGGGGTCTGCGCGGACGGGGCTTTCTGGGTTTATCGGCAGAATCCGGCTCGGAGTCTTTGCTGTTAGTACTCCGTTTGGCTTCCGGTTTAGCATCGGTTCTTTGCTCGGGGCGGGGGCGAGGACGAGGTTTACGGGCAGGTTTATCCGCAGGCTCGTTTTCCTGGCTTTGCGGCTTGCCATTGCTTCTGGTTTCAGGTTTGCCGTCTTGTTTGGCCTGTTGCAATACTTCGCTCTCTTTCTGTTTGGAGGAGAAGATCACGATGCGTTTGTTTTCGCCTTCACCGATGGTGAGGGTTCTCAGTCCTTTATCGCGTTCAATATGCCGATGGATGATGCGGCGTTCACCGGGACTCATGGGTTCCAGGGTCAAAGCCTTGCCATGTACCTTGATCTTGTTGATCTGCGGTAGATACTTGTGCAGGAATTGCGATTCACGACGTTCGCGGTAACCATCGGCATCCAGATAGATGCGTTCCAGCTTGCGGTCGCCTTCAAAGACACGATTTACCAGATATTGGATGGTTTCCAGCATGGAACCGTTCTTTCCGATGATGAATCCTGTCTCCACGATTCCTTCGATGGTCAGATACAGGGTTTTCCCTTCCATCTTGCTATTGATACTGCTATAACTGATGCCCATTTTTTTGAGCAAGGTCTCGGTAAAGAGCCGTACCCGGTCTGAGCTTTCCGGCACCTGGAATCTCACCAGGGCGAGTTTATTGGCAAAGAGACCAAAGATACCTTTCGATGGCTTTTTGATGATCTCATACTTCAATTCATGATCACGTATATTGTGCTCAAGGCGAAACTCGCGGATGATGTCTTCGACGCTCAATCCGCTTTTATCGATCGTATTCATTCAAGCTAAATCCTTGTTTTTGTAATGCTTCATCAGGTAATACTGCTGGATTACCGAGAAGATGTTGAAAGTGGTCCAATAAAGCACCAATCCGGCGGGCATACTGCGGAAGATGAAGAACATCATGATCGGCATCATCCAGGTCATCATCTTTTGCGATGACTGCATAGCTTTCTGCTTTTCGTCCATTTCTTCAGTATCGGCTTTTTTGGGCTGAATCATCAGGGATTGGATAACCATAAAGACACCCATGATGATGGGTAAAATCATGTAAGGATCGGGCTCGGAGAGGTCGGTAAGCCAAAGCCCGAAACCAGCGTTACGCATATCCAGAGAGTAACGCAGGACATTGTACAATGAGAGGAAGATAGGCATCTGCAGCAGAAGAGGAAGGCATCCCGATAGCGGACTGGCTCCCGCTTCCTTGTATAGCTTACTCATCTCGAGCTGCAAGGTTTTGGGATCGTCCTTATACTTCTTTTGCAGGGCCTGCAATTGGGGCTGGATCTTTTGCATCTTCATGGAAGCAGACATGCTTTTATGAGTGAGAGGATGCAAAACGATCTTCAAAATGAGCGCCAGGATGAGGATCACGATGCCGTAATTCTTGATATAGCCGTGCAACCAAGTGAGGAACCAGGCAAAGATATTTGCCAGCCAACGCAGCCAATTAGCACCGCGCTCAGCGATGTTTTCCATTTGCTTGCCGTAAGTTTTCAAGAGATTGGCATCTGCAGGGCCAGCATAGAGCACAAAGCTCTGCTGCCAGGATTGTTTGGCTCCGCGATTGAAGCTATCCAGACTGAATCCAGGATTGGCAGTTTGGGGATTCACCATACTGCTAAAGCTGCGGGACAGGGGTGGTTCCTGCTCGCGCAAAGCAATGGTAAAATACTTGCTGCGTACTGCCATCCAAGCAAAGCTGCCAAAGCTGCCCTGAGGGGGATTTTTGCGCATCTTGGAAAGAGCAAGCTTCATGATGTCGTTATCGGCATTTAGGTAAAAACGGTAGTCCTGTAGCTTGGATTTGACATTCTTCTCGCTATCGGCGATCCCGGCTTCAAAATCCCAGCGGATCCCGCTGATGGGACCCATGTTTTGCACTGCTACATCCATCTTCAGACCGTAGAAATCGTCCAATGTGTAGCTTTTCACTACATTAGGATTGTCCGGAGTACCTAGGTAAAACTTGAGTTCACGCTTGGCTTCATCCAACTGATATTCAAACACAGTACTGGCGAGTGCAGTGCTGCTACTACCCAGATACAGGCTCAATCCACCCAGGTTGTCCCCTTGGGGAACGAGATCAACCTTGCGGTTTTCATCGTAGCTGTAATTCTTCAGTTCCAAAGAAGTGATCACAGCGCCCTTGCTATCAAAACGCGCGATTAAATGCTCATTTTCCAGGCTCACTTTGCTGGATACAGCATTTGTATTGCCAAGCAGGCTATCTGCTATCACTGATGAAGACTCAGCTTCTGAGCCTGATTGGAGAGTGCTGTCCACAGGAGTTTCTGTTACCTGAGTTTTAGCGGCATTGGCCAACTGAGCAGCCTGGCGTTGTGGTTTCCAGACCAGCATATCGAAAGCCAGATACAAGACGAGCATCATCAAAAGAGCGGTTATCGTGCGTTTATCCAAAATGTCTCCTTAGGGTAGTGGGTCGTATCCACCCCGGCAAAAGGGATTGCAGCGTAAGATGCGCCAAACGCTGAGGTATATGGCTTTGGGCAGTGAATACTTTTGAAAGGCCTGAAGAGCGTAGTTCGAACAACTCGGTGTGAAGCGGCAACTGCGCGGTAAAGCCGGTGAAATGAAGCCTTGGTAAAAGCGGATGATCAGCATGACCAGGCGATTTGGCGCGCTGTACACTGCTGATAGGATCATCTCCCCGCTCCCAATAAAGCAAGAAGCTCCGTAGAAAGCTCGTCCCAGGAAAGCTGAGCCGCTCCCCTGCGTGCGATGATGTTTAGCTTTCGATCCTGCGGCAGTGTTGCAGTGTTCGTGATGCACCAGGCCTTGATCCTGCGTTTCAGCCGATTACGCAACACAGCGTTCCCCACCTTTTTGCTGATCGTAATTCCCAAAGCCAATCCCTGGGCAGAAGCAAGGATTGGAGCGTAGAAATGCGCCGTCCGGCAAGCAGATACTGCCTGCATAAAGTCCGAATATTCCTGATGGGTTTTGATCCAACGGATCATGGGTTATACACAGAGTACTTTTCTCCCTTTAGCTCTGCGACGGGCAAGCACTTTGCGTCCGTTTTTGGTGGACATCCGCAGGCGGAAGCCATGGGTGTTCTTACGGGATCTGTTTGAGGGCTGATAAGTCCTTTTCATTGATCTATCTCCTTATGATATTCACGTTTTTTCATTTAGAACGCCAGAATTTTTCCCCTGCCAATTAAGTCAAGCGTTTTGTCACGCCTCACCACGCAAATCTCATTCACTAGAGACAAAGAAAGGGGACAGTATCCTGTCCCCTTTCAAAGGTCTGGTCGATTTTGCTTACATATGAGGTTTCAGCTTGTCCATGATCTTGTCTTTTTGCACGAGTCCAACCAATTGGTCGCTGACTGTACCACCGACAAAAACAAGCAGTGTAGGGATGGACATGATGGAGTACTTGGAGGCGATTTCCGGACTTTCGTCGATGTTTACCTTGCATATCTTCACTTTGCCATCCACTTCATCGGCAATCTTTTGAATGATGGGGAGCAGGGCTTTACAGGGACCGCACCAAGGAGCCCAGAAGTCCACCAAGACGGGTATCTCGCTCTTTAGTACTTCGGCTTCAAAGGTGGCAGTCTTTACTTCCGTAATAGCCATGATGCCCTACTCGACTACTGCCAGGATGTCGCTCTTG
Source organism: Candidatus Cloacimonadota bacterium (assembly GCA_017994635.1). Taxonomy (GTDB): domain Bacteria; phylum Cloacimonadota; class Cloacimonadia; order Cloacimonadales; family Cloacimonadaceae; genus UBA5456. The sequence goes on along the minus strand of JAGOKK010000070.1, from coordinate 4,301 downwards.
GAAAGAATGAGGTATTTGATTCCGTCGAGTTCGATCTCGGTTCCGGCATATTTGCCATAGAGAACTTTATCGCCCACCTTGACGATCTTTTGCAGGTCTTCATCAGTTCCGACCGCTACGATCTCGGCAATTTGGGGTTTTTCCTTGGCAGTATCCGGGATGATAATGCCACCAATAGTCTTTTCCTGGGCTGCCGCGGCAATCTGTACCACAACGTGATCTTCAATGGGTCTCAGTTTCATAATAACCTCCATTTGTTATCTTAAGCTTGCTATATTCTATTATAGTCAGAAGCATGTTCTTAGCAAACACTTTTTTGGACTGCTAACTTTTTGTCAAGTCCAAATCGCTACATTCCTACTCTCCCATCCTATAGTATTAATGAAATCTGCAGATTGTGGCAACGACAACAGTATCCTTGCGCATCTTTTCCATGATCCATTAAGGTAGTTGCTCACAGACTCCTGCATATCCGATGACTGGAAGCTGCCAAATCCGATCCATGATCTTACAAAAAAAGGGTAGAGCGATGCTCAGTGATTTGTGGAGTCCCTAATAATGTACCGACAGGATCCTGCTGAGGGCAAAAGCCATGGTCTGAGCATACTGGCGAAGGAAAGCGTAGCGGTCGCTGCTGCCCAGATGTCCTTCATTGTAGCTCAATCTGAACACGATGGGCTGGGTTCCCTGTTGGCACATTCGTAAGCGCTGAGTCCATTTGAGCGCTTCCCAATAGCCCACCCTGGTATCGTTCCATCCCGCTGAGATCAGAAATGCTGGATAGCTCTGCGGCCGCACATTCTCGTAAGGGCTGTAGCTGAGCATATATCTGAAGATCTCCGGATCCTGAGGATTTCCCCATTCCTCATATTCCTGCACCGTAAGCGGAAGATTGCTGTCCAGCATAGTATTCACCGCATCCACGAAGGGTACATCAGCTATTACCACTGCGCATTTATCAGCTGCCATATTTGCCACGGTCCCCATCAGGAGACCGCCGGCGCTGCCGCCCTCGATCACCATCTGCCGGGCTGTGGTGTAGCCATGCTCGATCAGGAAATCCATGCAGGCGATAAAATCAGTGAAGCTATTCATCTTGTTTAGCTTCTTCCCCGCTTCATACCATGATGTGCCCAGCTCTCCCCCACCCCGTACATGCGCCACGGCAAAGATTACTCCCCGATCCAATACAGAGAACCTGCTCTCAGAGAAGTACGGATCTTCGCAGCTTCCATAGGCTCCATAGCCATTAAGCCACAAAGGGCGGGGCCCCTTTTGATCCTGCTTTTTGTACACGAGGCTGAGAGGCACCTTGCTGCCATCGGAGGTGGTTACCCAAAGCACTTCACTTTGATAATTACTGTAGTTTCTGGGAATAGTCTCAGGATATCGATGCAACAGGTTCAGATCAGCATCGGGAATATGGTATTCGTAGATGGATAGCGGCGACAGGGCATTCTCCATGGTAAAGGTGAAGCTATCCGCATCAGAATCGGGATTGTGCCAGAAGCCAAGATCCGAAGCCTGATCCGGTTGGTACTGCGCCAGTTCCTTGCCGCTATACCGGTCGCAGATACTAATGGCATCGAACCCATCCTCCCGATGCAGAATCACAAGGTAATCCTTCAGTATCAGGTAGTCATCAATAGCCTGTACGTCCCTGGCTGAGTTCAATTCCTGCCAGAATGGAATACCCAGACTATCCTGGGAGCAGGTATAGATCTGGCTATCGCGATGGTTCAGATTGGATTGAAAGTAATATCTGCCATCCAGAAAGTCGGGATAGTACAGATGATCGTACTTTCTACCGGCTACGGAGTAAAGAACGCCATCTGGGGATGCCGATTGGGTTTCGAATACCTCAGTGGACGATTTATTGTAAGCCAGGAGGAATATCTTGCTATCATCCGTGCTGGTGTACAAGGACAGATCAAACTCGGGATTCATCTCCGTGTACAACAGCTTGAGGGCTCCGCACTCTCTTGATCCCAAATAGCAGGTGTTGCTTTGCCAGCGTTCGTTGCTGAGTACCACAAGGAAATGCGCGCTATCTGAGTACCAGCAGAAGTCACTCACTGCGTCCAGATCCATATCGATGATGATTCCGCTATGCAAATCCTTGATAAAGAGCCGATAATCCTCGTCTCCATTATCATCCACAGAAAAGGCCAGATAACGCTGATCGGGAGATATCGCATAGACCCCCAATTCGTAATAGTCCTTTTTCCTGGCCAGCTCATTCACATTCAGAATCACTTCCTCAGGGGCTGAGAGATCACCAGCTTTTCGGCAGTAGAGCGGATACAATTCGTCTTTAGAACTCCGGGAGTAGTAGTAATATCCCTTATCAAACCAGGGATAGGATTCATCATACTCGCTGATTTCTGCCACAAACTCCTGATACAAGGTTTGGGCTAGTTTCCGGGAGTCCTTCAGCACTTTTTCGGCATATCTGGCTTCTAGTTTGAGGTGCTTGTTCAGCTTTGGATGCTCGCGATCTTTCATCCAGGCCCAGGGATCTACCAGCGTTTGGCCATGAATCCTCAGAGTATCGGGAATCTCTGGCGCAAGAGGCGGATTTGCCTTGGCGAAAAGCTGCAATAGACAAATCAGGAATATGATGGATAGGGATAATCTTCTCATTATCAAACCTTTGAACGATTTCTCAAGCCAGGGAGAAACAACGCTCTACCTGACGACAGGGAACTATACACAAGCTTATATGGCAATAAAGCATGTCGTATGGAGCAGCGTGAGCTAAGGAATACTCCTTTACTTTACGTATATTCCAGAGCCGATGAAAAAATCAGTCCCCTCGATAGGCAAGGCATAACCCAGCTTCTGTTCTTCCTGATTGGTCAAGGGGTTCTCCCACCAGAAATCGACAAATCCTCCACCTTCTGCAGCAGCTTTGATCAAGCCCTGAATCAGGAGATTTCCCTTGGAATCGCGATACTCATAGAGATCCTTGCCTTCCTTTTCAGGCTGCGTGGCATGGGCGATATTCATACCCTTCATGTCATAGATGTAAAAGTAACCCGACTTGTCGGGGAAAAAGCGGATGGGCTTCACAAACTTGCGGCAGAACTCTATCTGCTCCTTTATCTCCATGTCGGATAGGATTCCGCTCAATCCCTGGGCCGCAACCTGAGTGCTATTGACCAGAACCTCCCGCTGAGCTTCAAACTCCATTTTGTCCAGAGCGAATAGAGGCATTACGCAAAACGTGAGTAGCGCTAACGTGCAGAACACCAAATGACGGATTCTGAAATTGAAAAGCATTGTTTACTCCTTCTATAGTTATTTGATCTATGAAACGCCCGACATCTAGCGCAAGTCACCTTAATTGTCAAGCAGAATTGTCCCTCTCTTATGACTTGAACTCCACTTATAGGCCACCTGAACCCCACCCGAACTGGATTCAGGAGGAGTTCAAGAAGGGTTTGTGTGGCGTTCGTGCTGGTAATAGGGGCGTTCCGGCGGTTTACCCCAAAAGCCCCGATAGGGGCGAGGGGCAACACTATTCATAGCGAGGGTGCTTGAGACTTCCTCAACGTCTTAAACTCATGCATATGCATGATCGTTCAGTACAAACGAAGGCGTAGCATCGAAGCCAGACGTGATCAATGGCAATTGACAATAAGATTGGAAACAAAAACAATGGGGGAATGCCAGAGGGATATCAGATGCCCTCAAACAACCAGAGAAACAACGAGTTGGGATTTTACACCAACATTTGGGACTCTACACTTAACCCAACCTTGCAGAAGGCATATTCACCCTGACATCTGGTGTATGGAGTGAATGGTGAATGATTAGGAGAGATTAGCAATGGTGTATAGAACCGATGAGTTTCTTGTACTGATCCTGTTTCTGATAGGATTTATGCCCCTGTTGGCCACAATTGAAGCCAGTAAAGCTGCAGCGACACCCGAAGCTATCACAGACCATTGTGGAATGCTAACGATAACTGTGGATCCTCGCTTGGAACTGCTCGCCGTGATTCAATATCTGTGTGGCAGTAAAATGGTATTCAAAACCGGTCCTTATGCTGAAGCGATTGAAGTATGGTTCGGCGAATACAAGGATCATCCAATCATACCAAGATTGCGGGACATGGAGGAATGTGCGTATACACAGCTCAAAGCACTGAGGCCATGAAGGAGGCAAATGCCATCTTTCACGGGCCTGAAGACTGGTATGTATCCGATATTGAGTGAAATGTACTGGGCTCCGGATACTTCAATAACAAGGATGAGCGCTGGAACTTTTAGTAAAGGAAAGCTATTTCAAGCTTTTAT
>JAGOKK010000069.1 GCA_017994635.1 Candidatus Cloacimonadota bacterium | reverse complement strand
TTTCGATGAGCTCTCTGGTCATTTTAATCTTCATAGTTCTTTCCTTCTTTCATAGCGGACAAGATATTGTGTGTAGGGCTGCTGTCAAATGATTTCTTTGGATATCTCCAGCGTTATGTACTGTGCCGGAGGAATCTCGCCGGCTATTGCCAGGCTTCCCTTAGGCACCCTCGCTCTGGAACCAGACATCCTTCCAGCTTTGGGCTCTTGGCCAGCCAATATCAGCTCCTCAACTGCCAGGACTAGAAATGGGCTTGATAAAGGGGTGAAAACCGCCATCCTGGGGGAATAGAAAGCGGGTGGGGCTTGACAAAAAGCTGCCATCGTATTATCTTGTAAAATAACTAAGTTCAGGATAGGTAAGAATATGGCGCTGCTACTCAAGACCACTCGCTTTGTCGAATCCCAGATAGATACTTTTTTGGATGTCGTAAGTGATTCTGCCACCACGTTTCAATTGGCGGTGGAGGACTATCTGAACGGGCGCATCGATCAGTTTGACGCCCGCCTGGCTCAGATAAGGGAGTTTGAACATCGTGCGGATGACCTGCGGGTGAGTGTGGAGCGCTTTCTATACGAGCGCACCCTGATCCCGGAAAATAGGGGAGATGTGCTTGCTATTCTGGAGAATACGGACGAAGTAATCGATAACATCAAGGACTCGCTCTTGCAGTTTTCCATAGAGATGCCCCAGATACCCGAGGAATTGGATGATCTCTGGATTCAGACCACTCGCGCCAGCGTCGCTGCGGTAGAGCAGCTCGTTTTTGCAGTGCGGTCCTTTTTCCGTGATATCTCGGCTGTGAACAACTACATTCACAAGGTCTATTTCTTTGAGCGCGAAGCTGATCACATAGGCGAAAGACTACGCCGGCAGATTTTTGCCATGGATATTGATCTTTCGCTCAAGAGTCAACTGCGCTTCTTTGCCATTCACATCGAGAAGATCTCCGATGCTGCGCAAAATGTCTGCGATCGCCTGTCTATTTACACGATCAAACGCCAGCTTTAGGGCATAAATGATCTTTATCTATCTGCTTAGCGGACTTTTCCTGGGTTGGTCTCTGGGTGCCAACGACACGGGCAACATCTTTGGTGCTGCGGTGGAAACCCGCATGCTGAAGTTTAAAAAAGCGGCCCTGATCGCCTCTATCTTTATCACATTAGGAGCCATGTTTGAGGGCAGTGGGCCTTCCGGAACCCTGGGACGTTTGGGCTCGGTTGACGCTCTGGGTGGAGCTTTTACTGTGGCTCTGGCTGCGGCCATCACCATCACTGTGATTGTGCGGCTGGGCATTCCGGTATCCACTTCACAGACCATTGTGGGTGCCATCATCGGGTGGAACTACTTCTCTGGACGTCTGACCGATTACGGCTCTCTGATCACCATCGCTTCATCCTGGGTGCTGGCTTTCGTATTATCCGGAGCCATTGCCGCTTTGCTTTACTATCTAATCCGCCCCTGGGTAAACCGTTCGCGGATGCATCTGATGGAGCAGGATTTCTTCATCCGTTATGCATTGATCATCGTGGGTGCATTTGGAGCTTACTCTTTGGGCGCCAATAATATTGCCAATGTGGTGGGGGTATTTGTCCCAGTATCGCCCTTCAAGGACATAAGTATCGGCAATCTCTTTACCATCAGCGGATTGCAGCAATTGTACCTGATGGGGGCACTCTCCATCGTAGTGGGGATCTACACCTTTTCGCACAAAGTGATGCGGACCGTGGGCAAAGATCTCTTTCATCTCTCGCCGATCACAGCCTTGATCGCCCTCTTGGCAGAGGCGATCGTGCTCTTTCTCTTTGCCTCCCGCGGACTGTACAATCTCCTGCTAAGTATGCATATACCTCCTATCCCGCTGGTTCCGGTATCCTCTACGCAAGTGATCGTGGGGGCGGTGGTTGGCATCGGGCTGGCCAAGGGTGGCAAAAACATCCGTTACAACATCCTGGGGCGCATCTCTATCGCCTGGGTGGCAGCTCCAGTGATCGCCTTCTTCATTTCATTTGTCGCTCTCTTCATCTTCCAGAATGTCTTTGAGCAGACTGTGCAGCAGGAGACAGCCTATATCTTTGATCGAGTGGTAATTACAAAGATCGCCAGGGATGGCTACGATACCGATGCCCTAGCTCCTGTGAATGGCCGTAAGTTTGATACCGAGCAGGATATATTCCAGGAACTGAAGCAACAAGACGCACTCAGCCGAGAAGCATTGATGGGGATCATTGCCATCGCCGAGAAGAGTCCCCTGCAGGTGGATCTGGCAAAGATCAAAGCTTCCGGATTTGGCAGAAACTTCAGCCCCGAAGAACTGGATTTGCTGGGCAGGCTGCAGGATGTGAAGTTTCGCCACAAATGGCAGCTAAGCGAAGCCCTCGGCCAGTATCCCCAGTTTAAAATCCACCGGGTACCGGAAACGGAAGCACAGAAGAATCATAACCGCTTGGTGGAAGAGAAGCTGCAAATCCTCTATCGCAGCCTTCGGATCAAGTAAAGAGAGCATCCATGAATCCCTTTGTAGAAAAGATAATCCCCCTCATTCTTTCCTTTTTCGTAGGCCTGGCGGCCAAACATCTGAAGATGCTCAGCAAGGATGATGCTCCGGTGCTCCTGAGATTGGTTCTTAATATCAGTTTGCCGGCGCTGACTATCATCGCGATCAACAATGTACGGGTGAGCGCGGATATGCTGTTGATCCCGGTTCTGGCGATCCTGGTGGTGCTGATGATGTTCTTCATCTCTGGCTTTACGCAGCGAAGCTTGAAGATGCCCAAAACTATGTACGGTAGCTTCCTGGTGGGTACGATGATCATGAATACTGCTTATGCGCTGCCTTTTTTTACCGCTGCTTTCGGGGATGAAGGCCTGGCGCGTGCATCTCTGTTTGACATCGGCAACACCTTCATGATCTTCACTTTCACCTATTTCAACGCCATTAAATACGGCGATAATCCCCATACCGACAGGATTCAGTGGATCAAGTTCTTGCGTTTGCCGCCACTGTGGGCCATGCTAATTGCCTTTGTAGTCAAGATCAGCGGGCAGGCTGTGCCGCAGATCGGGATCAACTTCCTTTCTCTGATCGGTTTACCTACCACTCCTCTGGTGATGATTGCTCTGGGCTTGTACTTTGAACCGAAGCTGAAGAATATGGGTAAGGCCTTTATCGCAATCTTCATTCGCATGGGTATTGGCCTGGGAGTGGGTTATGTATTGGCTTTGATCTTTGGGCTGGAAGGACTTACGCGCACCACGGTGATCGTTTGTTCTGCCTTGCCGATTGGTTTCAACACCCTCATCTTTGCCAATCTGGAGAATATGGATCGGGAGTTTGCCGCCACGATGGTGAGTTTCTCCATCATCATCGCACTGCTTTATCTGCCTCTGCTGATCTTCCTCTTCTCTTAAGGTTTTTGTCTTGCGGCTGCCTTGATCTGAGCCGTGCTCTCGCGCAGATAGTTTGGCTCCAGATCTGCCAGCAACTTGCCCTCATAGCGCTTGCCTGGGTGGTAGTCCTCCAGATATATCAAGTTTTCGGCTCTGGGGATGTTTAACGGCGCGGGAGCAAAGTGTAGCCCAATTTCTTCCGCGTAAGGCATCAGAGCATTTGCCGCTGATCCGCAGACGATACTCCCGGAGATGGGTAACACCAGGATGTCCTTCAGGCCCAGCACTTTGGGCGGTATGATGACCCTCAGATCGGGATCATATAGTGCTGCGTAACACTCATTCATTTTGGCATCGATCACGCAGAGGATGTTTTTGTGGGCAGACGTGCAGGATAAAGCAAGCATCTCCAGGGAGTTGTGGGTGATCACAGGGAGCTGGCCCGCATAAGCGATCCCCTTGGCCGTGGCAACCCCAATGCGCAGACCGGTGAAGGAACCGGGGCCTTCGCAGACGTAGATCTCCTGTAGATCCACGGGCTTGATGCCGCATAGCTTCAAAGCCGTGTCGATGGCTGGCATCAAGGTCTCACTATGAGTTACGCGGATGTCAAAGTATGCGCTGTAGAGCAGTTTGGTCCCATCATGCAGGGCGATGGATCCAGAGCTTTGAGCGCTATCAATGGCCAGTTTCAATTGCCGCTTCTGATGAAATCGTCGTAGAGGTTTTCAAAGTGGAGCTTATGCTTGGCTTCGTCGGCTGCCAGACGGCGGAACAGCATGGCTATCTCGGCGTCGGGGAATTTACTCGCCATGTCGCTGTAAAGCTTCTGTGAGTTTTCCTCTCGCTTCATGGCCTTGATCAGGATACTTTGGTAGCTCAGCTCCTGTTCGTCAAGCTCTTTGGTCAGGTACTCGCTGATCTTTAGATTGGGGCTTTTGGTGATGTCTTCGGGCTTCACGCCTTTTTGGCGGATGCTTTCGATCACCACGATGTGTCCCATCTCCATTGCTTCCAATTCGGCCAGCATCTCTTTGTGAGCGGTGAACCTGGCTTCCTGCTGCAGCTCCTTGTAAAAAGCAACCGCTTCTTGTTCTCGCTGTATGGCGAAATCCAAAATCTCATTGAATTCGGTGACGGTCATAATTCCTCATATATCTGGCTATTTGCTTGGTGTGCATGTGGCAAAAAAAGGCCGGAGAAAGACACTCTCCTTCTCCGGCACGGATTATACTTATTCGTAGGGTTCAAACATGTCTTTGCCGACACCACATTCCGGGCAAACAAAGTCTTCAGGAAGCTGTTCAAACGGAATGTTGTCGTTCTCTGCGGGATCGTAGATCCAGCCGCAAGCGATACATTGATACTTCTGCATGGGATTCCTCCATTATTTTAGTAGGTTTCGATGTGTACTTCGAAATAGCTTTGGGGGTGATTGCAGGTAGGACACACCTTGGGAGCGCTTTCACCTTCGTGGATGTAGCCACAATTCAGGCATTTCCAGAATACTTTCTCATTCTTTGTGAATACTTTGAGATTCTTGACGTTATCATAAAGCTTGCGGAAGCGCTTTTCGTGCTCTTTTTCCACCTTTGCCACCAATCTCCAGGACAGGGCGATTTCTTTGTAACCCTCTTCCTCTGCGATGTCAGCAAACATGGGATAGAGCTCGGTCCATTCTTCTTTTTCACCGCTGGCGGCAAATTCCAGATTCTTCAGGGTGGCGTCATCGGTCTCGCTCCAGCCAACTGGGAAAGTGGCCATAATGTTCACGACCTGGGCTTCCATCCCGTTCTTGAGCAGATGGCGGAAAAAGACCTTGGCGTGTTCCTTCTCATTCAACGCGGTTTCCACAAAGATATTGGCTATCTGTTCATAGCCTTCCTTTTTCGCGGTTTTGGCGGAGTATTCGTAACGCATCCTGGCTTGGCATTCGCCGGCAAAGGATTTCATTAGGTTCTCAGCGGTTCTGGTTTCTTTAAAAGGCATTCATTCCTCCCTATCTTACCGGCTTATGCCTTCCACAAGCCGTGCAAATTGCAATATTCGCGGACTGCTTCCACTTCAGCGTGTTTCACCGGAAACTCGGCCACAGGGGCTTCGCCGGGCTTAAACTCATGACGGTATACTTTTTTCTTGGTGAGTACTTCGACAAAGGCAATGTAGTGCTTTTCTTCCATGGGATGAGGCACAGAGCCTACTTCCACTTTGATGGAATTGCCAAGATCGGTTACTACAGGAACGTGCTTTTCCTTGGCGGCGTCCACTGTGTTTTCCCTTAGCAGATTCATCGGTTGCCCACAACAAACTAATTCACCTTGACCTCCATACACTGCCTCAACTGTGTTTCCGCAAATCGGGCAATGCCACACTTGGCGTAATGCTATCATCTTTACCTCCATAAACTTATCTATATATTCCAAATGTAAGCAACCAAGCCTTGTTTGTCAAGCACGAATTGCTAAACATCAACCAATGTTTCGAACAAAAGCAGGTATAGGGTGCCCTACTATCGCCATATATCGTGCCCCGAGCCGGCATTAGCCGATAAATCCCTTGGGTCTTGTGAAGGGCTGCCGCTGGGAGGATGCGGGCACCGTAACGCACATTCCCGGGCAAGGCAAAGAAATTACTTGCCAAAAGATCCACGTTGTGTTTTGAGGTTATTAAACTAATTGTCTTCAAGGAACGATATCTGATGAAACGGCTCATGATCCTTCTTTTGGCGCTCTTTGCGCTATTTGGATGTGTGCATTATGATGAAGAGCTCTGGCTGCATCGCGACGGCTCAGGCAAGGCGAAGCTGCGTCTGGTTCACCGTTCTCCTTATGAGAATCCTGAAGAAATCCTGCGTAAAGCGGATCTTCCGGGGATCTCTCTTCAGAGCTACAATGTGCAGCGCCGGGGTCAGGATGTGATCTATGATATCGTATTTAAGTTCAAAAGTGTAGAGGATTTTAACAACGTCAATGATCAGCTTAGTGCTGCGGATTTTTGGGGTAAGATTACTCTGAATAAAGAGCCCGGACGCCGCATCACGTTTAAGCGTCGCATTGCTTTGGGCAGCCAGGAAGAGGCGGACGATCTGGAGGCTTATTTCTCAAAGATGCAGCAGGATCACGCCGTATGGACTTACAAACTGCATGCACCCTGGAAGATCATTTCCACCAATGCTGATCCAGAGAATGTGGACCGCAAGGGCAAAACCATCTCCTGGTCATACGACACAGAGCAGATGTGGAACACCCACGAGTATATGACGGTGGAGTTCCGCAAGGATCTACCCTGGTTTGTGTTCGTGATCGGCATCATCGTGGCTTTGATGATCACCTACGTGGTGCTGTGGCTACTCAAGATCACCAAGCGCTCCTATCTCTTGGAGCGCATCAGGCATCACTCTGACCACAAACCCGCTCAATGAGCGTCGAACCAGCTTTTCCCTGATCCTATATCCACACTAAGGCTCACCCTATCCCGATATTGCCGGGGCAGAGCATGTTCCATTTCCCGCCTAACCAGAGCGGCAGCTTCTTCCAGATAGTTTTTTTTCACTTCAAAGACTAATTCATCGTGTACTTGCAGGATCATTTTGATCTCGCTGTTGTCCTTGATCAGCTCGTGGATGGCGATCATAGCGCGTTTGATGATGTCTGCCGCAGTGCCTTGAATGGGCATATTCACTGCCACGCGTTCCGCTTCGCTGCTGATTCCCTTATTTTTACTGTCAATGCCCGGGAGGGCGAGGAATCTGCCAAATAGAGTGTAGGCATGAAGCGTGGCTCTGGCCTTGTCCACACTTTCCGCGGTATAGCGCCGGATGGCAGGGAAGCGGGCGAAGTAATTATCGATCAAAGCTTTGGCCTCGGCCAGTCCGATACCGAGTTCACGTGCCAATTTTCGCTGTCCCATCCCGTACAGGAGTCCGAAATTGATCGTCTTGGCAGCGCGGCGCATATCGCTATTCACCTCATCGAGGGGCACATTGTGGATCAAAGCTGCAGTCTGACGATGAATATCGATACCATCCCTGAAAGCCTTTTGTAAGGACTCATCCCCGCTCATCAGCGCCAGCAGGCGCAGCTCGATCTGAGAATAATCCGCCGCCATGATCACGCTGTCTTCTTCACCGGCGATGAAGGCCTTGCGGATCTCCCGGCCGATTTTGCTGCGGATGGGAATGTTTTGCAGATTGGGATTGGTGGAGGACAGCCTGCCGGTGGAGGCAACGCATTGATTGAATGAGGAATGGATGCGTCCACTCACTGGATTGATCAGCTTGGGCAGCGCGCTCACATAGGTGCTTTCCAGCTTCATTAGCTGGCGGTAGTCAATGAGCTTTTGCACGAAGTCATAATCTTCCGCCAGGGCTTCTAACACGCTGTTATCGGTGGAATAGCCGCTCTTGGTCTTCTTTTTGGCAGGCAGGCGCATTTCGTCAAAGAGCAGCTTGGCAAGCTGTTGCGTACTATTGATATTAAATTCATATCCGGCGAGTGCATAGATCTCTTCGGTAAGCCGCTTTAGCTCCAGATTCAGATGATGCGATATTTCCCCCAGCATCCTGCTATCCAGGCTTACACCGTTTGTCTCCATCCGGCCCAGTACCCTGATCAGGGGGATCTCGATGTCATAGTACACGCTTTTTGCCATGCTGTATTCGATCAGGGGGCGATAAACCTGATGCAAACGGAAGGCCGCCCAGGCATCCTCGGCAGCGTAGAAACAGGCATCATCAGCGCTTACCAGATCGAAGCTGATCTGATTCTTACCCTTTCCGATCAGCTCGGTGATCGGCATCATTTTGTAGTTCAATTCCCGGGCAGCGCAATCATCCAGCGAGAAATTGTATATTCCTGCATCCAATATGTAGGCTGCGATCATGGTATCGAAAATCGGATTGTCCAGATACAGCTTGTGCTGAGTAAATACGGTGAGATCATACTTGAGGTTATGCCCGATCAAGACTTTGCCAGAGAGCGCGTTACGCAGCTCATCCAGAGTCTCATATAGGGGTAGATTTTCCGCCATCCGATGCCCCAAAGGCAGATAATAAGCCCGCTCAGGATCGAAACACAGCGAGATTCCCACCAATGACGCGCTGATGGGATCGAGCGAATCTGTCTCACAATCGATGGCGATTTGCTCCTGTTGCCTCAGTTCCTCTAGCAATCCGGGAAGACTGGTTTGATCGATCAGGATAGGCTGAAAGTCCTTCGTAACCATGTGGTCTTCCGGTATTTCGGCTTTGATCATCTCTGGCTTTGGGGAACTATTGAAAATATCTTCCTGGACTTCCTCTTCCACCGGTAGTGGGACCTTGTCTCTCAGCTCGGGATAACGTGCCTCAATCCTTCTGATCAGGCTGATCAATTCATAGTCTTTGAGAATCTTTAGCGCGTCCCGCAGATTGGCAATCTGAAACTTCAGTTCATGGATCTGGGGCAACTCTAGATCAGCGTAGCGCACGATCGTGGCCAAGTGTTTGGAGAGAAAGGCATTGTCCCTGTTTTCAGCAAGCTTGCCTCGATATTTGGGGTTGACGTTTTCCAGATCGGCATAGATCGCTTCCAGATCGGGATAGTCATGCAGCAAGGCCTCGGCAGCCTTGGGGCCGATCCCCTTTACCCCGGGAATATTGTCCGAACTGTCCCCCACCAGTGCCAGATAATCGACGAATTGCTCGGCGCGTACCTGATATCTGGCAAAAACTCCATCTTTATCCAGGGTGATGTCCTTCATGGGGTCGTAGAGCAGCACGCCATCATCTAAGAGCTGGCAATAGTCCTTGTCACTGGTCACATATACGATCTGATATTCACGCTTGAAACGCTCCCCCATAGTACCCAGGGCATCGTCTGCTTCATAACCATCCTTGCCGATCTGAGGCACTTTACAAGACCGGAAAAAGTCAATAATCGGCGCGATCTGATATTGCATATCTTCAGGCATGGGCGGGCGGTTTGCCTTGTACTCGCTGTAATCCTGGTGCCGAAAAGTGGGAGCCTTGCGGTCAAAAGCAATGGCGATGTATTCTGCCTGCATCTTGTCCACCAGAGTCAGGAACGAATTTACTACTCCATAGATAGCGGATGTATTCTCGTTGCGGCTGTTAATCAAAGGATTTCGGATAAATGCGAAATAAGCTCTATACAGGAGCGCAGTTCCGTCAATCAGGTAAAGTTTTGGCTTCATGCTCACCACCTTGGGCTGTCTTTGGTCTATTTATTTCGGGGTGGGTCTTTTGTGTCAAGGGCTTTCACTTTTTTTTGGCATTCCCCCATTTTTAATCCAGCCTTATCTTCAATTGCCATTGATCACGTCTTACTTCGATGCTGTGCCTTCGTTTGTATAGAACTATCATGCTTATGCATGTGATTAAGACGTTGATGAAGTTTCAATTAGCCACTGCCGGGGCTTTTTGTGTGTTGCGTGACATTCTTGCACCCGGGCTGTTACACCTCGCCACCTGCTGCCCTGTACTTTACCCGAACTCCACTTGAATTCCTCCTGAACTGGGTTCGGGTGGAGTTCAAGTGGGTATCGAGAGAAGTACATCTGGGCAATGAGGAAGATGTCTGGCTCATCCTTGGAATTGTCAAATGGGTGTCACGTTTTGACATCACGGCGTCACTTCTTCCTCACTTTACGTGTGCTGAAAAATGAGGGATATCGGATACTATAAACTGACACCCAAAGCTGCAAGAAGTGACACAAGGGGAAAGTGGGGATAAGGCTTTGATTGGTGGTGAGATACGATGGACTGCTTTTGGAAATGTCCAAACGCTTATTTGGACTGTTTTGGACTGGTTTGTGACAGTTTTACTGCAAATTTGGATAGCGTTTGGACAGGGTTTGGAAAGAGCAGTTGGGAAATCGGAACTTTGAAATTAGAAAAACCGCAATTGGAGTGCGATTGTGCCGATCAGGAAAGCTCCGTAATTCCAATCTGAGTCTAAAACAAGAACCGGATAGTCTATATTAAATGGTTGGAGGATAATCTGTTGCCTGTGGTGGTCGACCTGCACCTTCTTGATGGTGAGACCATCGTCAGTCCTTACAACTGCTATTTTATCATCTGCATTTTCCCAACTCTGATCGCTCTTGATGACTACAATGTCCTGATGCTGGATCACAGGCTCCATACTCATGCCATTTACTTGAAAGACAGTGTATTGCTTGGGATT
>JAGOKK010000068.1 GCA_017994635.1 Candidatus Cloacimonadota bacterium | reverse complement strand
CAAATCCCTTCCGCGAATTGGCAGTGATCACGTACCCTCTGGCCGCCAAAAGCGAGGTGGAGCTAAAGATCTATAACCTCAAGGGACAATTGGTGAAGCGTCTCTATGCCGGCTCTGTGGACAAAGGGGATCAGGTGCTGGCATGGGAAGGCTGCGACGACCAAAATCGCGAACTGCCTGCGGGGGTTTATATCCTGCAGTTGCGTATCAATGGCAAAGCTGGTAGCACCTTGAAAGTATTGAAGCTGTGATCGAATATGCACCCGGGATATGGCAGATTGGATTCCTCAAGGTAGCGGAGTAAATAAGCGATACTATCATAATACTCGCACAAGCGCGTAGTATCAGAGTGCTAGGGTACGGGGGATTCCGGTCTGTCTTGAGGAGTCAGATAGTAGTGGATGCCGCTAAAGTAATCAGGGCCATGATGGCATCGAAAAGCACAGCGTAATCATCTTCTCGATACTCGATGGTTTTGCCATCTAATCTCTTTACTCTGGGCATCAGGCAAGCCATATCGGCCATGGCAGTGGAATGAAATTCGATCCGCAGAGTCTGCGGCGAGCTGAACTGATAGATAGGGCAGTCCTTTTTTGCCAGGGCATTTTTCACCGCCAGATCAAGTTTTTGGCGGATCAGGGGCCGGGAATAGTTACGCGCAGCAAACTTGGATATACCTTCTTTGGTGCAGACATATTCGAGCCAGGGCATCGTCTGTAGCAATTCCTGCTGCAAGGCCAAATCTCCGCTGACCAGCGTTACGGGTACCCCGAAATGCCCCGCATAGGCGGAATTGATCAGGCATTCGCTCATTGGCTGATCGTTGATGAAAATCTTCTGGATGCGGCTATTGGAATAAGTATGATCCATATTGGCGCGCAAGGATCCCGTGGCAGCGTGATAGCCCAGCAGGAATACCATGGAATAGCTGTTGCTAAAGCCCGGCATCATATAACATGGACGCGGGTCGCCAGAGATCAGGGAAACTCGGGTGTCGAGATCGGTGATCTCATAATAAAGATTATCACCGTGACTGTGTGAATCGGCAATCACGATCTCGTCGATGAGGTTGTTTTCTTTACTGTCCCTTATGGCTTCAATAGCACAGGCAACATGATCCTGCATATACTTGCGCACCGAGACCCGATCCACTTTTTCATGCTCCCAGTTAAAGGTTCCTGGAATGCCTTCCATATCTACGGAGATATAGATTTTCATACTAATTCCTTGGCGATTAAAGCGCCCACTTTTACGTTGTTTTTGAGTAAAGCCAGATTGGCTTTGATCGATCTCCCGGAAGTGCTTTCAGCCAAAGCGGATAGAAGGAAGGGAGTAAGCTCTTTGCCCCCAATGCCTTTTTGTCGGGCTTCATCTACGGCAGCTTTGATATTGGGCTCTATCTCGGCGAAGGGTATCTCATCCTCTGGAGGAATAGGATTTGCCAGCATAATTCCGGTGCACAAAGCAGCAGTGGAGCGCGAGATATGGTATATCTGAGCCAATTCGCGCGCACTATCAATGCGAGGGACACAAAATCCACTACTACGGGAATAGAACGTGGGATACTCAGTACTCTGCCAGGCAAATACTGGCACCGATCTGGCTTCCAGCATCTCCAGTGTGGCTGAGATATCCAGGATTGCTTTGGATCCAGCGCAAACTACTATCACAGGAATCTTGGCCAGGGCGTCAAGATCGGAAGAGATATCCAGATTATCCTGCCAACCCCGGTGCACACCGCCAATCCCTCCTGTGGCAAACACCTTGATCCCCGCCTGATGCGCCAGATACATGGTGGCAGAAACAGTGGTTCCGCCAGTGTAGCCTTTACTTATGGCAAGCGCTATATCGCGGATTGAGATCTTTTGGGGGGCAGCATGGCGGGAATACTGAAACAGTGCTTTGAGTCTCATAATGTCCTCATCTTCCAGGCCGATGCAGCATTGTCCTTCAATGATGGCGATGGTGGCAGGAACCACAGATTCCACGGTGGCAACCTCTTCCAGCATGGCTAGAGCGGCAAAGTTCTGCGGGTATGGCAAACCGTGGGTAACGACGGTAGATTCCAGTGCCAATACAGCCTTGCCTTGCGAAAGGGCAGAACAGACAGCTTTACTGATTTTCAGGGGTAAAAGAGACATAGTTTAGCTTCTTTATAGTTGGCTATACGAGATGTGAGCAAGAAACTGTGGGATATCTATCGATTGGCAAGATCACCCCGTAGAGAATCATTCTCGGGATGAACTATTACTACTTCCACGGGGGCCACACCGGGAAGAATTAATTCCAATTCTTTGGCGGCCTGATAGGAAAGATCAAGATCGCGTCCTCGAGTGAAAGGACCTCGATCATTCACGCGTACTTCCACAGTCTTGCCATTGGTGGGATTGGTGACCATGAGTTTGGTATCAAAGGGGAGGCTTTTGTGTGCACAGGTTAGTGCGTATTGGTTATAAACTTCGCCGTTAGCTGTCTTCCTGCCATGGAATCTCTTTCCATAATAGGTGGCGACCATTATTTCAGGCTCAAGCATTTCTATGCTTCCGGGAGGCTCCTGAGTGTGCAGGGAATCAATCACCAGCGCATCTTGCTGAAGACCGATCTCCTCACTCCCAAGTCCTGACACCGACTCGGCAATTACTGGCCCTATCACGAGGACCTGCAAAGCCAGAACGGTGAGGATGATTTTCTTCTTAAGTTTCCTCATATTGTTCCTAACTTCTTTATAAGATTTACAGGGTGACATTGATTATCCGGGGAGGATCTGTCAAGAAAAAAATGCCAAAAAATGGGTTAAGCAATTGATAGCCAGAGTCTTGCCGAAGACGCCAAAAATCACCTCCAAGCAGCGATATGGGCGGAGAAAAAAGAAAAAAACAAAAAAATGAAAAAAACATGATTTTGAGCTTGACAAGAAAACTGGAGTGTCATATAGGTCGCACAGGATGTCAGAATAACTCATAAAAAGTCAAAAATATTCAAGGCGAGCGATCCTGAAGGCCTGATCCGATAAGGAATAGCTCAAAACTGGCTGAAACAACGAATGAAAGGTGTCGAATATGTCCGGTGAATTTTTAGGTATCTTCGAGAACTCAGTGCACAAGCAGCGCGTGATCATTCCGGCAAGTTTCAAGAAGAAATTTGCTGAAGAAGCGATTAAAAGCGTTGTGGTGACCATGGGTGCGAACAATACCATTGCCATCTATCCGCTAGACACTTGGAAGAGCACGCTGGAACGCCTGAAAGGCGGCGATGAAAGGGCAAAACAACTGCGCACGCAGCTGATCGATTTTGCCATGATGGAGCAGGAACTGGAAGGCCCGGGAAGAGTAAGGATACACGAGATGCTGCTGTCTGAGGTAGGTATCGACGACAGCGTAATCATCAAGGGTGAGGGACACTATATCTCCCTGTGGAATCCTGAAGTCTATGCCCGCGTTCGTGCTGCCAAGCTGGCCGCCCACAGAGAAACTTTCAGCAGCGAGGATTATCAACTGTGATTAGTTACCACGTCCCTGTGATGTCTGCCACCTGCATCGAACTCTTGAATCTCAGAGCCGGCAAGGTGTATGTGGACGCCACATTGGGCGGTGGAGGTCACGCTCTGGCTATGTATCAAAAAGAACCGGGGATCAGGCTTTATGCCTTTGATCAGGATATAGAGGCCATCAGAGCGGCTGGAAGCACACTGAAAGAGTATAATCCCGTTTTCATTCACAGTAACTTCAGTCAGCTCAGAACTCAACTCTCCTATAATAAGGTAAAGGGGATCGACGGCATATTGTTTGATCTGGGGGTTTCCTCGCATCAGCTTGATGATGCCCGCCGCGGTTTTAGTTTCGATAAAGATGCTGCACTGGACATGCGCATGGATACCAGTATCGAGCTGGATGCCGGGAAGCTGGTAAACACATATAGCGTCCAAGACTTAGCAAAGATATTCAAAGAATACGGTGAAGAGAATGGTGCCGGGCGAATTGCCAGAGCCATCGAAAAGGAAAGAGAAAAGGGCGAGATTCGTACCACTGGTCAACTGGCCAGAGTGATCGAAAGCGTTGCTGGAACAGGGAGCAAAGAATCTCTGAAGACCAAGGTACGGATTTTCCAGGCCATCCGCATCGCTGTGAATGATGAGTTACACTCGCTCAGCATTGCCTTAAATGATGCCATCAATTTGCTCAATCCCGGAGGCCGCATCGTGGTGATGAGCTACCACTCTCTGGAGGATCGCATCGTAAAGAATGCGTTCCGTCTGGCTGCCACTGGGTGCATCTGTCCGCCGGCGATCATTCACTGCGTATGCGATCACCACAAGCAATTGGAGCTTATCTGTAGAAAGCCGATCACGGCTACGATGCAGGAAACTGAAGATAATACACGATCCCGCAGCGCCAAACTACGTGCGGCTGAAAAGTTAATGGGGGAAAAATGAGAGGAAGACTGATCACATTGTTGATACTAATTATTGTATGCGGATTCTTGAGTTTTTTTAATAACAACCAGGTAGTGGCAGACACACGCAAACTCTCGGATCTGGAAAAGACTTTTAACGCAGAGAAAAACATCAATACTGAACTGCTCGTGGAGCATGACGATCTGCGTAGTGGCAGACACATTGCCTCCCTGGTGCGGGTGGAGCTGAGCCAGTTTATCCCGGATCAGGAGCAAGGTAAAGTGATCTACGTTCATGAGCCAGCGCCGGACAAAAAAGAGAGTTCTTATACGATCATAGATTTGATCGCCTCCAAGGCAGAAGCCAAAAACGTGGAAATCATGCTAGACTAAAGATCATGCAAAGCAGATACTACTTCCTGGTCCTGATCTTTGGCGCGGCGGCAGTTCTGTGGAGCGCATACCTTTTTTGCATCCAGATATTGGATCCTTTCAATTTCGCCCATCTGCGGCGCGTACGCTATATCCCGCGTAAAGAAATCTTGGTTCCCCGCAGGGGTGCGATCTATGATGCCAAGGGCAATCTATTGGTCAGTAGCGTTAGCTATTATCAGATAGACATCGACCGGGGTGCTGTAAATACTTGGGCAGATCGCAATGATATCGGGCGGGATGACGCTTTTAACCGGATAGCCGAGACCATCGCCAAGTACAGCAATGTGGAAAAAGAAGCAGTACTGAAACGAATGAATAAGGGGAACAAGAATTCCTCCATCCAGATTTCTAACAAGATAAGCGAAGCAGAGTTGGACAACATCATTCAAGCATTCTCCAGCAAAAAACTACCGGGGCTGATCCACAATTTTGCCTCCATGCGCAGAATATACTCCAAGGGAGTACTTGCAGCCCGATTGATGGGGTCTGTGAGAGAAGAATCCAGCGGTTATGACCCTGTAACCAATAGCAAATCACTGTACAAGCTATCTGGCATGAACGGTCTGGAAGCCACCTTTGACAAGAGTCTCGCAGGTGGATACGGATGGCGGGAAATTGTACTCGATGCCAATGGCAACCGGGTTCCCTACCCAGATCTGCATGAAAAGAAACCCATACACGGGCAAAACGTCTATCTCACAATAGATTCCAAGGTCCAGGAAATAGTTGAAAACGCCCTTTACGAAGGTGTGGAAAAGTATGGAGCTCTGCATGGCGGAGCAGTGGTGATGGATCCCAAAACCGGACGGCTAATCGCCCTGGCAGGGGTTTCCAATAGCGACAAAACCGACGATCAGAACATTGTTCGCAGCCGATCAAACATCCCCGCTTCATTTATGTTTGAGCCGGGGAGTACCATGAAACCGATCACTATGCTGTCTGCACTGGAATACAAACTGGTGAGACCCAATGAACTGATCGAATGCGGTCACTATCAGGTAGGCAGACGCAGAATAACAGACACGCACGATTACGGACCGCTGAATGCCAGAGGTATCATAGCCAAGTCCAGTAATGTAGGGGTAGCTAAAATAGCCGAACGCATTGGCAGTACAAGGCTATACGAAGAATTTATCTCCATGGGCTTTGGACAAAAGAGCGCACTAAATCTATTTGGTGAATCCAGCGGGCTCTTTGCCAAGCTGGAAAACTGGGACGGCTATTCACTACACTCCATGTCCTTTGGCCAATCCATCTCAGTCACAGCAATTCAATTGGCCGCAGCTTATTCCGCCATAGCTAATGGGGGCAAGCTGATGAAGCCAACGATTGTGGACAGCTACAGAGATGACGACGGGAACATTTTGGAAAGCTTTGAGCCCTCGGTGCTTCGCCAGGTCTCCAGTAAAGCAGCTTGTGATACCATGTTGTCGTACATCCAGGACGTGGTGGACGATGGCACTGCGCGACACATAAAGATGGATTACATCACAGTGGGCGGCAAGACTGGAACCGCTGAGAAGAACGTGGAAGGTACCAGAGGATATTCCAGCGGAAAGTACAACGCGGTGTTTGTCGGTCTCTTCCCCGTGGAAGACCCCCAGATGGTAATAGTGGTTTTCTATGACGAGCCTGATCACTATTTCCGCTTTGGATCCATGAGCGCAGCCCCCACTTTTGGTAAGATTGTGGAAAACATACTCTTTATGCCGGATTGCAACATTCTGCCCTACAACGAGCGTTTGATGCAGAGTTCTCTAAAGATGCCAAACCTGGTAGGACAAAGCATCCATTCCGTGGAACAGATATTGAATCGGTACGGCTTCCTATACAAGGTGGAAGGCCCCGACAGTGCGTCTGTGGTGATCGATCAATTCCCAAAAGCTGGGATCTCGGTGGATCGCAATCACCCCATCACTCTAAAGCTTGGCAGAGCTAAGACCGAAACCAAAGAGACAGTGATCAAGGGGACCATGCCCAATCTGGTGGGCATGACCCTGCGCAAGGCGGTTCAGATGGCCGCAGAAAACGGTGTACCCATCAGGATAAACGGTTCCGGTATAGTGCGCAAGCAATCGCTCCTGCCGGGATCCAGGATCAGCAACAAGAGCATTTGTCTGGTGGAGGCTTCGCTGTGATGAAGATATTTTTGAGCCTGTTACAAGAACACGGGCTATTGGTAAACAGCAGAACTGAGCGACAAGATGAGGCCATGCCTTTTCCGCGAACCGACCACCGGGAGATCAAAGCAGGTGATACCTTTATCGCCATAAAGGGTGAACGTTTCGATGGCCATCAACTCATCGGTGAAGCCAGAAAACTAGGTGCCGCCCTGATCGTTGGCGAAGATCATCAAGCTGATATTCAAGTAAACGACAGCCGCAAAGCAGCCGCCCTCTACGCCTCAGAATACTATGGAAGACCTTCGCAGTACTTTACCCTGTATGGAGTAACCGGAACCAACGGCAAGACAACTGTCTCCCTCATGCTGTTCCAGCTTTTACGCTTGATGGGGTACTCCTGCGGATGGATCGGCACTTTGGGATACCGGATCAACGAGGACCAGCACGAGACAGCCCATACAACTCCGGATATCATGCAATTGAACGCGATCTTCCAAGAGATGGCAGAAGCAGGGGTGCAGCATGTGGTGATGGAAGTCTCCTCACACGCCCTGGCTCTGGACCGAGTGTATAATGTCCAGTTCGATTACTGCTTGTTTACCAATCTCAGCCGAGATCATCTGGATTTTCACAAGAATATGGATGAGTATTTCTCTGCTAAATACATGCTCTTTGAAAGAGCTATCCAGAACTCCGCGGTAAGTGTGGTAAACATTGACGATGATCACGGCAGGATAATCGCGGATCGGCTAAAGAGTACCGGTGCAGGGATTTTTAGCGTGGGACATATTTCTGGGGCAGATTACACTATTACCGATACACAAACGCGACTGGACGGATCGTACTTCAAGCTGGTCTGCAGCGGTGATGAAATGATGGAGATAGCCAGTCCCCTGATCGGATCCTTCAATGTGGATAATCTCGCTCTGGCACTGGGCACACTGCTGGCAGCAAAGCATGATAAAGCGAGACTAACGGAACTGGTAGAAAGACTGAAGCCAGTCCCCGGACGCATCGAAGCAGTGACAAACGACCTGGGCATTGGCATCTACGTGGATTATGCCCACACGCCGGATGCGATTATCAATCTATTGAAGAGCATAAACAAACTCCCGCACGGACGCGTAATCAGCGTGATCGGAGCCGGAGGAAATAGAGATACCGGCAAACGCCCCTTGATGCTGCAAGCAGCGCTCAGGCACAGTGACGCTGTGATAATCACAGATGATAACCCTCGCGACGAAAACCCCAATTTGATCATCCAGGATATCGTACGCGACCGTGAACTCTCCCTCCCGTGGTGGATTATCCGCGATAGAGGAACTGCCATTGCCTCCGCGATCAAGCTCGCCAGGAGAGGTGACGTAGTACTGATCTGCGGTAAGGGACATGAGAACTATCAGGAGATAAAGGGTGTCCGTCATCACTTTGATGATCGGGGAGCAGCCAGGAAAGCCCTGTTGCTTGAAAGGCAGAACAAGGCTGACGATGAAATGCTGTTGTCACTGGATCCCTTGATGCTGGCAATCGTGGAAGAGCTACCTCTGGACGAGAACTGCGATTTCGATGGAGCGTCCTATCGCCACCTCAGCATGGACAGTCGCTCCATCAAACCAGAATCCATGTTTTTTGCGATCAAGGGTGAAAACTTCGACGGCAATCGATTTATCTCCAATGTATTAAAGCAGGATAGCTGTTTTGCCGTGGGGACTATCGCGCTCCCAGACCAGAAGCGTTATTACCAAACCTCAGATAGCTTGCTGCTGATGGCAAAACTAATGCAGAAGTATCTCCTGATGTTTGATATACACAAAACAGCTCTGACCGGCTCCACTGGAAAAACCAGCACCAAGGAGCTTTTAACGGCAATCCTGGAAGATAATGCGCCGACTCTGAAGACGTTGAAGAACGAGAATAACATAATTGGCCTGTGCAAAACCATCCTGCGAATTGAGCCCAATCATCGCTTTGGCGTGTTTGAAATCGGTACCAATCACTTCGGGGAGATCGCGCGGCTCAGTGATATCATTATGCCGGATGCGGGCATCATATTAAACGTAGGACCATCTCATCTGGAGTATTTTGGAGACGAAGACGGGGTCATGCGTGAAAAGACTGATCTCTTCCATCGCGCCCTGGATCTCCGACTATACCCTGCGGATGATCCCAGATTTGAGATATATCATGAATCAGGTAAGTCTGTGGGTTACGCAGAAGATGCCGCATACCAGATATCAGACGTGCGTGAAGAAGCTCAGGGAAAGAGCTTTGTTTTGTGTGGAATCCGTTATACGATTCCATATTCCGCACCACACTACGTGATCAATGGTGCTTTTGCCATCGCAATGGCCTTAAATCTGGGAATTGAGCCCCGTGAGATTCAAATAGCACTTCACAAGCCTGTTGCGCTGGATATGCGTATGCAAGTAGAGAACCTACGAGGGGGCTATCTGATAGTTGATTGCTACAATGCGAATCCGATGTCCATGCAATCCGCCCTGGAGTATTGGCGCGATTTACATCCCGAGATGCCGCATGTGGCTTTTTTGGGTGACATGCTGGAATTGGGAACTCAAGCAGACATGTATCATCAAATGATCGGTGCGATGCTTGCAGAAATCCGCTATGATGAACTATTCACCGTGGGGAACCATGCTTGGGGCTACAGCGATCAACCCAGCAGGCATTATCCCAGTGTAGAAAGATTGCTTGCTGACTTCCCTTCCCTCCCTGAACACTCGGTGATTCTGGTAAAAGCATCCCATGGCATTCATTTGGAGCGCCTACTACCCAAGTTACGAGGAGAGGACTGATGCTGTATCATCTTTTATACCCGCTCGCCGAATACTCGATCGTCTTCAACGTCTTGCGCTATGTGACGTTTCGCTCTATTGGAGCTTTCATTACTGCGCTGATTTTTACTCTATTTTTTGGACCCTTCTTCATCCGTATGCTCAAACGTAAGGCTGCCGTAGAGAGCATCGACGAGGACATGCCCGAGAAACACCGGCTGAAGGCGGGGACACCCACCATGGGTGGTCTGTTGATTCTGGTCGCACTGATGGCAGCATCGCTAATGTGGAACATCCTGACCAACTATGCGATTCTGATGATGTATCTCAGCACGTTGTGGCTGGGCATCCTTGGTTTTTTGGATGATTATCTGAAAAACTTCGTGAAAGCCAAAAAGGGCTTGATCCCCAAGTACAAGCTGTGGGGACAGATTTCGATCGGTCTGATCTTGACCCTGTCCATATATTATAGCGCGGCTTCCGGAGATCATATTACTGCAGTGCAGATTCCGTTCTTGAAGAATATGTATCTGGAGCTTGGAATCCTCTTTATCCCCTTTACCATATTCATGATCACCGGATCCTCAAACGCAGTAAACCTATCGGATGGTCTGGATGGTCTGGCCGCAGGTACTCTGGCCTTCTCCGCCCTCGGTCTGGGGATTATGAGCTATTTGAAAGGCAATTACATCGCCGCAGACTATCTAAACCTGGAATACATAATGAATGCCGGCGAATTGACGGTGTTTATCTCCGCTCTGATGGGAGCTCTGATCGGGTTCCTATGGTACAATAGCTATCCTGCGCAGATCTTCATGGGCGATACGGGTTCTCTGGCCCTGGGCGGCATTCTGGC
>JAGOKK010000067.1 GCA_017994635.1 Candidatus Cloacimonadota bacterium | reverse complement strand
GATCCAGTCAATCACCTGAAAGTAATAGGTTTTGGCAAAGAACGCAAGGCTTGGAAGCACTCGGAAGGTAACTTCAAGTTTCACTTTCCCATCTTATACATCCCTGCGGAAGAATACCGGGGCAGCCTGATCCATGCCAATTCGGATCTCTATTCTTGGGCGGTTCTGACCTATCAGATCCTTACAGGAAACATCCCCTGGCGGGTTGACAGCTTTAGTAGTCCCGAAGAACAAAAGGAACAATGTCTTACCCGGGCTGTGGTACAACCCAATAAAGAGAAAATCCCCGACTGGCTGTATTCTCTCATCCTGGATTGTCTAAAAATGGATCCGGCCGATAGACCCCGGAATCCTGGCGTCATCTTGCAAGCGCTACTGCTGGAAGGTAACTATACGGATTACCTTGAGCTGGAAGAACTGGCCCAAAATGAAGAAGATAAAGCCCTTTGGCTGAAAGAGAACCAAGCTGCCGATAGCGAAAAGGACTCAGCCGAGAGTCCTGAACCAGAGATCGAGGCAGAGACAGTCCCAGAGAAGCCCGAAGATTCAATCACAGAAGAGGTAACAAGCTTTGAGGTTTTGCATACCGAATCAGGCTATCAGGAGACCGAAACACCGGAGCCCGATCTGTGCGCAGTTACTCTAGAACCGGAGATGACCGAACAGGAAGAGACTCAAGAGGCAGATCAATCCGAATCCGCCCTGCAGACAATCATGGTTGATGACTCAGAAGAGCCTCAGGGCGACCCTTACAGTAAGCCTGAGACGGAGCAGATGGAGGATACTAAACCGGATATCGGGGAACTCCCAGAATCGATTGATCAACCTGGGGATACTGGTATCTTTGAGGCTGAAAGCATCCCCCTGCTTACCCCAGAAGATAATCCCAAACTCGAGATTCCCCCTGCCACCAAGGAACCAGATAAACCAGCTCAGCCAAAGACTCTTGAGGATCCCACCGTCCTACCGGCGCAGCAACAAAGCATTGGGCTAAAGGAAGACACACGAAAGATTGAGATTGGTACATCACATGTAAGCAAACCAAAGATAAACTACGCCCCTAAAAGCACTCCCAAAGAAGATCTCACTGATATGCAGAAAGCCTTCCGGGTATTGATGATCATTTGTTTGGTGATTGTGCTGTTCCTCATGGCCAGATACTTTCTCACACGTACTCAGACCGGGTTTGAGCACGCGCGCCAAGAGCAGGAACAAACTGAGCCAATGCCGGAAGTGAAGCTGCTAAAGGATAACCGGCCTCTTACTATGATCAGGATTCCTGCCGATACACTGGTAATGGGCAATATCGGGCCAGAAGCTGATGACGATGAGTTCCCCCTGCTCACCATCGGGCTGGGTTCGTTTCTGATCAGCTCTACTGAGGTAACGCAAGAAGAATGGATGATGATATACAGCGAGAATCCATCCCAGTTCAAAGGTGATAATCTGCCCGTGGAAAATGTGTCATTTTACGATGTGGTGGACTATTGTAATGCCAAGAGTATAAAGGACGATCTCACCCCGGCATACGACGTGTATGGTAGTGAGATTGTTTGCGATTTTGAAGCAGATGGCTACCGTCTTCCCACTGAAGCGGAATGGGAAATGGCGGGAAAAGCGGGCAAGGGTAAACTGTATCATCTATATAGCGGATCTGAAGTAGCGGAGGATATAGCCTGGTACAATGCCAATTCTGGGGCCAGAACCCACAATGTGGGCAGCAAGAATCCCAATCTACTGGGGCTCTATGATCTCAGCGGGAATGTGTATGAATGGGTCTGGAATTGGTATGCTCCTTATACTTTCAAAGTGCCAAACCTAAATACAGGACCCCAATCAGGTACAGACAAGGTGATTCGCGGAGGATCGTGGTATCACCCCAAACACGATCTCAGGATCAGCAATCGTGACTTTTTGAAGCCCTTTGCAAAAAATGGCTATACCGGCTTCCGTGTGGTTCGCAGCAAGTAAAGTGTAATAAGTGCCACCCTCCAGCTTTCATGACGGGTGAGTCCATGCTCCTCACCCTGGTGAGGAAACTTGTCTCTGCCTTTTACTCCCTTGAGGCAGCGGGAAAACCAGACAAAAAAAAGGATTCCCGGTAGGGGGGACGACCGGAGAATCCTGTGTAGTGTATACCTAGGGTTTGATATCAGTCTAGGGCTTTCAAGAAGCTGGGAACATCAGTACGCAGCGGTTGAATACGCGTAGGTTCGTCAGCATTGGCAGCCTGTTTCTTTTCTGTATCCAATGCGGGGTCATTGATGTTCAGGCGTTTGAAAATCTCTGTGATTTCGTCATTGGGGTTTTTAGAGGGGATAGTTTGCGTGCGATTTTGCACGGGTATTGGAGCTTCCAGAGGCAGTTCAATCTCTTCTTCTTTTCCCAGCCCAGTGGCGATGATGGTGACGGAGATCTTTCCTGCCATCGTATCATCAAAAATGGTCCCCATGAAGATGTTGGCATTCTTGCCGGTTTCGTTTACGATCACATTGGAAACTTCCTCAAATTCACTCATCAGAATGTCACTGCCAGCGGTGATGTTGAGCAACAAGGATTGGCAGCCAGCGAGGCTGATATCGTTTAGCAGAGGATTGTCGATGGCAGCGCGGGCCGCGTTTATGGCACGGTTTTCGCCTTCGGCGACACCGGTTCCCATCAGGGCATAACCCATGTTTTGCATCACAGACTTGACGTCGGCGAAATCGACGTTCATGTAGCCGGTTACAGTGATGATGTCGCTTACAGCTTTGGCTGCTTGATATAACACGTTATCGGCCTGGTTGAAGGCCTCCTTCAGCGTGGCGTTCCCGTATATCTCGCAAAGCTTTTCATTCGGTATCACGATGAGAGTATCCACATACTGACGGAGATGGCGGATGCCGTTTTCAGCGTTGTCGGATCTTTTCTTACCTTCAAAGGGGAAGGGTTTGGATACGATTCCGAGAGTGAGGATACCCATTTCACGGGCGATTTTGGCAATGATGGGAGCTGCTCCCGTACCGGTGCCTCCACCCATGCCTGCTGCCAGGAACACCATGTCTGCGCCTTCGAGATGGCTTTTGATCTCGTCTTTGGATTCTTCAGCGCTGCGTGATCCGGTATCTGGATTGGCTCCAGTTCCAAGTCCGCGAGTAAGCTTTTTGCCAAGCTGCAGCTTCATCTTGGCCTGAGATTTGGTAAGATCTCCAGCGTCGGTATTGGCAGCGATAAACTCCACTCCAGCCAGATCATTGATGATCATGGTGTTAATGGCGTTACCCCCGGCTCCGCCTACGCCGATGATCTTGATGTTGGTTCCTACTTGTGCCGGTCTTTCGTCAAATTCAATCATTTTTCCCCCTATGTTATGTGAAGTCTTTTATTATTCGTTTAAGAGTGTCTACAAACTTGCTATTGCCCAGATTTCCAAGGTTGAAGCTTCTGGTCTGCGGCTCGTGCTCAAAGCCCATGGCATAAAGCAGGATGCCGAGAGATGTGGCGAATGCGGGATTGTCCAGTTCGGAATTGTACGCACTAAGCTTGCTTTGATCGGGGCGGGCAATTTTTACCTGCATATTGAAAGCATTGCAGATGGCATTGTCGATGTTTTCCAGATTGGCACTGCCACCGCTGAGAATAATCCCCGCGGTCACTAACTCCGGGGTATAGTAGTCCTTACTGTGATTGTAACACAGCGAGAGCATTTCCTCCACCCGGTGATGGATTACATGGCTTACCAGGAATTGGCTCTTCTTCCCCGCTGGCCGTCCGCTGATGCCTTCTACATCAATCTCGATGCCTTGCTCAGATTCGTTTGCCACAGCACTGCCAAACTGTTTTTTGATGTATTCCGCATTGGCGATGGTGGTCTTCAGTCCAATGGCCAGGTCTTCCGTGATCGCCTGACCCGCCATGGGAACCACCAACACACGTTCCAAAGCTCCTCGATTGTAGATGCTGATATCACATGTGCCACCGCCGATATCCAGCAGTATGGCTCCCAAGCGGCGCTCATCTTCAGATAGAATGCTGTGGGACAGGGCAATGTGGTTTAGAACAAAGTTGTCTGGATCTATGTCATATCCGGCCAGTTCGATGCATTTGGCCAGATTGCGCAGCGGAGTCAACTCGCACAGCACAGTGAGTACCTTTGCTGTGAGATGAAAACCATTCATATTGATCGGATTTCGGATGTCGTCCTGTGAATCGATAACGTAATCGTGCGGAATGCCGTGCAGGATCTTGTGGCGTTCATAACCTTTCTGTATTTTTACGCTGTTCTTGGCGTCATTGATTACCTGTTCCACGTGTTCCAGGGCTATTTCCCCCGGCTCGTTGGGGACTTCTGTGGGTATGGAAATGCGTCCATCCCCAAGCTGAGTGCGGATGTGTTCGCCGGTTACATTGGCATAGATGTTCTCCGCATCGCAATCAGCAGCTTTCTCAGCTGCTGCCAGGGATTTATGTACACAGGAAGCAAGAGCCTGGATGTCCTTGACCACAGCCTTCTCAATACCTTCGGAAGGACATTGGCCGATACCCAGAATTTCCAATTTGTCGTTCTCTACAGTGCGGGCGATGACGCTACGCACCATGTGGGAACCGATATCCAAAGCAGTAATAATGCTGGATTTCATTTGTCACCTGCCTTCACCACCACCTGGTTATCAAAACGGAGGTCAACTACACTCCTGCGGCTGATGTTACCATTGTCTTGCACAAACTGGTAACGCCGAAGCTGGGTGGCCATATTGTCTTCACCGGGAATGATGCGAGTGCCATATCTGGCGTCAATGATGTTTATGGTGTTGTCTATCATATAGTATTCCGAGATGAAGCTCATATAGTCCGGAGCTTCTGCTCTCACTCGCTTGTGCAGGGCGATGATTCGGAGCAGATCGGGTTTGGTGAGCTTCACACCAGGCTTGAACTGAGAATCCTTGTAGTAAGAACTGTAGATTGGCAGATCTTCGCGATACACCTTGGAAAAGCGGGTAAGCACGATGGCATCTTCATCAATGGGGTAGAGGTTGCCCTCAAAGCTCTTCACGTATAGCAGGCCTTCCCGCTCTGATATCTGCAGGCTGAGTTTGTTTAGAAGATGCTTGCGAATCTTTACATCTTTTACCCGGGAGATCCTCTGCAAGTCTCGGCGTAACTCTGATTTGGAGATGCGAAAGAGATTGGTGCCCAGGTAGTGATTGGTGGTCTTGTAGATCAAAGAATCCGGTACAGCAAGATTGCCGCTGATGCTGATGGATTTGAGCTCGAAAACACTGAGATGTCTGAATGCATACACTGCTCCTGTCCCGAGGGCTATTACTGCCATCAGGCAAAGCACAAAGAACAGATAATATCTGCTGTGTCCGCGACGCTTCTTCTCTCTCATATCACTACCGTGTTGTTAATCATGAGCTTACATTTCCGGATGCAATTCTTCTGAAACGATTACAAAGCTCATAAGTTACTACTTTTTTGGGCTTTACTGTTTGTGTCAACACTTTTCTTGAGTTCGGCCAGGATTTCTTCGCCATATTGCCAGATGTTACCAGCGCCGATGGTGATCAGAATGTCCCCAGGTTCCAGTAAGGCCATGGTATCCTTTACGATAGCTGCATTCTCGGCGATAGTGTGAACCTGATGATGTCCGCTTTGGATGGCCACAT
The DNA here is from genome assembly GCA_017994635.1 of Candidatus Cloacimonadota bacterium. Lineage (GTDB taxonomy): Bacteria > Cloacimonadota > Cloacimonadia > Cloacimonadales > Cloacimonadaceae > UBA5456. The sequence goes on along the minus strand of JAGOKK010000067.1, from coordinate 5,139 downwards.
CAGCGATAAGCTTTGAGCTTACTCCTGCAATCGGTTGTTCGCGCGCAGGATAGATCGGGGCCAGGATCAGACAATCGCAACTGAAAAAGGCTTTGCCGAATTTTTCATACAAGTCTCGAGTGCGGGAGAACAGATGGGGCTGAAACAAAGCCACGATCCGGCGGTTAACGCTGTCTTTGAATCCTTCCAATGTAGCCATAATTTCAGTGGGGTGATGTGCGTAGTCGTCATAAACTGTGATGCCGGCAGCTTCGCCTTTGAGTTCAAAGCGCCGATATACACCACTAAACGATGCCATGGCGTCCTGGATGCTTTTGAAGGGCAGATCCAATTCCAGCCCGATGGAAGCGGCCAGGAGAGAATTTTGTACATTGTGTTTTCCGGTCACATGCATACTGATGGAGCCAAGTTTATAACCTTTGTAAGCCAGATCGTAAGTGGTCTTAAAGTCTTTCATTACAATGTTAAGCGCTTGCACGTCGGCCTGACGGGACAGACCGTAGGTCACGATTTTTTTATTGATATGCGGCAAAATGGCTTGCACTCCAGGATCATCAAGACAGGCAATCACGCTGCCAAAGAAGGGTACTTTATTGGCATATTCGATGAAAGCGCCTTTGATGTCGTCAAGATTGCGGTAACAATCCAGATGGTCTTCATCCACATTGGTGATGCCAGCTATGCAGGGGGTGAGCGAGAGGAAGGAATGATCGTACTCATCAGCTTCCACCACAATGTACTTACCTGAGCCCATCACGTTGTTGCTGCCGAAGTTCTTTACTTTGCCGCCCACGATAATGGTGGGGTCCAGCCCTGCGGCTTCCAGAACCAACCCTGCCATTGACGTGCTGGTGGTCTTGCCATGCGTACCGGAGATGCCTATCGAAAAACTCATTCTGGTAATTTCTGCCAGCATCTCAGCACGGCGGATTACAGGGATTTTCATAGATTTGGCTGCCACGATTTCGGGATTGTCATCCTTCACTGCGGATGATTTTACCACAACGTCTGCATCTCTGATCAATTCCGGATCATGTCCCTCGGTAACGGTGATGCCCAGGCTTTCCAGATGGGCAGTGAGATCAGTTTTCTTCATGTCCGAACCGCTTATCTCCAGTCCTTGGTTGTGCAGGAACTCGGCGATGCCGCTCATTCCGATGCCACCGATTCCGATGAAATGTATCTTTTTGGTTCTGCCAAGCATAGCTAACTCCTTTTATAAAAGCTTAGTACATCGTTGATGATATCTCTGGATGCATTGTTTTCTGGGACTGCCTGCATGGCCCTATCGTTGATCCATGTGTCTGCAGTCGAGATGGATTGAAGTAGATTCTGGGGACTGAGATCCTTTTGTACTATGAGTTCAGCAATGCCCTTGTTCTTTTGGGCCAGAGCATTGTAATACTGATGGTTTTCCGCTGCTGTGGGTAGAGGAATCAAGATCGCGGGAAGCTTTGCTGCTTCCAATTCCGCGATTGTAAGTGCACCGGCTCTGGTGATAGCAAGGCTGGCTTTTAGCATCATACTGGCCAGATGGGGAGAGAAGTCAAATAGATACAAACCGGGAGTATCCTTGTGGAGGGTCGAGAAACGCTGGTAACTGTGGCTGCCAGTTTGCCAGATTACCTGCCAATCTTTTTCCAGCAGTTCATTCAGGATACCTGACACAGCTTCGTTTATCGCCAGTGAGCCCTGCGAACCTCCGGTGATCAGTAGAGTGCGTTTGCCCTCTTTCAAACCGATATCTGACAAAGAGATATCTATGCCGGGGTCTTTCCTGACAATCGGGATACCGAAGTTTCGCAATTTGTTCAGGGGCAGGTATCTGCGGCTGTCCTCAAAGGATATATAGATTCTGGTAAGCTGCTTTGCCAGATATCTGGTGGTGAGGCCGGGGTAGGAATTGCTTTCATGCAGGAAACATGGCAGTTTTCGGGATATGGCAGCTAGGGCAACCGGCCCGGATACAAAGCCTCCGGTAGTGATCACTCCATCGCAATCCCTCAAAAGCTGGTGGGCGCGGATGATGCTGCCAGCCAGGTAAATGGGAAACATCAGATGAGCGGGAGTCAATTTACGATACAGCTTTTGCACTTTGATACACTGAAACTCGTATCCATTATTCGCACTCAGGCGTTCTTCCATGCTGTCTTTATTCCCAATGAACACACACTCATGCCCCATGGCCTTTAGCTCATTGGCCATAGCGATGGCGGGAATGATGTGTCCCCCGGTTCCGCCGGCTCCAAAGGCAAACTTCATAGAGTCCTCCGTTGCGCACTGATATTCAAGATCACGCCTACCGCCACACTATCCATCATCAGGGCGCTACCGCCATAGCTGATAAAGGGAAGAGTATTGCCTGTGGGCGGGAGGATGGACATGGCCACCCCGGTATTGACCAGGACGTTGGCGTAGATGTTCAGGGCCATTCCTACACCTAGGAAACGGTAGTATTGATTCTCATGTTTGTTGGCCATCTTTACCGAGGCAAAAAACAACAGGCTATGCAGCAGAAATACCAGCATGGCTCCCAGATATCCCCATTCCTCGCCAACTATGGTGTACACATAGTCAGTTCTTGCTTCCGGCAAATAGTAGTGTTTGGCGCGACCACGGGCGATGCCCGTGCCAAACAGTCCGCCACTGGTTAGGGCTGTAAGGCTTTCACGCACTTGATAATCCGCATTGGCGGATTGAGATAGATCTCTTTCCTTGAAGAAGAGGCTGTATTTCTTGAAAGTACGCATACGTTGCATTCGGAAGCTGTCGCCCTTGGTGATGATCAGCATCCCGGCAATCAATCCAACCCCCAAGATTATGAGCAGAATACGCTTGCGTATACCGGCATAGAAAAGCATGCCCATCAGGGTCACACCACCGATTATGATCGCGGACAGATGCTTTTCCACAAAGATGAGCCCAAATACCAAGATGCTTAGCAATGTCAATTCGGGAAATGCCTGGGGGAATTGCAGAACATTCCTCGTCGCCCTCAGCAATTCATTCTTTTTATCCAACACATTGGCGAAGAAGAAAACCATGGCTACACGGGCAAAGAACGAAGGCTGGATGTTTATGAATCCCAGGCTCAAACCACGTGTAGCACCCTTGACGGTATTCCCTTTTATCAGCACCATCAGCAGCATGAGGATGGAGATATAGACCAGATAGGTATTGGTAAAACGGAGCTTCTCCAGATTCGGATAATAGAGGATAAACAGCGCTACTAGGCTGGCAAAAATGATAAAGACCAGTTGACGGTAAAAGTACATCATTGAGCTCTGCACGGAAGAGATGTCTAACATCACTATCAGACCGATGATTGCGAGCAGTACATAGCAGAGCAGGATGGTCTTGTCAAAGCCTACGACGTAGCTGCCCAACCTATTCTTTTTCACGTTTTAACTCCTTGACAATGGCCTTGAAAGTGTCACCTCGGTGTTCGAAATTCTTGAAATGGTCAAAGCTGGCGCAGGCGGGGCTTAGCACTATGTTATCCCCGCTGGTAGCTTCATCAAAAGCTTTACGGATGCAGGCTTCAAAATCGGGCTCAAAATGCAGAGGAAGCTTCCCCAACCAGGCCTTACGCATCAGATCCAGGGTTCCGCCGGTTACGTAAGCTTTCAGGACGTGTTGTTTCAGCGCTTCCGTGAGTTCTCCAAAATCCTCACCTTTGTCAGATCCGCCCAAGATTACGCGGATCGGCTGTTCAAACGACTCCAGGGCACTCTTTACTGAATCACAGTTTGTGGCCTTGGAATCGTTATAAAAACTTACGCCATTGATGGTGTCCACATATTCCAAACGGTGGGGGAGAGATCTAAAGCTCTTGCATGAGTTCATCGCTTTACCCATATCGAGATTCAGGGCTTTCGCGCAAAGCAGAGCCGCCATCACGTTCTGTACATTATGCGGGCCTTTGAGGCCGAGATCATAAACTGACAGGAGATGTTCACCGACATGGACAAACTTGTCCGCGAAGTATGCCGAGCATTGAGTATCGGTAAGGGAAAAATTCATCATCTGGGAGAGGATGCCAGATGAGTGTCTGGCAATCTCGCTGGAATCGCGGGATACGATCGCATAGTCAGAATCGGTCTGAGCACTGAAGATACGCATCTTACTCTTGCAGTATGCGCTATATCCAGCATAACGATTCAGATGATCCGGCGAGATGTTTAGTACTGCTGCTACATGAGGAGCGAAACTCTGGATCAGATCCAGCTGGAAGCTGCTGATTTCCAGTACAATATACTCAATGCCAGGTTTGTGAATGGGGTATGAGCAAAAGGCATCGCCGATATTTCCAGCCAGGATACTCTTTTTGCCCAGGGAAAGCAGGATGTGGTGGATCAGGCTGACAGTGGTACTTTTCCCATTTGATCCGGTGATGGCAATCACCGTGCTGTCAGAGGATTTTATTCGGTATCCAAACTCTATCTCCGAGATCATTTCTATCCCGGCTTCCTTCCCTCTTACGATGATTGGAACATTCAGGGGTATGCCCGGGCTGACTATCCATATATCACAACCCAGTAGCTTGTCGCTGTGCCCGCCGAATTCGCACTCGAAGTCTCGGGTTAGTTCACTTGCGGCAGCAATCTTATCCTCGGCCCCTGCGTCGCTAAGAAAGGCCGTTCCTCCCAATTCCTTGATCTTGTAAGCAGCAGCGATGCCGCTGCGGGCCAATCCCAATATTCCATACTTTTTGCTGGCATCAAACATGAATCCTACCTCTTGTTTATCGCAATTTGATAGTGCTGAGACCGATGGCTACCAGTAGAATGGCAACGATGTAAAAGCGCATAACGATCTTCGTCTCATGTATGCCCTTCAATTCAAAATGGTGGTGGACCGGGGCACACAGAAAGAGCCTTCGCCCAGCACCGAATTGCCTCTTGGTGTATTTGAACCAGTACCGTTGAAAGATCACGCTGAAAGTCTCCATCACGTAGATAAAGCCGATGATCACCAGGAAGATCTGTTCCTTGAGCAGTACTGAGATCACGGCCAGAATGCCGCCCAGGGCCAGAGAACCCGTATCGCCCATGAAGATCTGCGCAGGATAGCTATTGTACCATAGGAACCCGATCAGAGCTCCCATCAGAGCGGAGATAAACACCGTCAATTCGCCGG
>JAGOKK010000006.1 GCA_017994635.1 Candidatus Cloacimonadota bacterium | reverse complement strand
TCTTAATAGTAACGCCTCATCCCAACGGGGATGGGATCCTATGCTCCCGGAGGCGCATAGTGAGATTTTCTACCCAGATGCTGGCATCAAACAACATTGTGCTAAGCACTATTGCCGAATCTCTAGGAGGAATTGCCTGCGCCAGGATATAAGACGCCCCCCCACCACAGCCCTGGCAGGGGCTTTGGTGGGAGAACCCCAGCAAAGCTCATACAGGAGAAAGCTATGAATCGTTTCACTACATCCAGGCTCACTTGTGCCCACTGTCAGCACGAACTCCACCCGGATCCTTCTTGAACCCCACCTGAATGCAGTTCGGGTGGGGTTCATGAGGAGTATGGGATGAATTCATGTAACAAGAGGGGAGGAGGAGCGATGAAGTTTAGAACTACAGGTAGAACAACGCCCATAATGAAAACAAGGCGTCCGAAGACGCCTTGCTACATATCTTTTTGTACTATCGACAGCACAGTACAGCCTGGTATCGATCGCCCAAATTTGGCGTAAGGGGGTTATTTCACTATCACGAATTCGATGCGGCGGTTTTCCGCTCTGCCAGCTTCAGTATTGTTATCAGCGATCGGCTTGGAAGGGCCAAAGCCTTTGGTAACCATACGATCTGCGGCAATGTCTTTGCTTACGAGATAAGCCTTCACCGATTCCGCGCGCTGCAGCGAGAGGCGATTATTCAGCTCCAGACTGCCCGTGTTGTCGGTATGGCCATGGATTCCTACGTTCACTTTAGGGTTGTTTATCATAGCCTTAGCCACGTCGTCCAGGACCATTTGAGCTTCTTTGGTCAGCTTAGCACTACCAATTTCAAACTGCACTCCACTGAGAGTAAAATCCTGTTCCATGCTGATCTTATTGCGCAACAGTCGGCTGTGTAGCTCCGAAGCAACCTTCTTGGATGTCATTTTAGCTTCTTTCTCACCGAAAGTGTAACCAATACCGAGGAATGGCATAAGATATGATTCTGATACATTCTTTTCCACGAGGTCAAGCTTGTCTGAATTGGCAAAAACATACTGTGCACCCAGATCAAGATTGACATTCCACTTACTGAGCAGAGATACACCCAGAGCGGCGGTTGGAGCGCTAAGGCTAATGCCGTCATCTTTGGCTTTGACAGGACCGAAATTGGCTTCACTATCGTGATGAACCACACCAAAGCCCAATTGCGCGAAGGGAGATATCCGCTTCACGGCAGAGTCTTTAAAATGTAAAGAAAGCTTTTCTGATACTGGACGAAGCTTCACCATTACGTCACCACCGATAAGTGTGGATTCGAAATCCGCGGGACCTTCTTCCCCTTCCATCTTGGTAAAATAGGGATATACGCCAAGGCTGAGGTAATCCATTAGCCAGGCTTCGTAATTGATTCCGCCCATCAGTTGAAGGGGATTTTCTTCGTCTATGTCGGCAAAAGGCATGGTTACTCCGCCTCGAATGCCTACAGTGTGTTCAATGGTATTGGCCGTGCCAAACCAGAAAAGTACGATAGCTAATGCTACAAGTAACTTTGAACTGCTGTTCATGATGTCTCCTTTGTGTTTGTTATTATTATCAAATCTAGACAAATTTGGATGTTTGGCAAGGAACATCTATATCAGGGCATGGCGATGATATGTATTTGGAATTCTCCCCTCCCCTACGCTCCAGGGAGTAGCCAACGGCAGCATAAAGCTGTAGCCTCCACCCGCATTCTGGATATACTTTATATATCATTAACACAGCATGGAGAAAAGCCTGATGATGAAACAATCCAACCTCCCCGAAGCCTACGCAATGGCGCACCTCCCTTCAAAAGTATGCCTGGCAGTAACTCAGAAACCGGACGGCAATTTCAATTTGATCACCTTGGAGTGGTTTATGCGAACCTCAATCCAGCCTCCGATGTTCGCCATTTCGGTGGGACACTCCAGATATTCCCACGAGTGCCTGCAGGATGTGCGCTACTTCAATCTTGTATTCCCCAGCCCCAGTCTGAAATCGCTATTGTCCCTCTCCGGTTCGCAGAGTGGCCGGGACATCGATAAATTCACCGCTGGAGAGGTGAACTATTTCCCAGGTAAGCTGCATAAACTACCCATCCTCAGTGATGCCATTGCCTGCTTTGAATGTGAGATCGTTACTCAAGTGAAAAGCGGAGATCACACGATCTTTGTGGGAGAAGTGAAGTACAGCTGGAAAGATGAGGAAAAAGAATTGTTTTATTATCATTGAGATCGTATGCTGAACTCATCCAAGAAATTAACTTGACGGATCAATACAATCCCAAGAAACTGCGAGGTAAAGTCATATTGTTATCCTGCAAGAGGATATGCCTACCCTAACTGAGGATATATACGAAAAAAAGATAAAAGGAGTCTCACCTTGGAAAAATTGATGCTTTTGGGCGATGAAGCCCTCGCACAGGGAGCCCTGGATGCCGGTATATCTGGCTTTTACGGATACCCGGGCACACCTTCCACCGAGATCATTGAGTACGTACAAAAATCAAAGCAAGCAGAAGAGCAGAAGGTTCACCGTACCTGGTCTTCCAATGAGAAAACAGCCACCGAAGCAGCTCTGGGAATGAGTTACTCTGGGAAAAGAACTATGGTTACCATGAAGCATGTGGGTCTGAATGTGGCCGCCGATCCCTTCATGAATTCAGCGATGACTGGAGCCCATGGAGGTTTGATCATCACTGTGGCCGACGATCCTTTCATGCACTCATCTCAAAATGAGCAGGATTCTCGGTTTTATGGTCATTTCGCCATGATCCCTGTATTGGAGCCCTCAAATCAGCAAGAATGCTACGATATGGCCTTCTATGGCTTTGAGCTTTCGGAACTTTACCATATCCCGGTAATGATCCGCCTTACCACCAGGCTCTCCCATTCCCGCAGCGGAGTATTGCGTCGTAGTCCGCTTCAGCAAAAGGAATTGAACAAGCCCGATGATCTGATGCAATTCATGCTACTACCTGCAATCGCCAGAAAGAAGTATAAAAGACTCATCCAATTGCAAAAAGACTTTGAGCAGGAATCATTGAAAAGCAAATTCAATAGCTTCTTCATGGAAGCCTCGGACTATACTAAAGGCATCATTAGCACCGGACTTGCGTACAACTATCTAAGGGAGGTTTTTGGTGATAAACAGATCCCCTATCCAGTGATCAAGATCTGTCAGTATCCCTTGCCCATGGAGCAGATCCATGCCATTTATGACCAATGCGACAGCCTGTACATCTTTGAAGAAGGAATGCCGATCACCGAAGAATTGATCAAAGGTGCGAATTTTAAGGGGACCAAGGCCATCCATGGCAGATTGGACGGCACCCTGGATCGCGATGGCGAATTGAATCCCAATAAAATAGCCAAAGCGCTGGGAATGCCCGATACCTTTGGAAGCGATGTCCCTGATGTGGTGACTGGACGTCCGCCTGCACTTTGTGTTGGCTGCCCTCATGCAGATAGCTACCTGGCTCTAAATGAATCCGTGAAGGAATATGGCAGAGGTCATGTATTCAGTGATATCGGATGCTATACGCTGGGATTTATGCCTCCTTACAATGCCATCAATTCCTGTGTCGATATGGGCGCATCCATAACCATGGCAAAAGGCGCTTCGGACAGCGGTCTCTTCCCAGCCATCGCAGTGATTGGTGATAGCACTTTTACCCACAGCGGATTAACCGGTTTGTTGGATTGCATCTATGACAAGGCAAACGTCGTGATCGTAATCCTGGACAATTCCACCACTGGAATGACCGGAGGTCAGGATTACACAGCGTTTGGTAAGCTTGAGCAGATTTGTCTGGGGCTCGGCGTGGAGAAAGAACATATCCGCACCTTTGTCCCCTTCAAAAAGAACTTCGATGAGATGGTACAGATCTACAAGGAAGAGATCGCCTATGCAGGAGTCTCGGTGGTCATCCCCAAACGCGAATGCGTTCAAACCCTGAAGCGTAAGCACAAGATGGAGGCCTAACATGAAGAAAGATATTATACTTGCGGGAGTAGGAGGTCAGGGTATCCTGACTATCGCCACCATTTTGGGTCATGCCGCCCTAAATCGCGGATGGCAGTTGAAACAAGCTGAGGTACACGGGATGAGCCAGCGCGGAGGCGATGTGCAAAGCCATCTGCGGCTCTCAGATAGCGAGATCTGGAGCGATCTGATCCCTCTGGGTCAAGCAGATATGATCTTTTCGGTCGAGCCCATGGAAGCTTTACGCTATCTACCGTACCTGCACAATGTGGGATGGATCATCACAAACTCCACTCCCTTCAAAAACATCCCGAACTACCCCGAGGAAGAAAAAGTGTACGCTGCCATTAAAGCTATTAAGAACCACCTGCTATTTGATGCCGATGCCATCGCCATCGAAGTGAATGCCAGGCGCTCTATGAATATCGTTGTCTTGGGTGCAGCAATCAGTAAGCTTGGATTTAGCGCAGAAGAAATCGAAAACAGCATCAGAAGCATTTTTGCCAGAAAGGGTGATAACGTGGTGGAAGCCAATATCAACGCTCTGAGGGCAGGAATGAAAATCGGGTAACCAGACTACCTTAGTGTGGCAAATTCACCTGAAATATTAACCCGCGGTCAATATGGCCGCGGGTTTACTATATCTATAAAGAATTGTTTCTAGAATGATTTTTCCAGAAGAGCCAAATCCACCTGTTCAGCAAGTGCTTTCAGATCATCAGCACTCTTGATGTCTTCTCCAGTAACTATCACGGAAATCTTGGGGCCTACGGTGATGGTAAGAGTTCCGGAATCATTCTCGCGGTCATAATCAAGAGTTCCGGTATAACCCTTTACCCGAACTTGTGAGGTGCCGGTAGCCATGCCGCCAAACATCGCTGCCAGTCCGCTCATCAGATTACCGGTCTGACCAATAGCTCCACCCATGGTGATAGAAAGCTCAAAAGTGGCGTTACCCTTGCTGTAATGACCCAACGCAGCTACGGAATTGGCACTGCCGATAATGGCACCTGCCTGTCCCAATGAACTGGCTTCCTTACTCTCGAACGTGAAGTCCTTTGGCTTTTCAGGGATGTGCTTCAGTAAATCCTCCGCAATGATCTCGCTGATCTTGGCCTGAGCATAATTCAGCTCTTCCTGAGCTTTCAATAAGTCACCTTTGGTAATGAAGCCCTTCGCGTTTTCCAGGCTATCCAAAGCTTCCCTCTGAGCGTTCTGCGCCGCCATAGACATGATCAGCATCAATAATATGGCTATACCAAGTACTTTTTTCATGATTATCTCCTTGTAGTATTTGGTGGGCACTCTCTGAGAGATTTGCAGATTTGTCAAGACTCTTGTGGCCTGCATATCCCGGATTAAGCCTGCATAGGCTTGCTAGCGAACACGATCTTTCTGCTCCAGCTCCCTCTGTCTTGAGCACTTAGCCTATGGTAGTGGAAAACCTTCTACAGATTGTTTGAATAAATGCGAGGGGAAAATGAACGCATTTATGCCACGGCTCCCATGCAATGCTTCCTTACTCGACACATAAGATATATGAATATCCATATAAACATTATTCAGTTTTCACTTGACATAATATGGCATTATATAAACTTGACCTTAACATTAGTGAGGTGACGATGATGAATCTAGTAAATTGCCCAATCTGTCATAAAGAGCTTTTGATCCGGGAGTATCACTGCCCGGCCTGCGATGTAAGCTTTCAGGGAGCATTTAGCCGTAGTTGGCTGGAAGGATTATCCTCCTCTCAGTTGGAGTTTATCAAGTTGTTTCTATTGGTCCAGGGTAACCTGAAGGAATTGCAGAAGCGCCTGGGCATATCATACCCCACCGTCAAAAACAGATTATCGGAGATCACCCGGATTATCACGCGGGATGTAGAGGATACGAAGGATTTTAATGATATCCTCTCTGATCTCGAAGCGGGTTTTATCAATGTGGAGGAAGCTGTAGATATGATCCATAAAAGGAGAGAACAATGAAAAAGTATGCCATTCAAAAGAAATGGGCAAACGTGGGGCTATCAGAAATCAGATTGGATAATGCCCTGGCTCCTCTTGTTATCGACGATTCAGCAGATGATGCAGTTCTGTTGGAAGGATTGTTGAATTTTGAAGCAGATCAAGAGGACTTAAACATCGAGGATTACATCAATGCCGAACTAGACGCAGGGATACTGACTCTGAAACTGGATGAACTACCAGTGAATCAAAGAGACATCAAAACTGCTCAGATCAAGCTCAGCGTCCCCGGCAAGGTCTTTCTTAATGTAAGCACAGACAACTTCCCGCTCAGTCTCATTGGGCTGGAAAATAACCTGAAGATCAGTAGTGATAATTCCCCGGTGTCCATAAAGCACTGTCGTGGCGACTTGCATCTGGAAAGCGAGAATGGTCCGGTAAAGCTGCACAACATCAGGGGAAACATCTACGCCCGGATGGAAAACGGACCAGTGGTTGCAGAAGATATCGTAGGTGAAGGACTGCACATTGAAAGCGAAAATGGCCCCATCAAACTGCGGCTGGCAAGCTACAAGACAGTGGATCTGGAGACCGAGAACGGTCCCATTCACTTTGAAACTCAACCGGTGGAAGGCGGGAACTTCAAGTTCACTACAGAAAACGGGATCGTCCACCTTGTATTGCCATTGCGTTTCAGTTTCAAGCTATCAGCCGAGACCGAGAGTGGACGATTCAAGTCCAATCTTGATTCCGAGGTGGTAAAGGATGACAGGACATTCCGCATCGAAAACCTGTATGATGATGATGAACCCACCATGATTAGCATAAACACTGAAAACGGACTCATCAAGCTCTCCAGCGATGGGCATATCAATCTGGATTTCATCAAGACCAAGCTGGATCAGCTCAAAGATAGCATTTCAGGAGCAAATACCTGTAACGAGAAGGAAAAGGTGAACGAACTTCTGGGGAAGTTGATCGAATACCTCAGCCGCGCTACCAATTCTATCAACGAAGAAAAGATCAAGAGCAAAGTAAATGAAGCTATCGACAAGATGAAAGCGGCCACCAAGGACATAGATCTGGAAGGCACCAAGACAGTGGTAATCTCCAAGGTCGAAGATTTGAGCTCAGAGATCTACGATGGTTTAAAGGAAGGATTGCGCGGCGTAAAAGCTGAGTTTGACGGTTTGAAGTATGAGCATTTGAATGCAGATTCTCTAAAGGAGTACATCAACAAGGTAGTCAATTCCCCTCTGATAAAGCCCTACCTGAGCGCGGAAAGAAAAAAGCAGGAACAAGAGGAGATCGCGAATCGCAGTCGCTTGAAGATTCTGGATATGCTGGAAGCAGGCAAGATCACCAGCGAAGAAGCGGAGCGTTTGCTCAAAGCCATACACAAAGAATAATCTTGACAGCAATCAGAGCCTGAAAATTGTGGCTAAACGACGGTCGGGATGTAGCGCAGTCCGGTTAGCGCGCTCGGTTCGGGACCGAGAAGTCGGAGGTTCAAATCCTCTCATCCCGACCAGTTTAGTATCACCCAGTTCTTTGGTCAATGGCGGGGTGGCGTATGGACGTTATAGCTGCCAGAAGAAGTTATGTGGATCCCCTTTATCCCCCATCTCATCCTGAATAGTGGCGCGTGAACCCCTGATCCAGATATGATTCACAAACCCGGATCAGAGGATAATTTGCGGGGTATAGAATCGTAAATAAGTGGGATGGTAACCCCAAGTATCGGCTTTTAGTGAACGACAAGGAATATGAAAGAACAGAAACCCGGTCTCATCTACTACATCAAACTACTCTATCCCTTCGTCAAGAAGGACAGGAGCCTTCTATTCTTTGGTTTGTTTGCCATGTTGGTTACCTCAGCCTTGCGTTTGGTGGATCCACTCATCCTGGCACTGATCATCGACAAAAGCATACCCAATCAAGATATGCGGGAGATGATGCAGTATGGGATCATGTTCATCGGAGTAGTACTCATCTCTGGCTTGCTTTCATATCTACAGATCGTATTGCTCAGTCGTCTGGGTATCAAGGTAATCACCAAGTTCAAAGGTGACGTGTTTCGCCACCTGTTAAAGCTTCCCGTGCCCTGGTTTAATAAGCAACCCGTAGGAGAACTGATCGCACGTGTGGAAAGTGACAGTGAGAGGGTAAAGGTGCTGTTTAGCGATCTCTCCATCACGATCATGGGCAATATCCTGTTTTTCGTGGGAGTATTCGTAGTGCTTTTCGTACGCGATTGGCAAACCACTATCTACATCCTTCCCATCATCATTGTCAGCATGGTGTCCTATTCCTTCTTATTCCGCTATATCTCCAAGTTCTTTCGACAGATCCGGGAAAAGTACGCCATTGTGACCGCCAAGATCACCGATTATGTTCAGGGTATGCACATGATCCAGGCCCTCAATCAACAAGACAGAATCACCAAGGATCTGGAGGTAGCCAGCCGGGCCAAGAAGAACCTTGAGACCAAGACTTCTTTCATTGAGTACGGTGCGCAGAGTTTCTTCATGTTTTTTTTCAACGTGCTCTTCGTAGTGATCGTGATCTGGATCTCCGCGCCCAAGATCATCGCTGGAGTAGCCACTCTAGGTACCCTGATTGTCTTTATCCAATACATTTATCGCATGGTATGGCCGTTGATGCATCTATCAGAAAATGTGATGCAGATGCAGCGAAGCTTTGTGTCTCTGAAACGCATACTGGAGCTTACAGAACTTAGCACTGAGGACGAAACCTATCATGGCAATCTACTCCCTTCATTCGAACGGGAAATCCGCTTTGAGAACGTCAGCTTTGCCTACAAGGACGAGGATTGGATCCTAAAGGATGTGTCATTCACCATCCCAAAGGGGCGCAAGATCGCCCTGGTGGGAGCTTCAGGAAGTGGGAAAACGACTACTGTGAGTCTGCTCTGTGGATTTTACCACGTGCAAAAAGGGCGCATTCTGATCGATGATACCCCTATCGACAATCTGGATTTCCGAGCCTGGCGCCGAAAGATCGGGCTCATTCTGCAGGATATATTCCTCTTCCCGGGATCGATCCTGGAAAACATCAGAGTATACAACGATACTGTGCCTGAAGAAGAGGTTAAGAAAGCCGTATCGGTTGTGCAACTCGATGATTTTATCGCGCAATTGCCAGACGGATTGAATAGCGAATTGGCGGAGCGGGGGCAGAACATCTCGCAGGGCGAAAAGCAACTCATCTCTTTTGCCCGCGCGCTAGCCTTCAATAGCGAGATAATCATCATGGACGAAGCCACAGCTTCCATCGATCCCCAGACAGAAGCTAAGATCCAGCGCACGATGCAAAAGGTCTTCAAGGGAAAAACCGCAGTAGTAGTGGCACATCGCTTGACCTCCGTACTGGACGCAGATGAGATATTGTACTTCAGTAATGGGAAGATTCTAGCCCGGGGCAAGCACGCAGAGCTTATGAAACTAAGCCCTGAATACTGCAAGCTGGTGGAATTGCAACTGGTGGGAGAAGACCATGAATAAGCATTTGAAGTGGGTTTTCACACAGTACAAAGCAAATATCTGGTTCGTCCTGATCATGGTGCTCTTCACCCTGGCGTCTTCAGCCGTATCCATCGCGTATCCCTATGCTTTTAAACGCATGATTGACCTTTTGCGCGATATCTTGCAGAATCCGGCTTCCTACCCTCAGCCGATGAATGATGTCAACAGCGTGATTTGGCTCTTTCTTGCCATCGGCGCTGCTCAATTCCTCACAGGATTTTACCCCTGCGTACGTGCCCTTGTAAACTTACGCTTTGAACACACTCTCCGCATGCTTTATTTCAAGTTTATCGCGGGCAAGGATTTCCGATTTTTCCAACACTTCCGCACGGGCGACATCGTTACCCGTCTCACGGACGATCTTTCGGATTTCCCCAAGATATCCTGGTTCCTATGCAGCGGTATCTTCAGAGCCTTCAATTCCTTCTCGATGATCCTCTTTTCACTGGTCGTGATGTTTAGCATCAACGTCAAACTAACCCTTCTGTCCATCGCGCCGCTGCCACTGATGATGATAGTCTTCTACTTCACCAGTGAGAAATTATACACGAACTTTGAGAAGAATCAACGAGCAATCTCCGACATCAACAGCCAATTGGAGATGAGCTTTTCCGGCATTCGCATCGTGAAATCCTTTGTGAGTGAAGAGAAGTACAACCGCTTTTTCGATATCGCCCTCGCCAATCGTTTCAAGACAGAAATGAGCGTGGTAAGGCTGAACGCAGTACTATCGCTGATCTATCAATACATCGATTATTTTGCCCAGATAGGCGTGATCATGTTTGGTGGCTTCATGGCTGTAAAGGGAGAGATCTCTGTGGGTACCTTCTTCCTCTTCTACACCTATCTCTCCATGATGATCTATCCTCTGCTCGATCTGCCCCAACTTTTCGTCTCCGGGAAACAGGCTTTTGTAAATATCGACCGCCTGGAAGAGATGAAGCACTTCCCCACCTTTAACAAGGATGAGAGCTACGGCAATCCTGTGACAGAATTCACATCCCTGGCCTTTGATCAAGTCAGCTTCCGCTATCCCGGCAAGGAAGACAAGGTGCTCGATGAACTCAGTTTTGAGCTTGCCATTCCGGAACGAATGCTGATCTTAGGAGCTACAGGAGCAGGTAAAAGCACAGTGGCAAACCTGATCCTGGGCTTGCTCCCCATCGATCAGGGACAAATACGGGTAAACGGCGCAGACATCGAAACGCTGCAGATAAAGAGTCTGCGCGATGTTGTGGCTTATGTGCCTCAGGAGCCATCGCTGTTTAGCGGCAGCATCAAAGATAACGTGATGCTTGCCAATGATCAAGCCAGTGAAGATGAATATCAGATAGCCATGGATACAGCGCAGTTGAGCAGCGAGATCGCCCTCTTTCCAGATAAAGACAATACTAGGGTCGGACATCGCGGTTTAGACGTTTCGGGTGGCCAAAAGCAACGCGTCACCATCGCCAGAGCATTGATCAAGAAACCCAAACTACTCATTCTGGACGATATCACTGCTTCCCTGGATGCCGAAAACGAGGAGAAGCTCTGGCAAGCCATCAATATTCATTATCCCGATACCGCAGCGATCGTGATCTCACACCGGTTATCTACTCTGCGTTATGTGGATTCTGTACTCTTCATCGATAGTAAAGGCCGGGGGCATAAAGCCAAGCACGAAGAACTGGTGTTTGGGAATAGCGAGTACCACGATTTCTTACACGAACACCTAAAGAAATAGCTGCTCTACTCCAGTCACTGTGGGATTGCCACAATCAGGTTCTAGTGATCCCCCCATCTCTTGACGGCGTATATCACTTTCCCATCATGCCAATCTCAAGCCCTACCAATTAGGGATTAATCAAGGCTTGATCGAGAGCTCGAGAGGGGAGAACCAAGTCAGAAGTGCGAGAATATGCCCATCACTAGTGAATAAATCACCAGATTCCTAATTCATAGAGCCACTTGGCTTTAAACATAATTATATCGATATTATTGTGTCGATATACCAACAAAGTCATTGACAGCTTTCTGATAGAATTATTACTTGAGACAAAAGCGAATTTACTGGAGATGACCTCTTATGAACGATCAGTTGCAAGAACTCTTAAGCAAGGTTTATGAGGAAGGCGTAGCCAAAGCAAACGCCGAAGCTGAGAAGATATTGGATAAAGCCAAGTCCGAAGCCCAGGCTATTGTAGATAAAGCCAAGGCTGAAGCAGATGCGAAGCTGGCAGATGCCACCAAACAAGCTGCCGAGCTGAAGAAAAACACCGAAGGTGATCTCAAAATGGCTGGCAATCACACCCTGAGCGCCATGAAACAAAAGATCACTGATATCCTGATGTTGAAAAACATCGACACTGGTGCAAAAGTTGCCTTTTCAGATGTTCACTTCGTTCAGGAACTGGTGAAAGAAGCCTTGGGCAGTTGGAAACAATCCGGCGCAAATCTCAGCCTTGCCAAGTCCTTGGAAGCGAAGCTGGATTCGGCGTTCATGGCATCAGTGAAGGAGAGCTTTGAGGGTAAGCTAAATATCGATTTTAACCCTCAGATCAAATCCGGATTCAGCATCTCCCCCATGGATGGCAGCTACAAGCTAAGTTTCAGTGACGAAGACTTTGCCAATCTCTTCAAGAACTACTTACGTCCCCGTACGGCTAAAATTCTTTTCGAAAGCTAGTAGTGGCCATGCAGTACTATTACTTTATCGCCGGCTTGCCAGGCATCTCGCTGGACGATACAAAGCTCAGCTATACTCCGGAGCAGTTCAGGCAGGATGCTGCAGCCCAGCTTAGTGACAGAGATTTCGCGTTGCTGATGTTATTGCATCTGCCTGAGGATATGCAAAACCTGCTTGGATACTTGTACAAGGACGATCGGGATCCCGATCCTGAAGGTATTTATGCTCGCGAGTTTTGGGAAGAATACCGTTTATATCTCCTTGCCAGGTTGGATAATAGAGATCTTGATATACCACCGCATTTTTCTGGACTTCCCTCTTTTATCGCTGACATTCTGGTCAAAGCCCTATCCTGTGAGGATATGCCTCCCCGAGAGCAGGTGGAACACGAGCTACTTTCTGGCTTGTTCACTTATACTGCCAAGCACCCTAATAGCTTTATCAACAAGTGGTTTGAACTGCAACGTACCATCAAGAACATCCTAGCTGCCATCAATGCCCGACACCACAATATTGAGTTTGCGCAGTATCTCATCGGAGATGATGAAGATGTGCAAAACATCGCCAAAAGCCACGCGGCGGATTTTGGGTTGGGTAAGGATCATCCCGTGTTTGATAGCATTATACGAATCTGGGAACAAAACAATATCCTGTACCGGGAACGGGGTTACGATGTGTTCCGAGCCAAATGGATCGACCAACAGAACTTTTTCGAGTACTTCAATATCGATCGCATCCTAGGGTATTACACCAAACTGCGCCTGGTCAATCGCTGGCTGAAAGCTGATGCTGACTTGGGAAAAGAAGTGTTTCAAGACACCTTGGATAAGCTGGAAAACAGCTTTAGTTTTCCTGAAGATTTCAATATAAAAATTAAGCATAAATAGAAGGTAACACGATGACCAAAGGTATAGTGAAAGGAATTATCGCCAATTTGGTGCAAGTAGAAGTATCGGGCCCTGTGTCCCAAAACGAGATCTGCTACATCAATCTGGGCGGAGTAAAGCTGATGGCCGAAGTGATTAAGGTGCTGGGAAACACTGCCTATACGCAGGTGTTTGAAAGCACACGCGGCCTCAGACCGGGAGATACGGTAGAGTTTACAGACCACATGCTGGAAGTTAAGCTGGGTCCCGGTATGCTTTCCAAAAATTACGATGGATTGCAGAACGACCTGAACAAGATGCAGGGTGTTTTCCTCACCCGTGGTGAGTACACGGATCCCCTGGATGAAGATTCCACTTGGGAATTCACTCCTCTGGCCAAGCCCGGCGACAAAGTGAGTGGCGGAGACTGGCTAGGCAGCGTTCCCGAAAGCTGGATATCACACAAGATCATGGTCCCCTTCGGATTTGAGGGCGAGTACACAGTGAAAAGCATGGCGCCCAAAGGCACACACCCGATCACAGCAACCATCGCAACGATCACCGATTCCGAAGGCAATGATATCGAACTGAACATGATCCAGAGATGGCCGGTGAAGATACCCATCAAGTGTTACACTGAAAAACCCCGTCCCTTTAAACTGATGGAAACCGGGGTGCGTACTTTGGACACTCTCAATCCGATGGTAGAGGGTGGCACAGGCTTTATTCCCGGTCCCTTCGGTGCGGGAAAGACCGTGTTGCAGCACTCCATCTCCAAAAACGCCGATGCCGATATGATCATTTTTGCTGCTTGCGGTGAACGTGCAAATGAGGTGGTGGAGATGTTTGTGGAGTTTCCTGAGCTTGATGATCCTCGTACCGGACGCAAGCTGATGGAGCGTACCATTATTATTTGTAATACATCAAACATGCCGGTAGCAGCACGTGAAGCTTCGGTATATACTGCCATGACCATCGCCGAATACTACCGGAACATGGGTCTCAAGGTATTGCTTCTCGCTGATTCCACCTCCCGCTGGGCACAAGCCTTGCGTGAAATGAGTAACCGCATGGAAGAGCTCCCCGGCCCTGATGCCTTCCCCATGGATCTGCCGGCCATCGTGTCCAACTTCTACTCCCGGGCGGGATTTGTGTACTTGAAGGGCGGAGCCACAGGTTCCATCACCTTTATCGGTACAGTATCACCCGCCGGTGGCAACCTGAAGGAACCCGTTACCGAATCCACCAAAAAGGCTGCCCGATGTTTCTACGCTCTTTCTCAGGCCCGTGCCGATAGTAAGCGTTATCCTGCCGTGGACCCGATAGATTCCTACAGTAAGTACCTCGAATATCCTGAAGTGATGGAATATCTGAATACAAACGTGAACCCGAACTGGGTAAATGATGTGGTGCACACCAAGGACATCCTGCTCCGCGGACGTGAAGCGCAGGAACAGATCAATATCCTCGGTGACGACGGCGTACCGCTGGCTTATCATGACAAATACTGGAAAAGCGAGCTTGTGGACCGTATCATCCTGCAACAGGACGGTTTTGACAAGATCGATCAATCCACACCTATGAAGCGTCAGGAATACATGCTGGAATTGATTCTGGGCATCTGCGCTATGGATTTTGTATTTGAAAGCTTTGAGGAAGTGATGCCATACTACATCAAGATAACCAATATATGTAAGCAGATGAACTATGTGGAATTTGACAGTCAGGACTTCAAGAAATACGAGAACGACCTGAAGAACACACTCGAGGAAAGGAGAGCTAAATAATGGCAACACAAGCTTTTCAAAAGATCTATACTAAGCTCAATTCCATTACCAAGGCCACCTGTACCGTCAGAGCCTCTGACGTCGGAAACGATGAATTGGCTACGGTAGCAGGACGCCTGGCGCAGGTCGTGAAAATCGTTGGTGAAGACGTGACCCTGCAGATCTTTGCCGGTACTGAAAACATCGGAACCGATGCCGAAGTAGTCTTTTTTGGTCAGGCCCCAACCCTGAAAGTGGGTACCGATCTGGCTGGACGTTTCTTCAATGCCTATGGCGATCCCATAGATGGCGGCCCGGACGTATCCGGTGAAGAAGTGGAGATTGGCGGTCCATCAGTGAATCCGGTTCGTCGTAAACAGCCTTCTGAACTGATTGCCACCGGTATCGCGGGCATTGACTTAAATAACACACTGGTCACAGGACAAAAGATCCCCTTCTTTGCCGATCCTGACCAGCCCTACAATGAAGTGATGGCGATGGTGGCCCTGCGCGCGAAGAGTGATAAGATCATCCTTGGCGGTATGGGGCTTTCCAATGATGACTATCTTTTTTATAAACACGCCTTTGAAAACGCTGGCGTGATTGATCGCATCATCTCGTTTGTAAATACCACTGAAGATCCTACTGTGGAACGTTTGCTCGTACCAAATATGGCTCTTTCAGCCGCTGAGTACTTCGCTGCGGAAAAAAACGAGAAAGTGCTGGTGCTACTCACCGATATGACCCTTTATTGCGATGCACTTTCGATCGTTTCGAACCGTATGGATCAGATTCCCTCCAAAGATTCCATGCCCGGCTCACTGTATAGTGATCTGGCTAAGCTTTACGAAAAAGCCGTGCAATTCCCAGACGGCGGATCAATCACTATTATCGCGGTTACCACCCTCTCTGGTGGAGATATTACTCACGCCATTCCTGATAATACGGGGTACATCACTGAAGGACAGCTATTCCTGAAACGTGATACGGATATATCAAAGGTGATCGTGGATCCATTCCGCTCGCTATCTCGTTTGAAACAGCTGGTGATAGGGAAAAAGACTCGTGCCGATCATCCCCAGGTAATGAATACAGCAGTTCGTTTGTATGCCGATGCTGCCAATGCCAAGACAAAACTGGAAAACGGGTTTGATCTCTCAGACTACGACGAACGCGTATTGGACTTTGCCAAAGAGTACTCCAATGAAATCCTTGCCATCGACGTAAATATCGATACCGACACCATGCTTGATACTGCCTGGAAGCTCTTCCAAAGACACTTCAGCCAGGCAGAAATCGGAATCAAAGATGAGTTTATGAAGCTGTACTGGAAGAAGGCATGAACCTCAAGTTTCAATACAACAAAATCTCCCAATTGCAGCTGATCAAACAGCTGGGAGTGCGGCAAAAAGCCCTACCGACGCTGAAGAACAAGGAATCTGCCTTGCGTCTGGAAGTGAAGAGAGCCAGGGATAAAGCCGCGGAGCTGGATGCCACCATAAGAGAAAGAACCCAGGATCTGGATGTCTTTATGAAGCTCTGGGGTGAATTTGATCCGCGCCTGATCTCGATCAAACACGTGGAGATCAAGACTCGTAAGATTGCTGGCGTGAAGACTCCTCTCCTGGAAGATATCCAATACGAGATCGCACCGTTTAATCTCTTCACTGCCCCGTCCTGGTATCTGGATGGCATTGTGATGCTCAAGGAGCTGTCCCGTTTGCAGATCGAACGAGAATTCTTCGTACGAAAGATGCATATTTTAGAGCAGGTACGCAAGAAAACCACACAAAAGGTCAATCTCTATGAAAAGGTGCAGATCCCTGCTTTTGAAGATGCCATCCGCCGTATCAAACGCTTCATGGAAGACGAAGAGAACCTCTCCAAAGCTGCGCAGAAGATCCTCAAAGATCGTCTGGAGGAATTGCAATGATCGAGAAGATGAAGAAATACAGCTTTGTGCTCTACCATCTTGATTATCAGGACTTTCTGGCGCAACTCCAGAACCTGGGCATGGTGCACATCATCCGCTCCACTGAAGAAAAGACAGATGAATTGCGGCAAAACCAGGAAATGATCAGTCAGTATGCTGAAAGCATCAAGTTCCTCAGCAAGTTTCAGGATGAACGCCCCAAAGGTAGCACCAATCTTCCCACCAAGGCCTTGTTGAACCAGATAAACAAAGCCAGAAGCGAAAAGGATAGCCTGCTTCGCCAGCGCGATGGCTTCATAAAGCAGATCAAGGATCTGGAGCCTTGGGGTCATTTCGATTATGACTTGGTTTCGCGGTTGAAAGCAAATGGCATCGGGGTAGAATTCTACCACTGCCTCAAAAACCACTTCAAGGCAGAATGGGTGGAAGAATATACTGTGACTGTCGTGGCTGAACTTTCTGGTAGCGTGTATTTCGTGCTTCTATACACTGGAGACAGACCGGTCATTGAGGCGGATACCTTTAGCTTTCACGCCCATACTTTACAGGAGCTGGAAACTGAGCTGAAGCAAGTGAAGGATCATCTGGAAGCGATCGATAGCTTCTTTGCTGATAATGCTCAGATTGCTACTGAGATGTTTAATCGCGAAATAGCTCGCCTGACCACCATGTATGACTTTGAGGATGCCACCTTGCAAGGAGTATCTGAGGCCGAAGATCATGTCAGAGTGATTAGCGGATGGATCCCCGTATCCAGGGAAATCGGGTTAATAGAATTTATCAAACAGGAGAATGTGATCCACTTTGCCTCTGAAGCCAAGATGGAAGATAATCCCCCCATAAGGCTGCGGAACAATTGGTTCTCGCGACTTTTTGAACCCATCACAAAGATGTATATGCTGCCGAAGTACAATGAGTTTGATCTTACTCCTTTCTTTGCACCGTTCTTCATGCTCTTCTTCGGATTCTGCAACGCCGATATTGCCTACGGGATTATTTTGGTGCTGATCACCCTGGGCCTCAGGCTAAAGATCAAGGATCAGACCATACGAGGATTCCTTACCCTGATAACCCTATTCGGAGTATCGTCCATCATTATGGGCTGGGTAATGGGTACCATTCTTGGCTTTGACATGAAGGAGATACCATCTCTGGGAGAGAAGATACTGGTACGCGATACCAATCAGATTTTCAACCTTGGCTTGCTCCTGGGTGTGATCCAGATACTCTTTGGCATCGCGATAGCAACCGTGAAGAAAATGCGTCAGGCAGGCTTGATGAACGGGCTCAGTTCCATAGGGACTTTTTTCTTTATCGGCACCCTGGCAGTATATGGAGCACAGCAATTGGGCACTGACATCTCGGCAGTGCAGCCTTATCTAAGATATCCTATGCTGGGAGGATTGGCCCTGATCCTGCTCTTCAATCAACCCGGGAAAAACCCGCTAGTGAACATCGCTGGTGGCCTATGGGTTCTATACAATATGATCACGGGGTTCTTTGGCGACATTCTGAGCTATATCAGGCTTTTTGCTCTCGGCGTATCCAGCGGTATTCTGGGCTTCGTGATAAACAGCATTGGATCTCAGATGCTCGGAATCCCCATCGCAGGACCCGTAGTATATGTGATCTTTCTGATTGCGGGGCACTCATTGAACCTGGCCTTGGGAGCTCTTTCCGGCTTTGTCCATCCCCTTCGCCTGACCTTTGTGGAGTTTTTTAAGAACGCCGAGTACGTTGGACCCGGCATTGAATACAAACCATTTTCTAAATCTTAAGGTAAAATATTAGGAGGTTTAATGAACCCGGATACCTTAAACACAGTAGCACAAACCACAGTCACTGCCATGGCGGGCGGAAATCTGGCGTATTTCCTGGCCTGGATCGGAATCTTCCTGATGGTGGCACTTTCCGGTATCGGAAGCGCATGGGGAACGGTTATCGGTGGCAGCGCAACAGTGGGAGCCTTGAAGAAACGGGATGACATCTTCCCGAATTGCATGATTCTTTCCGCATTGCCAAGCACACAAGGGCTTTACGGTTTTGGAGCGTTCTTTATTCTGAATGGACACATCACCCCAGAGATCAATATGATCCAGGCTTGTGCCATCCTTGGCGCTGGTCTTATCATGGGGATGGTGGGGTTGATCTCAGCTTATCAGCAAGCCAGAATCGTAGCCAATGGTATCGAGAGCTTGGGAGCTGGAAACAACGTGTTTTCTCAAACCCTTATTCTGGGCGTGTTCCCGGAACTATATGCCATCGTGTCATTCGCGACCTGTTTCCTTATCTCAGGCGTGATCCCCGGCTTGGCATAGATATCCAAAAGGCCCATCATTTGGCACGTCTTAATGGCGTGCCTTTTATTTGCTTTAAAACAGCTTATCGTAGTCCTTGAGAAACTTGCGTAGCTGATCTTCCGCAGCGGGGATATCCGCTTTGCCATCCAGAGTGATAGGCTCAGAATAGCGGATTCTTACCTTCGCAAAGGGTTTAGGGAAACGGAAGCGATCCCAGGAATTGAAGACCCATTCTCGCGAAGCATCGCAGGCCACTCCCACCACTGGGATTCTGGCCAGGATGGCAATTTGCCAGAGCCCGTGATGAATAGTACCCACCGGCCCTTTTGGTCCATCCGGAGTAATTGCCAAAGGATTCGTTCTCGCCCAGCGCAGCATTCCCTTCAGGGCTTCTGAGCCTTGACGGGTGCTCGAACCTCGAACCGGGATGAATCCCAATTCCTCAACCGGACCGGCGATGAGTTCTCCGTCTTTGGAAGACGAGATCATAACCACCGCAGGATCTCCGGCACGTTGCAGGGTGCAATACATCAGGTTTCGATGCCAGAAAGCGTAGATCACGGGCTCCTGCTCCTTACTGGGTTGATTGACCACCTCAAAGCGGATTGATGCCCGGAATGCCCTTAGTAACAGCGCAGCAAGCTTGCGTTCTAGATAGAATGCCAATTTAGACATAGGTTTCCAATAGATGCTCGATTATTCTGGGTACTTCATGGCTGGGCTTTTTGTCGCTCAGCATAGCTCGCAATTTGTAAAGCTCTGTCAATACCATTTCTCGCTTAAAACCTCCGGGCAGGATATCTCTGAGCCTGTCATTGATCATTGTTGCATTCATCTCAGTCTGCACCAATTCAGGAAGGACGTCCCTATCCAGGATGATATTGGGCAATCCGATACGCGATATCCTCACGAAATAACGCCCAATCAGATAGGAAATAGGATTGGCTTTGTAGCATATCACACATGGGGTGCCGATGTACGAGGCTTCCAGGGTCACTGTACCAGAAGTACAGACCAACGCACCGCAGTATTTCATCATTTCGTAATTGTAGCCATCAACGATATGCAGATTTGGGAGTCTATGTCCTTCCAGCATATCCATAAACATACTATGGTTTACATTTTTGGATTTGGATAGCAGAATCTCATGGTCTGGCCAGGCGGAGGCCGCTTTCAAAAATTCGGGCAGCATCTTTCTGATCTCTGTATCCCTACTGCCAGGAAAAAAGCCCAGCCATTTCTTACTCTCATCCAGCCCAAAGAAGCGGGCAAATGACAGACGATCCAATTTGATGGCAATCTCCTCCGCTATTGGGTGACCTACGTAAGTGCTGGTGACATTGTGAATATCCAACAAATCCTTTTCAAATGGTAGAATGCAGGCAGTATGACGTACATTTGCCTTTAGCTTGAAGACCCGTTCATGTTTCCAAGCCCAAAACTGAGGACAAATGTAGTACAGGACTGGAATGCGATACTCATCGGCGATGTGCGCGACCCGCATGTTTAAGCCCGGATAATCTGCCAGGATCACTAGATCTGGCTTTTCCTTCTCAAAAAGCTTCCTGATGCGCTGTTGTACTTTGATGAAGAATGCCAGGTGCTTGATCACCTCCACAAAGCCCATCACTGCAAAGCGCTGGAAGGGAAACAGGGGATTCAGACCCTGAGCCTGCATTTTTGGGCCTCCAATGCCGATATGTCTATATCTTTTGCCGTCTACTGCCAAAGCCTTCATCACAAGCTCACAATGCAGATCGCCACTGCTTTCGCCCGCCAACCAGAAGATGGTGATTTCTTTCATGGCTCTAGTTCACGGCCAGTAGGCCTAAAAGCGTGAGTGGAGTCACTATGGCCGCCGCGATCAACACCCCAAAAAAGATGTATAGCAGGGATTTCCAGTATGCTATGCCAAATATGCGGGCAGCCAGACTCCCCGTCCAGCCACCGGTGCCAGGCAAAGGTATGCCCACGAACGTCACCAGACCAATTGCCTCATACTTCTCAATGGCTTTGCCCTTGCGGCGGGTACGGGCAAACAGCCATTGGGTGATCCTGTGTCCCACAGGAATCTTACTGATCAGGGCAAAGAAACCTTCCAGCACTAACAGCAACAGGGGAATAGGAGCCATGTTTCCGATTACCGAAACTAACACTGCCTGTGGCCAGGGAATCTGGAACAGTAAGACCGCCACGGGGATAGCCCCACGCAGCTCTATGATGGGTAACATGGAGATGATGAATACAATTAGATAGGGATTCAATCCCATCGAGTTTAGCCAGGATATGGTTTTATCTGCAAGTTCTGAAGCATGAAGCCCCGCGCTGCACATGAGCAGTATTGCCATGATGATCACAATCTTGTAGTTTACAATTCTCAAGATGAAACTCCCTTATATTCTGACGGTCATGAAATCCGCATCAGCCTATTTCTGTCAATCCCAATTTCATCATAGTCCGCTGCAATAAAACTCTTGACGGATTGTTTACAGGTCGTCCTTGTGGTAAAAGTATGATACCTCATTTAATCGTAACACATATAGGAGTACCCATGAAAAGACTATTGCTTCTCTTGGCAATACTATCTGTCGTCATCGGCGCGCACGCCTTTGTATCGGAGACTGCCTCCCTTGAGAACTTCCTGATCCGTTCTGAGACGGCCTGCGCTTATGACAACTGGATATCTCACCTCGCTGAAGGAATCGCGATTGCCAATTACAATCTCTATGCCCCCTACGACCGCCAAACCGATGGATTTGGAGACTATGTAAGCCCCACAACCGAACAATTAACCGCGTGGGGTAACATTGTGGATCTCTTCCTGGCAGGGATGCTGGAAGAGGCTCAAGCTGCTGTTACAGCATCAAGCTTCCCTTATCAGGTGGTCGAGTTTCACGATACCGACAGCGGAAGAACCTATTACATACTCAGGGAAATCCCAAACATGGAAGAGATCGATGATAACGGCACCCTGGATCCTTATGATGACGAGATTGGCGCTTTCTCCTATGGCTGGGGTTTATACATTTACAATCCTGAGGCTACGCGCCCCATCATCATTACAGTGCCTCACCCCACAGACGATTTTGCCACCCCCATCATGGGTTATGACGCTCTTACCCTTTGGGATGCTGCCTTTTTGATGATCAATGGAGCCGGACGTGAAGTAAAGTGGACCAATCAAGGTACTTATACAAATACAAAATCATTAAGCGATCCCACCCGTACCGAGAATCACGTATTTAACGTCTGCTACAAGAAGTTTGCTGATCTTATCAGAGCTGAGACTGGGAAACGTGAGTTTTCCTTTCAGGTCCACTCCTACGATTGGAACCGCCATCAGGGGTATACGGATAACCAGATTTCTGCTGGGTACAACAAGCTTTGCCCAAATCTACCCATCCGCGATCTGAGCAGCCTGAAGCAGGATCTAATCAATCGTGGCGATCATCTGATGATTCCAGCCAATACCATCGGTACTCATGCTGATGTGTTTTTAAACCAATACTACTCTGTAAATTACTCGGTTCATGATTTCTTCTTTGACGATGGTGAAAACTATTATCCCGTGAACGACCAGGTCGACCTGCCCGCTTACTCCCAAAATCGCCAGATGGTTTATACACTGAACGGTTGGAACGATTATGACAGCTTTGAGCCCTTCTTTCATATTGAAATGGACGAATTGCCCAATGCCTATGAAGAGACTGAGAACAACTATAAATGGTTCTACGGCTGGAATGAAACCGCTCGGATGTGGGATTTCGATAACCTCTTCACCAAAACCCGGCAGTACTACGGACGTTGGGTAAGCGATCTGAATTCCCTATATGATGGTCTTTTCGCCATGAACGATGCCATGCTTCCCTCCCCAGTGCAAAACCTGAGAGTGATCAATACTTCTATGTATTACGTCACACTGGGCTGGGATCGCAGTGACTCATATGATTTTGAATCTTATGAGATCTTGTATTCCACTTCACCCATCAACGGCAATAATTACCAGGTATTTGACCGTGGTAATAGCGCTTTTCTAGCTTCTCAAGCCTGCGAGAGAATAAACGTGACAGGGCTCAGCAACACAGAGAACTATTACTTCAAGGTTCGCGCCCTCGACAAGAATGGCAATTACTCCCTACTCTCAAATGAAGTTACCACTGCTCCTGCGCCTGCTAACATATCAAGCTTTACCACCCACGGTATGGGCAATTTTATCCGCCTCTACTGGACGGTAAGCGATCAAAGCGGCCTCCAGGGCTTTAAGATACACCGTGCAGGCAGTAACGGTACTGACGTGGTAATCTCATCCTATGAAGACAATCCAAATCTTCTCGTGGGCTCTCCCAGCTATGAATTCTTTGACATAGAAGCCTTACCCGGAGTGGATTACATCTATACTCTGGGCATGGTGGATGGTACCGGTTTTGAATTCATTCACAATGTCCCCCAGAATGCAGCCTTGGGACAGATGCGTAGCTTAGTCTTTAGCACTGTCAGTGGTTCTCATTCGGATACCCTCGTACTTGGCAACAATGCCTACGCCTCTGATGGCCAGGACGCTTATTGGGATGTTACCAAAGGTAATCCTTCCAGCAATTACGTTTGGATCGCATCATGGCAACAGTATTGGGGAAATTCCGGCACCCAGCTTTCCCAGGAAGTACGCGCAGGATATGACCTGAACGCAGATATCAAGAGCTGGACTTTGCGCGTTCGTTCCGATCGCATAAATATCCCCTTGCAGATTGCGTTGGATCAGGTATCTCGCAGCGAAAAGATGTTTATATACGATTCCGGCACTTGGCACGACCTCAGTACTGGCCCTTATCAGTTCACTGTGGCAAATAGTAGCATCCGCACCATGACCCTGTACTGGGGTAATCTGCAACCCACCGCCAATCACTCCTACATTGCAAATCGCATATACCAGGGCGGTGAAGCTTTAAACATGTACTGGAATTTCCAGAATAGCTTCCTGGTGGATCACTTCGATCTCTACATCAAAAATGCCACAGACAGTCTGTCGATACTGGAAAACAGCCCTGTGACTACTACGTACTACAGCTACATCCTTCCCCAAAGCATCGATATGCCTGAAGCCAAGATCTACATAGACGTAGTGGCAGTGGATGGAATACGCAGTACTTTCGCATCTACCCACACTTTGGCTTTTGTACCCAAAATGAACTTGTTGTACTGTGAACCAGGCTGGACTACCCGTACAAATCCATATGTGAATCTGAATCTTGATATTGCTAGTCTCTTTGGCGCTGATGCAGAGCTGTTTACTCTGGGTGAGGCCTGGACTCCTTCACCAAGCTTTGATAATGGTGTTCCCTACTTTGTGCATGCCACGGATTACCTCTTCAACAGCACAAATTCTGCAGTGCAAAGCGGGGAAAGCTCTATCGTCCTGAATCCGGGCTGGAACTTGGTGGCCAATCCCCATCTTTGCACATACAATCTCCCCTCGCTGAGATTTATAGTGGACAGCGTCCTATTCCGTTATAGTGAAATGATCGATCAGGAACTCATCTCAAGAGCAGTATATGTGTATCGCGAGAATAGCTATCAGATGGTGAATGCTATCCAACCCCAGGAAGCTTTCTTCATCTATAATTATGCGCCAGAAAGCATTGTAGTGGAACTGAATTTCTTTCCCTACTTCGCAGCCCCGCAGACCAGTCCCCCGGCTCCGAACTGGTCTATCGAAGTAACTGCATCCGGTGCAGATAAAGATAGCTTCCGCTTTGGTGCCAGCCCCATCGCCACCAATGATATCGACTTCCGCGTGGACATGCCCAAAGCTCCGGAAAAGCTACTCTTCCCATCGATTACCACCTATCTTTACAATCCCGATAATGCCGATCTAAGGCTGCAAGAAGAATTCAGAATGAATTTCCCGAATCAGGATGATGATGAAATGCTCTTCAATTTCTCCATCATCGTCCCGGATTCCAATCCTGTGACCTTTAGCTTCAATCCCGTCAATATTCCTCAATCCTGGACCCCTCGGTTTGTGCTGGAAGGTATTCCCATGACCATCACAGAAGAAGCAGTATACGAGTTTATACCGCCGGAATCAGGTACATACAATGGCTATATCAGGGTCAGCAACCATCCTGTAAGCAACCAGGATCAAGTGCAAAGTGTCATCACCGGATTGAAAGTCTATCCCAATCCCTTCAATCCCGTCACAAACATCAGTTTCCTCAATCCAGTTACTCAGGACCTGAAGGTCGATATCTTCAATATCCGCGGACAAAGAGTTTGTTCACTGCATCGCGGGAGCTTGAGTGCCGGTATGCAAACACTGACATGGCAGGGTGTGGATGATAATGGAACCCCAGTATCGAGCGGAGTTTACTTCGCCCGTCTCAAAGGGAAGCGCAGTAGCCAAAGCATCAAGATGATCTTAATGAAGTAAACCAATTCCCTACAGCATATAGCCCAGGGCATACAAGACCCTGGGCTTTTTTTATACATTGTCCAAAGCTTGTCCACCCCTCTTGTAGGCTGGATACTCCTCAAAGTCATCCTGAGCACATCCTGAGCTCCGCTTGGGATGTGTTCAGGATGACTTTGTGTTGCATTAGAGCCACCAAGGGGCAAGATAACAAAAGGGCCGGATTCTTACACCCGGCATAAATGATAAGTTATTGCTTTGGATCAGCCAATTTCGCGACGAATCCTAGCGCCAATGCCATTCAGCTTTTCTTCGATGCGGTCGTAGCCGCGATCAATGTGATAAATGCGCGAAACTGTGGTGCAGCCTTCGGCCACCATCCCTGCTAAAACCAGCGCTGCACTTGCCCGGAGATCAGTGGCCATCACCTCTGCTCCGCTGAGCTTTTCCACACCTTTTACGCTGGCAACGTTTCGATCCATTTTGATATTGGCCTGCAAGCGGTTAAGCTCTGCAACGTGCATAAAGCGATCGGGGAACACAGTGTCTTCAATGAAGCTGATGCCATCTGCCAGGCACATCAGCACAGTGAATTGAGCCTGAAGATCGGTGGGAAAGCCAGGATGGGGCAAAGTAATTATACTGGCTGGCTTGATCGTTTTCGGGGGGATCACAGTGATATCATGACCCTCGATCTCCATAACGCAGCCGGCTTCGCGCAATTTATCCATCAACGGAGTCAGATGATCCAATTCGCAGCCGCAAACAGTGACTGGTTTGGTAGAAAGCGCTCCCGCGATGAGGAATGTGCCTGCTTCGATCCGATCGGGAATCATGGTCATTTCTACGGGGAACAAATCGTCAACGCCCTCGATGTAAAGTGTGGTGCTACCCCTGCCGCTGATCTTTGCACCCATTTTGACCAGGAGATCTATGGTGGAATCCACTTCCGGTTCCATAGCTGCGTTGAACAAGCGGGTGGTTCCTTTGGCATACACGGCCGCCATCAGGGTATTTATCGTAGCGCCTACAGAAGACTTTTCGAAGTGGATATCTGCGCCGACCAGTTTATCCGCAGAGGCATTGATGTAACCGTGATCGATCTCGATGGTAGCGCCCAGAGCTTCCAGGGCTTTCAGATGTAGGTCCACAGGTCTGGTGCCTATGGCACAACCGCCGGGGAAGCTTACTCTTGCTTTACCCAATCTGGCCACCAGCGGCCCCAACACATAGATGGAAGCGCGCATCTTACTCACCAGTTCATAAGGAGCTTCGGGATAGCAAACATCCTTGCTATCTATGCTCATGGAACCCTTATCATAATCCACTCGCGCGCCGATCACCCTGAGAAGATGCGCCATAGTCTTCAGATCGATAAGGCTGGGGACATTGCGCAGAATCGACTTTCCGGGAGCCAGTAAACAAGCCGCCATCGCTGGAAGAATGGCATTCTTGGCTCCGCTGACAAATATTTTGCCGCTGAGTTCACGATTGGGTTCGATGATGAACTTATCCATTTTATCCTCGTTTCTTTAATATCAGGAACCGATCTCGGCCTGCAAGATCCTTCCCCATTTCCAAGCTTATGAAACCAGCCTTTTCTGTCAAGCGGAGCACTTGCTGCTGTTGCGTGCAGCCATGCTCAAAGGCCAGAATGCCATCGCTGGATAATCGCCTTGCCGCTTCATCTATGATGCGGCGGTAATATTCCAATCCATCGTCAGCCGCAAGTAGTGCGGAAACGGGTTCATGATCCCGCACTATTGGATCCAGTTTTTCATACTCCAGACTGCTGATGTAAGGGGGATTGGAAATGATGATATCAAATAGCCGGGGTACTTCTGGAAAGAGATCAGCATGATGCAGAGTTACCTCTACCAGGTGCTTCCTGGCATTACGCCGCGCTACGTCCAAAGCGTCTGAGGAAAGATCGGAAGCGTGGAGTTCCAGCTGGGGATGAAGCTTCTTGAGAGAGATCGCGATGATCCCGCTTCCCGTACCAATATCCAGTACCCGCATGCCGGGCCTGAGATACTTCCCCAAAGCCTCCACCAATACTTCAGTATCGAAGCGGGGGATCAATACTCTGGAATCCACATAGAAACTGAAGCCGTAGAACCAGGCGCTTTGTAGGATGTACTGAGGCGGAATACCGCGATTCAGCTTCCCGATCATGGCGCAGATATCATCGTGTTGATCTTGATCAGGATCTTTGGCAACGGCCAATTCTGTAATTCTAATGCCCAGATATTCCGCGATCAGATGGCGGATATCTCCCGGCGCCGCATTCGGTGCGAGAGCATAATAGGGCTCAAGCCTCATGTTTGCCGGTGTGTAACAAACTCTTGCGGATTGTTACTTTACGTCCCTCATTTGAGAATTCCAGACTGTCGCTGAGATGGTATAAAAGCGATAAGCCCCTGCCATGCTCCTTGATATCCAGCATTTGAAAGCTTTTTACTGTATCAAGCCATTTTGTAAAGTCAAATCCGGGGCCTTCATCTTCCACACTGATCACGATGCTCTCATCAGTGTTATCAATCTCAAGGCCGATATGCAGGTTTCTAGCATGGATCGCGGGATTGTCCAATTTCGCATTGATTACAGCCTGCAGATCGTTATGCCCAAGAGCGCGCTCTTCCACCGACAAGCCTAATGTGCCGTGGATAAAAGCATTATAGACCATTTCATCCACGCAAACGAGTACTTCGTTGATTACATCGAAGTTTACTTTAAAGCGCTGTCTCAGATGCGCATTGAATACTTTGGAGATATTAAATCTGGTGAAGTTTTGGGCGCTGATCTCATAACAAAACTTAGCTTTGTTCAAGCTGGCAAAGAATCCTGAAATGTCATCGCGGTTTCCTTTGCGAAACATCAATTCCTGGATGGAGTGGATCATCTGTTTAGTATCGATGGGCTTGCGGATAAAGTCGCTGGCACCCAGACGGATAGCCTCGATGAAGTAATCGTGTTCCAGATAACCCGTCATCAGAATCACATCCAAGGACCGGTCAAAATCCTGCCTTACCCTACCCAAAAACTCCAGCCCCGTCAAGCCGGGCATTTCTATATCGCAAATCACCAGATCATATTCGTTTTTATAGATCTTACGCAAAGCATCGCTGCCGTTGTAAGCCGTATCTACGTGGTACCCGCTGATGCTTAATATGGATTGCAGGGAATTTACGATGGCGATGCTATCATCCACCACCAGTATTCTGGCCTTATCCCCCATTGACTACCCCAGGTTGACTGTGAAGAGCTGGTTCAGCTTCAGCATGGTGAAAAGCTCGTACACGCTGTTTGAGCTGCGAACCACTTCGATATCTCCGCCCTTGGAAATGAAATCCTTGTAAAACAGCAAGATTTTGCCAATACCGGTTGATGAGATATTGCGGCAATCCAGCAAATCGAGCTCCAAAACCTTGGCTTCGCTTTGCATCACTTCGCTGAGTTTCTCCTGCAGGACGTGCGCGTTTTCACTATTAAGGATACCATCAATCTTCATGGCCGCGATGTTGCCACTGATAGTGAGTTCGATATTCATAGCTGACTCCTTGGTCTTTTTCTGCTTTCGTACACCTTTAGCGCTTCTCTTTTTCGTGTCAAGATTATTCTGCATAACCGCGTATTCTGCGCAGCACTTCACTTTGTACCTGCTGCGGAGCAATTTCAAACTTTTTGAACTCCAGAGAGTAGCTGGCGCGTCCCTGCGACAAACTCCTGATCCGGGTGGAGTATCCAAAAATCTCCGAGAGCGGGATGTCCGCCACCACTTCCTGAAGATATTCATTGTGCCGGCGCATCACCTCGATCTTGCCGCGTTTGGCATTGACATCCGAGATGATGTCACCCACAAAATCATCCGGGGAGTGCACTGTGAGTAGCATGATCGGTTCCATGATCACGGGTTTCGCTTCACGCAGGGCTCTGCCAATGGCCATAGATGTAGCGATCCGGAACGCCAATTCGTTTGAATCCACTGGATTATGATCTCCTCCCGTCAGTTCGATGGCCACGCGTTCCACATTGCCGCTGATCAGCGGTCCATCAGAGAGAGTTCCCAAGGCTGCTTCCTCGATTGCTTTCCAATACTCCGAGGGAATATCAGTAGCCGTGATGGAACATTTAAACGTGTTCTTGCAATCTTCAGGCAAATCCGCCAGGGCGATGGGACTGATCCGGAATTGCACCATGGCGTAATTGCCCTTACCGTTCAGCTCGCGCTGGAATACTTCCTTCACTTCCACGGTGTTGGTTATAGTCTCTTTATATGACACTTGTGGATTTCCCACATTTGCTGCCACCCCAAACTCGCGTTTGATACGATCCACAATAATGTCCAGATGCAGCTCACCCATCCCTGAAATCAAGGTTTGGCCACTATCCTTATCTACATGAACCTTGAAGGTGGGATCTTCTTCTTCCATCCGCGCCAGAGCATTACCGAGGTTTTCCTGATCGGCCTTGGTCTTGGGCTCGATGGCGATCGAGATCACAGAATCGGGGAAATGCATCTTGGAAAGCACCACGTCCATTCTGCCGTCGGTGATGGTATCGCCTGTCACCAAACATTTTGGCCCCACCACACAGCCAATATCGCCTGCATGAATGCTATCCAGATCGTTCTTTTTGTTGGACATCATTTGCAGTATGCGAGCCACTCGTTCCCGCTTGCCATTGGTGATATTCAAGAATGTCCCGCCCTTCTTCAGGGTTCCGGAATAAACGCGGATATACACCAGACGTCCTACATACTTATCGACCTGCACTTTAAAAGCCATCGCCACCAGCGGAGCATCGGGATCTGGAGGTAGGGGGATGGCCTCGTGACTTTGAGCATCAAAAGCATGTGTATCACCAATATCCAGTGGAGAAGGCATATAGTCCACCACGGCGTTTAAAAGTAGCTGCAATCCCTTGTTCTTCAATGAAGATCCGCAAAGCACAGGGATGAAACCATGATCGATCGTACCCTTGCGAATCGCTTTGCGTAATAGTGATTCTGGGATCTCCTCTCCTTCGAGATATAGCATCATCAATTCATCGTCATATTCGCAGACCGCTTCCAATAGGGCAGTTCTCGCCTCCATCGCAAGCTTAGCAAGGTTTTGCGGAATATTGGTATGACTGGTCTGAGAGCCCTGAGTAAGGGGATCAAAGTACCAGGCCTGCATACTCACCAGGTCGATCACACCTTCAAAGCAATCTTCCTTACCAATGGGGATATTGATGGCTACCGCTTTGGGAGTCAGCCTGTCGTGCATCATTTGGATCACGCGCTCATAATCAGCCCCGGTTCTATCCATCTTGTTTACGTATGCCAGGCGGGGAACATGATAGCGATCAGCTTGATGCCACACCGTCTCGGATTGGGGCTCCACTCCACCTACAGCGCAGAATACACCCACCGCCCCGTCAAGGATCCGTAGCGAGCGCTCTACTTCCGCAGTAAAATCCACATGCCCGGGAGTGTCGATGATGTTTATCTGATGGCCCATCCAGGGGCAGGTCACGGTAGCCGACGTGATGGTGATGCCGCGTTCGCGTTCCTGCTCCATCCAGTCGGTAAATGCGTTGCCGTCGTGTACCTCACCCATCTTGTGCAGAAAGCCTGTATAATACAGAATCCTTTCTGTAGTGGTCGTCTTCCCGGCATCGATGTGCGCCATGATGCCGATGTTTCGTATCTTGGAAAGCGGAGAATCCGCATCGCTTTTCATAATGAGTATCCTTTATGTAGCTCCTGAACGTGCTGATATGATCTGGAGAGTCATAATTTTACTCGTGGCATCTTTGTCCACTAAAAAAATGGCTCC
This sequence comes from Candidatus Cloacimonadota bacterium, assembly GCA_017994635.1. Classification (GTDB taxonomy): domain Bacteria; phylum Cloacimonadota; class Cloacimonadia; order Cloacimonadales; family Cloacimonadaceae; genus UBA5456. The sequence goes on along the minus strand of JAGOKK010000006.1, from coordinate 18,425 downwards.
CAACACATCCTCAAGCGGACTTCTCCCTTGCTTCATAAGGCTAAAGACAAAGGCCGGATTGTATCTCCGGCCATTATCATTGTAGTATTGATCAGCTCTATTCGTATCTCAGAGCATCAATGAGGTTCAGATTTGCGGCTTTCCTGGCAGGATACCAGCCGAAAAAGATCCCGATCGCCATCGAAAAGCCTACCGAGAGCAGTACTGACCATGGCGTTACCGCGATGCTCCATTTCATCGCGTCACCCACGATTTTCGCGGCAGTGAAACCAAGCACTATGCCCAATATACCGCCCATAATGCTGATGGCTACAGCTTCGATGATGAATTGTAGCAATACATCACGCTTCCCTGCACCCACAGCCATACGGATCCCAATTTCCTTGATGCGTTCGGTGACTGATACCAGCATAATGTTCATAATCCCGATGCCTCCTACCAACAGCGATATCCCTGCGATCGACGCCAGTAGAATCGTCATGGTATTGGAAACATCGTTCGCCGTTTGAGCCAGATCGGTCTGGGAAGTTACCACAAACTCCTCGCTGGTGGTTCCTCGATGCCTGGTTTGCAGCAGATCCATAATGTCCTGTTGCACTATGTGGATTATATCCCGCGAGCTGGCAGATACCAGGATCGTCATGTTACGCCAGCGATGCCCCAGCAATCTGGTGTATACGGTGGTATAGGGCGCGATCACAGTATCGTCCTGATCGTTTCCCATCACGCTCTGTCCTTTGGATTTCAAGACACCTTTCACGGTGAAGGGGATGTTGCGGATGCGGATGATCTTATCTACTGGGTCCACATCGCCAAAGAGATTGTCGGCAACTGTCTTGCCGATTACGCATACTTTTGCGCCGTTTTCTACATCTGAGCTATGGAACAATTCTCCGCTACTCACTTGCATATCACGAATAAAGAAGAAATCGGCATCCACTCCCATGATACCGGTGCGCCAGTTGTTTCCCTCGTATTTCAATTGCCCAAAGGAATTATACACTGGGGTTGCATAGAGTATCCCATCCAGTTGATTCTGGATGGCCTCCACATCCTCGATTTCCAGTAGATTTCCCCCGCCTGCGGCCTGACGTACTGTGGATTGGCTAAAGTTTGAAAACACCATAATCACGTTTGTGCCCATGGAATTCACCTGATCTTCCACGATCTTCTTCGCTCCCTGACCTATAGCCAGCATGGTAATCACTGCGGCGACCCCGATGATGATTCCAAGCATGGTTAAAAAGGTGCGGGTCTTATTTCGCGCCAGGGATTTGAAAGCGATTCGAATAATACCTAGTACTGACATCGCTTAGTCCTCCTCATCGAGTTTGGGCAGATTCTTCAGGTCTTCGCTGGCAATCCGTGGCTTAGGATTGGTTTTATCTGATATTATCAGACCATCCCGGAAGGTGATCTGCCGCTGCGCGTATTGCGCGATATCGTTTTCGTGCGTCACCAGAATCACGGTTTTACCTTGTGAATGCAAGTCTTGAAACACTGCCATCACCTCGATGCTGGTTCTTGTGTCCAGATTTCCGGTGGGTTCATCGGCAAGAATGAAGACGGGATCATTGACTATGGCACGAGCAATGGCAACCCTTTGCTGTTGACCGCCGGACAGTTGATTTGGGAAATGCCGGGCGCGATCCTCTATTCCCACGATTGAAAGAGCTTTCACGGCCTTACTATGTCGTTCGTGCAGGGAGCACCTGTGGCAATACAACAAGGGCAATTCCACGTTTTCCAGAGCAGTGGTGCGAGGGAGCAGATAAAAGCTTTGAAATACGTAACCGATCTTTTGATTGCGAATGGACGTCAGCTCTTCGTCACTCATCTCATGAACGGCAATCCCATCCAGGATGTAAGATCCCGTAGAAGCTTTATCCAAGCAGCCTAAAAGGTTCATAAAGGTGGTTTTACCGCTGCCGCTAGCTCCCATAATGGCAATGAATTCACCGCGCTGCACCTGCAGATTCACTCCTCTGAGAGCATGCACGTGGATATCACCCATCTGATAGGTCTTGGCGAGGGCTTCGGTTTGGAGCAGGGTACCGGGCATCAGAACCCTCTCATGCCGGGCCCACCGGGGCTGTTGTTGTTTGTGGCCTGTTTGGGATCTTTGTAGATGACGCCTGTCACCAGGATAGCGTCTTTATCGAGGCCTTCGATCAATTCCACATAGGCTCCGTCAGAGACTCCTGTTTTCACCAGGACGGGAGTGGGCTCTTTGTCTTTTAGAATCCAGACCAGTGCTGAGCGGCTCGTGGGAGATCCACCACCGAAACGCATTCCAGACCTTGCCCCCTTTGTAGCATCGCCCCGGGCTGGCCTTTTTGCCTGGGTAGTATCGGCAGGCATACTAGATTTCGCCATTTCGGGCGCCTTGGCTTTCGCTTCTTGTTGCATTTTGGCCATGGCTTCTTCGCGTAGTTTGTTGCCTGCATTGAGCAATTCTTCATCCCATTTCAAACCAAAGAGTTCCCATACTTCTTTACTGGGGCGAAAACGCGTGGCCAGTTCCGGAATGCGAGTTATTCCTTCCTTGGATTGTACGATGAAGGTAACGTTTGTAGTCATTCCGGGTAGCAACAGGCGATCAGGATTCTCGGCATCGATGATCACGCTATAGCTTACCACATTTGACTCATTGGTGGGATTCAGGCGAATCTGCTGCACACTACCGGTGAAGCGTTGCATAGGATGTGCATCCACGTTGAACTCCACAGGCATACCAACTTTGATCTTGCCGATATCAGCTTCGTCCACTCCGGCCGTAATCTGCATCCGGTCGAGATTATTGGCGATCAAGAATAGCGTGGGAGAATTCAAGCTAGCCGCCACTGTCTGCCCTTCATCCACATTTCTGGATACTATGATTCCATTGATGGGGCTGGTGATAAAAGCGTTGTCCAGGTTTTTCTGTGCACGCTGCAGGCTTAGCCGGGCGTTGGCTACGTTCTGCTGGGCAGTTTCATATTTGAATTCAGCCTTGCGCAGATCATACTCCGCAGACATATTCTTTTGAAAAAGCTCGGTCTGCAAATCCAGATCCAGCTTGGCTTCTGCCATTGAAGTAGTTGCTTTTGCGAGGTCGCCCTTGCTGGCTTCCAAGCTGGTGCGAAGGATCTCAGTATCCAGTTTTGCCAGGAGCTCGCCTTTTTTCACTGTATCGTTGTAGTCTTTATAAAGCTTTTCTATCTTCCCACTCACCTCGGTGCCTATATCCACCAAAACGTATGGATTCAATGATCCTGTGGCTGTCACCACTTCTCTTACCGATCCCATGGATGCGGTGTCTGTACGCCATTCAGGCGCTTTTTTCGCTTTCTTATAGTTGCTAAAGGCGATCACCACTGCGACGATCACCACAACGAGGATGATGTATTTCAGGTATTTCTTCATTGTTACCATTTTCCCAAGATTTGATGTGACAGCAGGTAATTCACTGCTTCTTGCTTTTGTATGATCTGATAACGGTTTGTGTGATACTCGATATCAGAAGAGATGTAATCCGTTCTAGTTTTATCCAGATCCAACAATTGGATCATGCCCAGGCGATAACGTTCTTCAGCAATGCGGATCTGTTCGCGAGATTGGGTAAGTCTTTCGCTGTAAAGCTCGTCCAGGCGCAAGAGATACTCCAGTTCTTTGGTCATATTCTCATAGCTTCTACGGCTATTATCCACAGCATCCAGGTAGCTGAGATTCAGCATTTGCTGATTGATCTTGACGCGCGTCTTGGTTTCGCCGTTGGTAAAGAAGTTCCACAACGAGTATGACGCGTTTAGGTTCAGGCCGTGGCTGGTGTTGTACTTATCAAACTCAAAATCCGCGCCGGATACACTACGCGAGAAATTGTAGCCCAGACTCAGCTTGGGGAAAAAATCCAGCGTGTTCTGTTTCAAGCTGATCTCGCTCTGCTTTACCTCTTGTTCCAGGAGTCTCAGTTCCGCCATGTGTTCAGTACTGAAAGCAGGAACATCCTTGCTGATATCCACCTCCAGCTCTCTCAGAGGATATCCTTCATCGGTCATTTGTACCTGGGCAAAGAGATTGGAGCGGCTATTGGCGATGGTATTTTCCAGTTGCATAATGCTGATGCGGGAGTTCATCACAGCGATCTCAGCTTGTTTTACTTCAAAGGGAGTGCTTTTGCCAAGCTGTTGCAAGACTTTGCTTTGCTCCCACACTCTGGTTTGAATTGCCAGGTTTTCTTCCAGAGCTGCTTTCCGTTTCGATGCGGAAAGGGTCTCCAGGTATGCCTGAAACACTTCATAGGCATAGTCCTGATAAGCCTTGTTCAGCCCGATCTCTGCCGTTTCACGATCGAGTTTGGCATTTTTGTAAGCAAAGTAAGCAGGATCATTCAGCGAGATATTCTTGCTGATTCCAAACCCGGCGGAGCTGCTGGTTCCACTGGCTGAGCCTACAGGATCAAGATCCTGGCTGATGCCGGCATTGAGGCTGGCATCTGGGATCAGATTCCACTTGGCACTGTTTAGTGTGCTTTCCGACAGCTCAGAACTGAGTTCATTTTTTTGAACCTGGTAGCTATTTTGTAAACCATGTTCGATCATCTGGTCCAAGGTGTATTCACCAGCGGTTAAAAACACTGGCAACAACAGGATAAGAGTCAAGTAGGGTTTCATTTTTCCTCTTTATAAACACTTTATTGATATATACATACTGTGCAGGTATCCCTATTACGCGCTTTTTTGGCGATTCCTGCACTATTTCTTGCTATTTGCCATCCCTTATCGGGCTCATTCACCAGTGTATCATTGTCAACCACAAGGAGGCTTGGAGCGCAGCAGAAATGAAAGCCCGATATCATGCAAGGAAAATCCTTGCCTTAGATACCACCATTTTTAAATTGGCTCTCAAGTGAAAAATAACGTACAAGGAGCTTACCATGGCTTTTAATTTAAGAAACCGTCACTTCCTCACTCTGATGGATTTTACTCCTCAAGAAGTGAAATTCCTTTTAGAACTCGCTCAGGAACTGAAGCGCGCAAAATATGCCGGCACCGAACAGCAGAAGCTGAAAGGCAAGAATATCGCCTTGATCTTTGAGAAGGATAGCACACGTACGCGTTGCGCATTCGAAGTTGCCGCCCTCGACCAGGGTGCTCACGTCACTTACCTCGGCCCCACCGGCAGTCAAATGGGTAAAAAAGAATCCATCGCCGATACCGCCAGAGTATTGGGCAGAATGTATGATGGTATCGAATACCGCGGTTATGGTCAGGAGATCGTGGAAGAACTGGCAAAGTACGCAGGTGTCCCCGTATGGAACGGCCTCACCGATCAAGATCATCCCACTCAGGTACTCGCAGATTTCCTTACCGCGATGGAACACCTGAACAAACCCTGCAGCGAAATGACCTTCGTCTATGCTGGCGACGGACGTAACAATGTTGCCAATGCCCTGATGATCGGCGCTGCCAAGACCGGAATGGATTTCCGCATTGTCAGCCCCAAATCCCTCTTCCCTGAAAAGAAGCTGCTGGACAAGTGCAAAGAAGTAGCCAAAGAAACCGGAGCGAAAATCACCATTACCGACGATATCGCCAAGGGCGTAAAAGACGCTGATGTGATTTACACCGACGTTTGGGTTTCAATGGGCGAACCGGATAGCGTTTGGGAAAAGCGCATCAAATTGCTCAAACCCTACCAAGTGAACTCCGAAATGATGAAGAAGACTGGTAGAAGCACGCTCTTTATGCACTGCCTGCCCGCTTTCCACGATCTCAAGACCAGAGTGGGAAAAGACATCAACGAGAAGTTTGGGCTTACCGCGATGGAAGTGACCGATGAAGTATTTGAAGGCCCAAATTCTGTGGTCTTCGATGAAGCTGAAAACAGAATGCACACCATTAAAGCTGTGATGGTCGCCACGTTAGGCGCATAACCTGATATAGCTATTCTACTAAAAGAGGATCTCCGGATCCTCTTTTTTCGTCTGGGCGGGTAGGATCCCGCCATCCAGGCTCTTGAGCACTCACCATGCATTGTGTCCCCCTGCTGGCCTGATCTCTTCACGAAACCCACTTGAATCCCACCCGAACTGGATTCAGGATGAGTTCAAGTGGAGTTCAAGTGGCATCCAGGCCACCAGGGGGCACGAAGTCGAGGAAATATCGGTGAGTCGATACAGCTTTATCCCAAAAAGCCATCGAGTTTTATCAGCCCGCCTATCCCTGCAAAGTACAACTGAGGTCACATAAATAATAAATTCTATCCAAAAGGAGATCTATGGTCTTTGTGAATGAAGCAAGTCACTGGTAACCCGGATGGGAAAAGAGAAGACGAACATGATGATACTGCTAACCACTCCTGAATGATCTCGCCTTTTGGCATTTGAAATGCCACCATTTCCCGCTTGACTCATCCCATCGTGCAGGAGAAGTGGTAACAAACACCTAATGGGACAAAATATGAAGAAAGTACTGGTAATTTGCACAGGAAATTCCTGCCGCAGCATCATGGCTGAAGGCTTGATAAACCACTATCTAAAGGATACCTGGATAGCCTATTCTGCGGGGACCCATCCCTCGCACCCGCATCCCTATGCTCTAAAAGCTTTACAGGAAATGGGAATCGAGACTGGCTACCTGAAAAGCGAATCAATCTCAGAGTATTGGCATCGCGAAGACCTCGACTTGATCATCACAGTCTGTAACTACGCGTCCAGGAGATGCCCGACCTTTTACAAGCCAGTAAAGCAACTTCATCTTAGCCTTCCTGACCCTGTGAACTACCAGGCCGACAATTTGCAGGAAGCAATGAAGGGCTTTCGCGAAGTGCGGAGCGCAATCATCGAGCAGCTTTTACCTCTCCTGAACATAGATGATGAATCCTGAGAAAGTAACGATTGTCCGCACAAACCGCAAGAGTATCCTGATCAGGATTTTGGCAAACGAGATCATCCAAGTACGGGCTCCCTTGGGAACCACTGATGATTACATTTTTCAGCTCCTCCAGAAACGCGATGATCGCATCCAGGCTTTACTGGACAACTACCGAAGAAATCATCGGCAACACAGCTTTACTGAGGGTTCCAGCATTCCCTTGATGGGCAAGCCCATCACGCTACAGTACATGGAAAACTGTCCCTATCTCTGGCGTCTAGCCATGTCCACGCTTTACATCAACAAGGATTACGTCAATCAGTTGGACATCGTGATGAAGGACTTTTATCAGGAAAGGGCCAAATACCTGATCAAACGCTGTCATGAACTCGCTGTCCAACACCACTTTATAAAAGTAAAGGTCAGCACACGATGGAATAAACGGCGGTGGGGCTCGTATTCATCCCGGATGTCATTATCTCTGAATTGCGCGCTGATCATGGCGCCCCCGGAGGTGATCGACTACGTGATCGTACATGAATACTGCCACAGCCTGCATCCTAATCACTCTAAGGCATTTTGGAAGAGCGTGGAAATGATCGTCCCGGATTACCGGATTCACTATGCCTGGCTCAGGGACAACAGCCACATTCTGCATCTCCTGGATCCGATCACCCAAAGCTGAGAAAAAGATCGGTACTGGTAGCTATTTCAAACCCTGTAGCTCATAGATCTTGACAGCCAGATTCTTGCCTTTTACTTTCACCTCATCCAGATAGCGCACCTGAACGTAGTCTTTTACCTGGGCGTAAGTAAACTCGCTGATGATGATGTGTTTGGCAGTGTCATACTCCTTGTTGATGCCTTCCAGACGTGCGCCCAGATTGATAGTATCGCCAATGGCTGTGTAATCAAATATCTGCTCACTACCGAGGTTACCCACGATGGCTCCGCCAGTGTTTACCCCAATGCCGATCTCAAAACCTTCCTTGCCATCCTTGCGCCATTTCTCTTGAAGTACGCCTAACCGTTCACGCATCTCCAGAGCGGTTTTACAGGCGTGAAGGGCGTGGTTTTCCAAAGGCAAAGGGCTGCCATAAAGAGCCATGATCTCGTCGCCGACAAACTTATCTAGAGTGCCATTGTTTTTGATGATCACATCCACCATCGCCGTAAGATATTCTTTGAGAATGTTTACCGTTTCTGCTGGCGAGTGCCCCTCAGAATAGGTGGTGAAAGAACGAATGTCTGAAAACAACACAGAAATCTCCTGATAGGTTCCGCCATAGCTAAGCTTACCGGGATTTTTCAGCAGTTCATTCACCAGTTCCGGAGCCATATACTGCTGGAAAGTATTGCGGATAAATTTCTTTTCCTTGAGCGACGCCAGATAATGCAACACCAGGCTGAGTACATACAGAAGCACATAGGCAAAAGCTGTCTGCACTATTGGAATCAGCAGGCTATGGTATTTGAAAAGAATGAACGCAGCAGCATACTGACCCACGATCAAAAGAACCAGGATAACGGCCGATAGCTGCGGACGGACATGCCGGAAAACTAACCAGAAGCCCAGCAAGAGCAGCAGTTCAAAGCCAAGATAGTACCAGGCTGGGAATGCTCTTAGATAGTTTCCCTGCATCACCATTTCCATGAAATTGGCATGAATCTCCACCCCCGGAGTCCATTCGCCGCCAAAGGGCGTAGGAAACTTATCGTGCAATTCGTCCATCGTGGCTCCGATGAGCACCGTCTTGCCCTGCAACAAACCGTATTCTTCCAGTTCATAGTACTCGTCCAGTTCCTCGCCATAATAGCCAGGCATAGCCGTAGTGGAATCGTCCAGGACGCTGGCATAGGAAACAAAGGGAAAATAGCCAGCGGGGCCGAAATAATTGATCAAAGCACGATTTGCTGCAGTGATAGGGATCAAATTGCCAGCCACCGAGAGTTTACCCCCCACTCTGCCGATGTGTTTGCTCCATTCTGGCTGATAGATGCGTGAATTGCCCAATGCGGCCACGCCGATGCTGTAATAGGGGCTATCATCATGCATTTCAAACAGTGAATAGCTACGGATCACGTTATCGGTATCTGGGGAAATATTTACAATGCCCCAGCTCAGATCGCGATCTCGAATGGGTTTGATCGGGGTCTGCACCCGGGACGGCTCTCCCTTGCTTGGGGCTGGGATCACTTTTCCGGCGAAGATGGTATTCTGATAGTAGAAAGCGGTATCGGCCAGCAGAGCGTCACTTTCGGCGATGGCAGACTCGGTAAAGGCGACGTCGAAGATCACTTGCTTCACGCCCAGTTTAAAAAGATTCTCGATCAGTTTCGCATGGTACTCTCGGGGATAGGGCCAGCGGGTATCCAGAGCACTATCGGTAGCATCATCGATAGTGATAATCACTATGTCGTTGCTGATCTCTTGCGCTCCCCGCAAGCGAAACAAACTATCCTGTGCCTTGTAATCCAATGCGTGGAAAAAAGGAAAGAGGAATAGGATTCGCACGATTAGCAATATGAGTATGGGCCAAAGGTAAGGGCGTAAAGCTCGCATAATCTACTCCGAAGTAAATGAGCCGTGCAGCATTTGGCTGCTGCACGGCATACTAATTGTTGGTCGCAGCCGGGGGCAGACTTTAGCTAGAATCTCTGGCTGACCAATAGGCGCCAGGTGGTAGTGTCGTATTCGGCGGCGCTATTATCCTTGTTACTCACCTTTTTTAAGGCGAGATCGGTATTTACACTCAGATTGCGCATGGGATAAGCTGTGAGGCCAAGCGATGTAATGCTGTAGGAGGACTCATCCTGATCTCCAGAAAGCGAGGTATTGCTGAAGGCGAGATATGGCTTCAGAATGTCGCTGAACAGGGAGTATTCGGCCTTCATGTAGATTCTGCTATTCTGGGTTTCAGTATCCAGGAGCTTGTTCTCGTTTGAACTGGTGGAATAGGCCAGATATGTCTTGAGCGGAATGGGCAGGAAACGGTTGCTCATGCTGAAATTGATGCCGCTATTGCCATTATCACTGACCAGGGTAGTGGCTCTGACATCCGGGCTGCCGATCTCCCTGCTGTCTTCACCCATGCGGTAGCTGAGATCAAGCTGTGTCGGTACGTAGGGGATCTGGATGAAGTTATAACCAATACCGAAGCTCAGCTGTTGATTATCCCCAGTATATGGCGTGAAATCGAGGCTGTCGATCTCAGTATTGGCTTCATTCTCGGAGTTGTTTAGCAAGAGGGAAGCCTTCAGATACGGCATCTTGGACAAACGCAGGATAGCCTGTGCCTGCAGATTGCTGTAGGTGTTAGTTTCAGTGCTATGTTCCATCAGATTGTCAACAGTCTGGCTGTAGGAACCCGTGAGCAGAAATGCTCTGCCTAGATTGAACTGATCGGTCACAGTGACAATCCTGGAATCACTGAGTGGAGCATGAGTTCCCAGAGCGGTGAAGGAACTGCCCACTTCCTGATAATCCACTGTGATCATATTGTTCATCATGTAGGCACGCAGATAAACCTTCCATGCGATGTTTGATTTATCAAGGCCAAAGGGCTCGATATTCTGGTTGATGATAAACCAATCTGAAACATCCTGAGGGTTCACATCGATATCCTCACTGTATTCCTGCAAGTCTTCCTCAGACATGGCACCGGGCAGGGTGTTCTTGTTTAACAAACTAGCTGCCACTTCGGCTCCCATCAACACATGCTGATCGGGCACATTCAGCTTGGCATCCACGGCTACCACACCGTTATCCTGAGCCTTCGTGCTGTACTCTTTTAGGTTGGTAGTGGGGTTGATGTATTCATAATACTCGGAATCCAAAGAACTGCGTACATCACGATGCCTGGTTCCGGTAAGACCCAGGGAAAATCCCTGCTCATTGCCCATCACCAGACGCACTGCCGCGGCCTCCTGCTTGAAAGTTCCCGTTTTGGAAGTGCTACCATCGCCATCATTTTTGGTCATGCGAACAGATTCACCATGGGCGAGATACAGCTTCAGAGAACGAGTGCCAATGGAGGAATAGATACCGCGGATGTTTTTACCATTCATGGTATATTCAGATAGCTGGGGAGATGAATCACCCAAATAAGCTTCCATAAAGGGCAGCTCTACCCCGAATGTATAGCGATTCACGGGTTGGGCATTAGTCTTTTCGAGGCTGGAAACGTAAACATTTGTGCTGAGATCCAGGATGCCGTATTGGGCATATAGATCGGTCCAGGCTGCGAAATCACTGAGAGTATTTCCAAAAGACACGTCCTTGTCGGAAGTGGAATAGGAATTGGCAGACATATTCACAGAGCCCCTGAAACTGATGGGCAACTTGGACCCACCCTCACCAGGTACTACCTGGGTAATCCAGGTATCAGAATATAGCTCTTTGCCGTTTACCACAGCCTTTACGAGAGCTTTCTTGATCCCCTCCCGGGGCTTCTCTTCACGGTACACCAGGGTAGAGCCACTTTTCTCTGCTAGTTTGGTAACGTCCCTGTCATCCACGAAGATTTGCAGAGTATTGGGATCCAATTCATCTGCTATGGCTATGTAACTAACGGCCAGGAGATAATCATCATCGCTGCTGATGCTGCTATCGTCGCTGAGCAGAACGAAAGCATCGCTGTGCGTACCCTGAGTGCCCTGCATTCCGATGGGGCCGATGGCATAAGCTTGATCCAGTGAGTTTTCATCTGGCAGATATTCCTTTACACCACTTAGTAGCTCAAACTGGAAGCGATACTCCACTTCGGAGGTACTGTAATAACTGCGGGGTATGGAAGCGCGCCAAAAGCCGGGTTCATCCTGCCGCATGTCGGTTTCCAGCCACTTGCTATCACCAGACACCCGGTACTGCATCTTTACCGCACTGATATCATCATTGCCCTGCGTTACTTCCACCATCATCTCCAGATCGACACCCGGCAGATAAGTACTCGGCATCACGTGGATGGCGTTCACAGCCGCCAGGAGCGAGAGACTTAGGGTTGCCAGGATAATCAGTAATATTTTCTTCATAAGCCTGTCCCCCACCATCAGAAAGTGATCTCAATCTGTTTGAGATTACCGTTTTTATCCAATACAGGAATGCGGATGGTATTGGAATCGTTATTATCCTCGGATTCTATCTCCTGACGTTCCGCCGGGCTCAGGTCTTCAGGGCGGCTGTCTCGTACTTCTACTCTGCCACTACTCTGCACTCGGGCAGTTTTCCCTTTGCCTACGCTGGTTACTTCACCAGTGGAGCTCATGCGGAGCTCAACCTCACCATCATTTACGATGAACATGGAAGAACCATCATCTTCGACCTTGGTCAAAAAATCAGTACCCTTCACGGATGCCACAGTGCTGGGAGTGCTTACCTGAAAAACGCCGCTACCTTTCTTCACTGTAGAGAGGATACTGCCTTTGCTCACGGTTACCTTCTTGCTGAGCCCTTTGCCGTCCTTGGTGGCGCTGATGGTGGCTACGCTATTTGAAAACATCTTCACCGAGGATGACGCATCGACGTATTTGTAGGCGGCAAAGCTCTCCTCTCCAGTGCGGATAACATCGTTATTCATCAGCAACTGCCCTTTTTGAAACTTGATTTGGGATTTATCGCGGACCAGAGTTACTTTGCCTTTATTGGCGCTGAGCATGGCAATGGCGTCCGCACCGAGGAGGCACACCACAAGCATTAGTATGGTTATCAGAATTAGTTGCTTTTTCATTTCATCCTCCCTTTAGTCCTTGATCTCTACCGTAAAATTCTTGCCTCTCAGACTTTCAATGAGATCAAGAGCTTCCTGTCCACTATAGCTGCGTCCGTTGTACCAGACTTCGCCGGTAGGCTTGTAACCTTGCATAAGGATGTTCAGGATCAAAGTGTTTTTTAGCCCATTCAGGAGTCCTGATATCTCATCAGCATCGCCCGTGTTTCCATCTTCAGCGTACTTAAATACATACCAGGGGCTCTTCAGTAAGCCAGGATCGTCAGCCTTTACTTCCTCCAGCGGATTGAAGCCGTCAAAAAGCGGCATGTAAACCTGCCAGGCATAGAAACAGCCGTTATTGAAGGGGATGTATTCAGCAAATCCGCTCTGAACACCTGATGGACTGCGATACACTACTGAGCCGCTAGTCTCAACTGAATTGGAGTTTGGAATTTGGCTGGGAGGAAATTCCTTGATCACCAGATATTGATCGTTGAAACCGGTGGCAACAGCATTCCAGATGAAGCTTTGCGGTAAACTGGTAGCCAAGGGAGGAACTTGATTGATGTGTTTACCGGGACTGACTGGATATATGGCCCCGGCGTTCTTTATGGTCAGCTTGAAGACATCACTATCATCCCAAGTAGTGCTGCCAAGGGCTCTGACGGATACGTGGAATTCCAGTGTGCCATCAGGGAAATATCCAGCTAGCAAGGCTTCTTTTAAAAGCGGATTGGCCTCGGCAGCATCCACTATGTCGATGTCCATATCTGATTCCAGGTAAAAGCCTCCAACATTTGTTAGAAGGTCGCGGTTTGATATGACAAGCGGAGCATTTGGAGCTATGGGATCCACAGTTCTCAGCATGGCCTCGCCTTCCTTGACCAGCCACGTGCTGTTCCATTTTACTTGAACTTGTAATTCTGCTTTGGCGGGTGCCGACTGACTGTTGCTAACAGTCAGCGTGGTTAGGTGCGGTTGGGCATCAGGATTGATGGGATCTATGGCAACCGCGTCCAGTTTATTCACCTTCAGGCTCTTGGGGGTGAAATTCACGGTGAAGCCCTGAGCAAAGAGCCCGCCGCTGATCAGCAACAATACGAAGATATAAGTAAGGCGTTTCATGATTCCTCCACCTTTGTGTTTGTAGATAATCTAATGATAGATTGAAGCAGTTCCTCAAAGGATATTCCTGCCGCTTTGGCTGCCATGGGAACCAGGCTGAGCGAGGTCATCCCCGGCAGCGTGTTAACTTCCAAAAAGTAAGGGGTGTTGCCTCTCAGGCGAAAATCCACTCTGCCATAGACTGAACATGATAGAGCGAAGAAGGCTCGTTCGGCGTACAATTGGCAAAGCTCAGATACAGCCTCGTCAATTGGTGCGGGAGCCAGGTAATCGGTTTTGCCCTTCGTGTATTTATTGTGATAATCATACCAGCCGTCATGAGGACGGATCTCCACTACAGGTAATGCCTTGCCGTCCAGGATACTCACCGTCAGTTCTCTGCCTTCAATGTACTCCTCCAGGAGAACACTATCGCAAAACCTGAAAGCTTCCTCCACCGCCGGCTTCAAATCCTCGATGTACTTCACCATGCTGATGCCCACCGAACTGCCTGCGTCATTTGGTTTCACGATCAGGGGCAAGCCTAGCCTTTGGACGATGCCGCTATAATCGATGGGATCATTGTAGTCTTCCAGAAGATTGGCTCGAAGCAGGATGTGCCCACTCAAAGGTAATCCCTCTGCACCAACCACGAGCTTGGAGATATACTTGTCCATTGCCAATTGTGACGCTTTACTGCCGGATCCGGTGAAGGGAATACCAGCCATCTCCAGTGCGGCCGCCAATTGACCATTTTCCCCGCTACCTCCGTGCAGGGCATTGAAGATGAGATCGCAATTTTCCTTACGGATGGCGATCAAAAGTGAGTGGAGATCAGGATAATCGGCGGGATCTATTTGAGACACCCTGTATCCCAGATTTACTAACACTTTAGCCACTTCACTCCCCGAGACCAGGGATACCTCCCGTTCCGGTGAATCTCCGCCTTTTAAAACCAGGATATTTTCCATTTTCCTCTCTATCTGCTTACGTGGTAAAACACTTGCAGGTTTAGCCCCAACGCAGCTTTAAATCTTGCCACTTCGGGTACATTAGCTCCGCAGTAATCCAACAGCCGGCAGGCTTCTGGCATTGCAGAGAGTAGTTTCACATTATGAAAAGTGGACACACCCAATTGCATCGCAGCGGCCTCACTTGCCATAAACACAGTATAGGCAATCTCACCTCCGTCGTAATATAGAATATTGCTGCTCACCACTCGGGATCCTTGCAGAACGTTGATTTGCGTCAACAACCCGTGATTATGCAGGCGTTCAAAGAACCTACCCAGATCTTTCAGGTCAGTTCCCAAGCTGCGATTCTTGCGGTTATCCAGGGATTGCTGTAGCTTCATGAAGGTGTCGGGATCGAAGTTCTCTTCGATCTGCATCCCGTTCTTCTCAGCAATGCGCAGTTTCTTCTTTTCATCCGGCAGCATGTGCAGCGTGGAAGATGTGGGATAAGTGAAAGTATACATGGGCGTGGAGTGGTATTTGTTTCGCGTGAAGGCTCTCACATCGGCATTTCGCGGAGTTAGCTTGAAGTGAACCCTGCCATAATGCTTAGAAAGAAAAAGCGCTAACCCCTCTGAAATAGCGTTTGTGTCTAGCAGCATCCGGTTTGGGGCTGCTCCAGCAGGGTAAAAAGTATGCAACCCCTGATAGTAAGCTCCCACCGGACAGACGAGAGCCTTTAATGATAGTTTCTTTCTTTCATAGAGGGGCAAGAGAGCAACCAGCTCCTCTCCCTTATATACTCTGAGTAGGAGCGGTTTTATGTCGTGCAGGCTTGCGATGGCATACATGAAATGAGGATTATACCAAAGATCGTAAGCCTCCCCAGAGCGTCTTGTTCCGGGTCTAAAATCCAAGCTTTCAGGTTCTTCAAGCAGGATACTGAGTTTCATTGCTTCAAATGCAATCTGATGGCCGTGATTAGCTCGCTGAGTTGGAAGGGTTTAATGATGTAATCCGAAGCACCTTCCACCATGGATTTATAAGCGCTGTCGATTGTGGGATAGCCTGTCATGATAAGGCAAAACAAATCAGCATCGAGTTCGAAAAAGCGTTGCATGAGTTCGATGCCGTTCATGCCTGGCATTACCAGATCAATCAGAGCCAAGTCGTATTTCCCGGGTTCAAATTGCTCCAGGGCTTTCTCAGCATCTTCAGCCATATCATACTGATAGCCGTTTAAATTCAGGAACTCACCTATCACTTCGCGCAGGAGCCGATCGTCGTCGACGAGAAGAATCCTGTGTTCCATATCCTCACCTCTCATTCCTTCTTTAACCTTATCGTGGCATTATATGCAACGGGCTTTTATAGTCAATGAAAAAAACAAGATAATCCAGTAAACGACATAAACCAAGCTCCGTGAAATATTTGTCTTGACTAGAATTCAAGCCCCGTATTATTGGCATATTATAATTAGAAGAGGTTCTTATGAATGGAAAAGTGAAGTGGTTTAATAAAAATAAAGGTTACGGCTTTATTATCACTGACGACTCCAAGGAGTACTTTGTGCATTGGAAATCGATAGTCACGAACTCGCCTCGGGAGTTGAAAGTGCTGGAACAGGACGAACTCGTTACCTTTGATTTGATGGAAACCGACAAAGGCGTACAAGCCATCAACATAATCAGGATCAACCCCTGAGTCTGGCTTGGAACAATTTGGGCGCTTTTTTTGTGAAGCGCCCATTGTTTTGCTCATGAGAAATACCACCCTATCTTTCCTCCCCATGACGATGTCGGAGCTCGAGATCAGGGGCTGGGACCGTCTTGATATTATCCTGATTTCAGGGGACGCATATATCGATCACCCCTCATTTGGCATCAGCATCATAGGACGCAGTCTGGAAGCTGCAGGATTCAAAGTGGGCATCATTGCACAACCTGATTGGAGAAATGACGAGGACTTTCTGGCTCTGGGGACCCCCAGGCTCTTTTTTGGCATCAGCAGTGGGAACATGGATTCCATGGTCAATCACTACACCGCTCAACGGAAACTGCGTCACGATGACGCCTATACACCCTCGGGAGCAGCGGGTAAAAGACCCGATCGTGCGGTGATGATCTATACGAATATCATCAAAAGGCTGTTCAAAGGAACGCCTGTAGTGCTTGGCGGGATCGAAGCATCCCTGCGCCGCATCGCTCATTATGACTATTGGCAGGATAAGATTCGCAATAGCATCCTCGCAGATAGTAAAGCGGATCTTTTGGTATATGGCATGGGAGAAAGCCCAATCCTGCAGATCGCAAAGGAACTGTCAGAAGGGAAGAGCATCAAGGACCTTACCGACCTTCCTTCCACAGTGTGCTTTGTCTCCTCAATTCCTGATGATGCCACCATACTGCCTGACGCGTCTGACTGTGCGGATAAAAATACCTTTCATAGTCTAAACAAGCTCTTTTACCATAGCTTCCAGTGCCAAGCGCTATATCAGAGGACAGGCGGACGTGTGATAAAGCATAATCCCCCCGCTAAGCCGCTGAGTACCTTGGACATGGACAGTATTTACGCCCTCCCCTTTGCCAGAGCTCCCCATCCCCGTTATGATGGACAGACTATCCCCGCCTGGGAACAGATAAAACATAGCATTACTTCACACAGAGCCTGTTATGGCGGGTGCAATTTTTGTGCCATTGCTGCGCATCAGGGACGCCATGTTCAATCTCGTAGTGAAGCATCCATCCTCGCTGAAGCTGCCGGGATCGACACCGTAATCAGCGATATTGGCGGCCCTACCGCCAACATGTATGCCAGTAGCTGTAAACTTGGTTTTCCTGATACCTGCAAACGCCGTAGCTGCCTTTTTCCCTCCATCTGCCCCAATCTGAGGGAAGATCACGAAGCTCAACTAAGATTGCTGGACAAAGCCTCCCGAGTGCCTGGGATCAAGCATGTCTACATTGCCAGCGGCATCCGTCACGACCTTGCCATGGGGCACAAACGATACATCTCTGCAATAGCTACCAGATACACGGGTGGAAGGCTGAAGCTGGCTCCGGAGCACAGCTCGGATGCAGTGCTAAAGCTGATGGGGAAACCATCCATTAGGAGCTTTGAAGCCTTTTCCAAAGAGTATTTTAGCGAAGTGCACAAAGCCGGACTGAAGCGACAAATCGTACCCTACATCATCATCGGTCATCCCGGCACCACCATGGAAGATGCTATCGCTCTAAGAGACTGGCTGAGAAAAAACAAGATCAAAGTGGAACAAGTGCAGGAATTCACTCCCACACCCATGACAATAAGTACATGTATGTATTACACCGGGATGGATTTCGAAAGTGGAAAGCCGATACACATCCCCACACCCTCTGAGATCCGCAAACAGAAAGAATTGATCGTCCCTCGTGGTGATCCACTGAAGAAACCCCGTTAGATTACCCATATCTCCTTTGGCGAGAGTTGATACACAATCAACATCCTCATTGATTGGTATGGTTTCCATGCATAAACAAAGAGCCTCCGAAAATCGGAGGCTGCGTTAAGGTTTGGTGCAGAAGGCGGGACTCGAACCCGCACACCCGTTACAGGCACAAGATCCTTAGTCTTGCGTGTCTGCCAATTCCACCACTTCTGCCAATGTATTTACTGACCCTGAACGGGAGTTTCTGCCGGTGCTGGAGTGCTCGCTGGAGCAGGCTCTGCCGGTTGCTCTGTATCAGCAATCTTGCCTTGACGCTCTTGCACACCACTGAGGCCGCTATTTCTCACATCGTTGACCAAAAAGGCCAGAAGAATGCATG
>JAGOKK010000066.1 GCA_017994635.1 Candidatus Cloacimonadota bacterium | reverse complement strand
CGTCAGGCTGTGCCTTTGATCAATCCGCAGGCGCCCATGGTGGGCACCGGCATGGAAAAGATCGCCACCATGGATACTTCAGGCATTGCAGTGGCTCCTTATGATGCCTCTGTGGTAAACGTCACTTCGGCTTACATCGATCTGAAAGCCCTCAATGAAAAGGATGAAGCGCTCTATCTGGGCAGCGGAAACCGCATTTACCTGAAGAAGTTTGTGAGAACAAACCAGGATACCTGTGCCAATCAGCGTCCTATCGTCCGCGTTGGTGACGTGGTGCGTAAAGGGCAGCCCATATCTGACGGCGCTTGCGTGGAAGACAACCGTCTGGCTCTGGGCACAAACATGCTGGTGGCATTCATGCCCTGGTATGGTTACAACTATGAGGACGCCATCATCCTCAGCGAAAAGGTTGCTCGTGAAGATACCCTTACCTCCATCTACATCGAAGAGATGGAAGTATTGGTACGCAATGTGAAAAATGGCCGTGAAGAACTGGCCTATGATATACCAAACGTTCCCTCGCATGCCCTCAGAAACCTGGATAAGACGGGTATCATCAGGGTTGGCTCGGTGATCCATGCCGGCGACATCATCGTGGGTAAGGTAACCCCCAAGAGCATCGAGATCGATCCTTCACCGGAAGAGAACCTTATGCGCGCTCTCTTTGGCGATCGTGCTGGAGATTTTACCAATAGCTCACTAAAAGCCAAACCCGGTATGGAAGGCGTGGTGATCGATGTAAAGGTATTTTCCCGCCTGGAAGATGGCACGGACATGGAAGACGAGAACGATGAAAAGATCCAGAAGCTAAAGGATGATCTGGCTCTTCGCCGCAAGAAGGTGGAGGAATTCAAGGAAGAAAAGCTTTCCGCTATCCTGCTCGGTCAGGTGGCCAAGACGATCTGGGACGAAAAGACCAATACCTTCTTCATTGCCCCCGGCAAGAAGATCAATAAAGAAGATCTCAAGCGCATAAACTTCAAGAAAATAGACATGGACGTGGAGATGGTGGAAGACGCCGCCGTCAATAACGCCATCTATCAGGACATCGCGCTGAAGATCAAGCAATCCCTCGAACAGAGCGAAAACATCTACAAGAAATCACGCGAACGCATCAAACACGGCGATGAGCTACAATATGGCGTACGCAAAATGGTGAAGGTGTATGTAGCCAAGAAGCGAAAGATTGAAGTGGGTGACAAAATGGCAGGTCGCCATGGTAACAAAGGTGTGATCTCCATTGTGGCCCCCATCGAAGACATGCCCTTTATGGAAGACGGCAGCACTGTGGATATAGTGCTCAATCCTCTGGGCGTACCTTCCCGTATGAATATCGGGCAAATCATGGAAACCCATCTGGGCCTGGCAGCCCGTGCTTTGGGTTTCGAAGTGGAAACTCCCATTTTCGACGGCGCATCCAACGAAGATATTCGCGCGGAACTGCGAAACGCCGGCTATGCCGAAGATGGCAAGATGGTCCTTTATGACGGAAAGAACGGGATGCCCTTCAAGGAAAGAGTAACCGTCGGCGTGATCTATATGATGAAACTAAACCATCTGGTAGCGGATAAGATGCATGCTCGCTCCACCGGTCCTTACTCCCTGATTACTCAGCAACCCCTGGGCGGTAAAGCTCAACACGGCGGTCAGCGATTGGGTGAAATGGAAGTATGGGCGCTGGAAGCCTATGGCGCCGCGCACCTGCTGGAAGAGATGCTCACCATCAAGAGTGACGATGTGGACGGGCGCAACAACGCCTTCAAAGCCATCACCCGCGGCGAGAATCCGCCTCCTCCCGGAGTGCCGGAATCCTTCAATGTGCTGGTCAGCGAGCTCAAGTCGCTGGGCTTTGACATCGAATTTGTCAAAGACGACGAAGGCAAATAAGGGGAATACAGGATGAAAGATACAAGACGTGAAGTAAGACCCGGTGAATATGATGCCGTACGCATCAGAGTAGCCTCTGCCGATACCATCATCAACCAATGGTCTCACGGTGAGGTTACCAAGCCTGACACCCTGAATTATCGTACCCTCAAACCAGAAAAAGACGGACTCTTCTGCGAACGCATCTTTGGCCCGGAACGGGACTATGAATGCGCTTGCGGAAAATATAAGAAGAAACGCTTTCAAAATACTCTCTGCGAACGCTGTAACGTGTTGGTAACCACCAGCCGCGTTCGTCGTACCAGAATGGGTCACATCGCCCTGGCGGTGCCAATCGCCCACATTTGGTTCGTCAAATCCGCACCTTCAAAGATCGGTACCTTGCTCGATATGACGATCAAGGATCTGGAGCGCGTGCTATATTATGAATCCTTCATCGTGATCGATCCCGGAGACAGTCCCTATGAAAAGATGGAACTGCTGGAAGTGGACGAGTATTACGAGATCAAGGACAAGGTGGGGGATAACTTCATCGTGCTGATGGGCGCTGAAGCCGTCAAAGAACTGCTTCTGCGCATCAATCTGAAGAATGAAGCTCTCGACCTGCGAACCCGCCTCAAATTTGAAGAATCTGCCCTGCGCAAACAGAAGCTGATCAACAAGCTGAAGATAGTGGACGCTTTTATCAAGAGCGGAAATTCCCCGGCTGATATGATTATGGAAGCCTTGCCTGTGCTTCCTCCCACGCTGCGTCCGCTGGTTCCTCTGGAAGGCGGCAGATTTGCCACTGCAGACTTCAACGATCTTTACCGCAGGGTAATCACTCGCAATAACCGCCTCAAAGGCCTGCTGGAAATCAGAGCTCCCGAGGTGATCCTGCGCAACGAGAAACGGATGTTGCAAGAAGCGGTGGATGCCCTGATCGATAATAGCCGCAAGGCACGCCCTGTGCGTGGCCGAGGCAATCGCCCGCTCAAATCCCTCACCGACCAGTTGAAGGGAAAGCAAGGACGTTTCCGTCAAAACCTATTGGGTAAGCGCGTGGACTATTCCGGCCGCTCGGTGATCACCGTGGGTCCGGAGCTCAAGCTATACCAGTGCGGCCTGCCCAAGGATATGGCGGTGGAACTTTTCAAGCCCTATCTGATCGAAAGATTGCAGAAGATGGGTGAAGTGGACAAGGTCAAGAACGCCAAGAAACTCATCGAAAAGAAACAGCCTGAGATCTGGAGCATTTTGGAAGACGTGGTGAAGGATTACCCCGTACTCCTGAACCGCGCTCCCACTCTGCACCGTCTGGGTATCCAGGCCTTCATGCCTGTACTTACCGACAACAAAGCCATCCAACTGCATCCCATGGTCTGCGTTCCCTTCAACGCGGACTTCGACGGCGACCAGATGGGTGTATATGTCCCGCTTTCTCTGGAAGCGCAGATTGAAGCCAGAGTGCTGATGCTCTCTACCCGCAACCTGCTCCTGCCGGCTAACGGCAGATTGGCCATGGCTGCGAACCAGGACATTGTACTCGGTTGTTATTACCTTACCATGACCGAAGGCGAAACTCCTGAAGATCCCAAGACCATGCGCCATTTCTATGGTACAGATGACGTCGTAGCTGCTTATGAATATGAAGAGCAGCTCTGCGGTGTAAAGGGTGAAGAAGTGATCCAGCGCAGTCTGGACCTGCACACCTGGATCAGAGTAAAGGTAGAAAACACTTATATTACAACCACTGTCGGCAGGGTGATCTTCAATCAGATCGTTCCTTCCGAAGTTGGTTACCAAAACATCACTTATGACAAGGGTAAGATCAATGACCTCGCCATGCTATGCTATGAAGCGGTCGGTCAGTGGCGCACTGCCATTTTCCTGGATGAATTGAAAGCCACGGGATTCCGCTATGCCACACGTGCCGGCGTTACCTTCAGCTTTGGCGATATCATCACACCCCAAAGGAAAGATCAGATCATAAACGAGTCCGAAGTAGAGGTTAGCAAGATCAGCGACCTTCACCAAAAGGGCGGTATTACCGAGAACGAGCGTATGGGCCGTGTGGTGGATACCTGGAAACGTACCACTGTCCGCGTGACCGATGAGATGATGGAAGAGCTTACGCACTCCAGAAACGGATTGAACTCCATCTATATGATGTATAAATCCGGTGCTCGCGGATCAAAGGATCAGATCAAGCAGCTCGGCGCCATGCGCGGGTTGATGGACAAGCCCTCCAAGATCGGTTCCGGCGGTGGCGCGGATGTGATCGAAACCCCCATTAAATCGAATTTTAAAGACGGACTCACAGTGCTGGAATACTTTGTATCCACTCACGGAGCTCGTAAAGGTCTGGCAGACACCGCGCTGAAAACCGCTGATGCGGGTTACCTTACCCGTCGTCTGGTGGACGTGGCGCAGAATGCCATCATCACCATGGAAGATTGCGGCACCAACCGCGGTGTGCATATGACAGTGCTCAAGGAAGGTAACGAGATCGTGCAGTCCCTGGCCGAGCGTGTGCAAGGACGTTTCGCCGCTGAAGACATCGTGGATCCCGTCACTGGTAAGGTGCTGGTAAATGCCGGCGAGGAAATCAGTAATAAGATGGCCCGCACGCTGCAAAACCATGGCCTGATCTCGGTTCATGTTCGCAGCACCCTTACTTGTGAAGCAGAACGCGGTCTCTGCGCCAAGTGCTATGGTCGCAATCTCAGCACTCTCAAACCGGTGATGGTGGGGGATCCCGTGGGAATCATCGCTGCACAGAGCATCGGCGAACCCGGTACTCAGCTTACCCTGCGTACATTCCACATTGGTGGAGCGGCCTCGACCGCCACTGATCTGGCAGAAGTGGTATCCAGTCAGGATGGTATCGTCAAATTTGACCGTATGAACTGCGTTACCAACACCGAAGGACACCTGATATCCGTATCTCACCTGGGTCGGTTGCTCATCGTGGATGAAAATGATGAAGAGAAAATGCTGGAAGAATACAAGGTGGAATACGCCGCCACAGTACACGTGAAGGACGGACAAAAGATTGCCCTCAATACCAAGCTGTTATCCTGGGACCAGTTTAACAATCCGCTCATTTCCACGGCTAAAGGTGTGCTGCACTACGAGAACTTCGTAAAGGACATCACCTTTAAAGAAGAGTATAACGACATCACATTCAGCCGCGACATCACCATCATCGAATCCAAGGACCGCAAGAAACAACCGCAATTCAAGATTGTGGGCGAAGACGGTAGCGTTCGCTTGATTCCTCTGCCCACCGGCCTGGTCGTGCGCGTGGAAGACGGCAGCTTCGTACATACAGGCGACATCCTGGGCCAGACTTCTCGTATGACTATTAAACAACGCGACATCACCGGTGGTCTGCCTCGCGTGCAAGACCTGGTGGAAGCCCGCGTTCCCAAAGATAAGGCCCGGATATCCGATATCGACGGCATCGTCACCATCGGTGGTCTGAAAAAGACCGGCCGTGACATCTTCGTAACTCCGCCCAATGGACTCTTTGCCCCAAATGACGGCAAGGTGGTCGTGAGCATGGATGATGACAAGAACCAGCGCATCTGGGTGCTGAACAAGAAGAGCGTCTATGCTGAGAACGATGGTAAATGCACCATCCTGATGGAAGACGGCAAAGTGAAAGTGCAGGTCGCCAAGCGCAATCAGAAAGGAAGTGTGTACGATATTCCCAAGACGATGACTGTTATCGTGGCCGAAGGCGAGAGCGTGAAAGCCGGTACTCCTCTGTGCGGCAAGATGTTTGTGGTTCCTGCCGAGCAGGAAAGCATCGTGGTCTCGGGTGACGCCGTGAGCGCATATCAGCCCCTCGCCGGCCGTAAGTATTCCATTCCCTCCGGCAAGCGCATTATCGTGCACCAGGGCGATAAAGTGGAAAGCGGTGACGCACTCTCCGATGGTCCGCTGGATCCGCACGACATGCTGGTGAAAGGTGTGATCGAAGCTCAGATGATGATCTTGAACGAGATTCAAGAGATTTACCGTAAACAGGGCGTGAAGATCGACGACAAGCACGTCAGCGTTATCGTACGTCAGATGTTTAAAAAAGTCCGCATCACCGATAGTGGCAGCACTTCCTTCCTTCAAGGAGATATCGTGGACAAGGTACGCGTGGAGCGGGAAAACCGCGAAGCGGTATCCTTTGGCAAACAGCCCGCGCAGTTTGAACAACTGCTGTTGGGCATCACCAAAATTTCTCTCTTGACGGATAGCTGGCTTTCATCAGCGTCGTTCCAGGAAACTACCAAAGTGCTTACCAAGGCAGCCATTGAGGGTAGTGTGGACCACCTTGAAGGCTTGAAGGAAAGCATCATTCTGGGTCACCGCATACCTGTGGGAACCGGTACCAGACTATATAACGGCTTGATCAAAGAAGCAGTGGCCAATGGCGATACCGTGGCTCAGATCATCAGCAAGCTGGCGCACCCGGAAGTTTCTGAAGAAGCAGAGGATATCCTCGATTTCTAAGATATGTATAAGACACACTGAAGTAAAATAAAGGAGAATATCAGTGCCAACCATCAACCAATTGATCCGCAAAGGAAGAACTGCAGTTGAGATCAAAAAGAAAAACAGGGCGCTCATGGGATGTCCGCAAAGGCGCGGAGTATGCACTCGTGTTTACACGACTACGCCCAAGAAACCCAACTCAGCTCTTCGTAAAGTCGCACGTGTCCGTCTTGTGAACGGATTTGAAGTTACAGCATATATTCCCGGCGAAGGACACAACCTACAGGAACACTCCATCGTTCTTGTACGTGGTGGTCGGGTAAAAGACCTTCCCGGTGTTCGCTACCATATTGTTCGCGGTGCCCTTGACTCCGCCGGCGTGGAAAAACGCACCAATTCACGCTCCAAATACGGAACCAAGCGTCCCAAGAAAAAGTAGGAGGGAATAAATGCCAAGAAAACGTAAAGCCGTAGTCCGTGAAGTACTGCCGGATCCCAAGTATAACGATGTAGTACTCACAAAGTTCATGAATTGTCTCATGGTACAGGGCAAGAAATCCCTGGCCGAAAAGATCGTTTACGGAGCCTTCGACATCATCCAGCAGAAGACCAAACAGGAACCCCTGGAAGTCTTCAAAACTGCGCTTGAAAACGTACGTCCCCTGGTGAAAGTGGTTTCCCGCCGTGTAGGTGGTTCAAACTATCAGATCCCTACCGAAGTGAACGAAAAGAACGGTCGTGCCGTTGCTTTCCGTTGGATCATCACCTATTCCCGCGCTCGTAGCGAGAAGACTATGATGGAAAAGCTGGCTGCCGAATTGATGGCTGCTTACAAGAAAGAAGGCGCTTCCATCAAGAAGCGTGAAGATACCCACAAGATGGCAGACGCTAACAAAGCTTTTGCCCATCTCAGATGGTAGTTCCCAAAGAATAACACACATATCATGGCTGCTTCCTTTCAGGGGGCAGCCTTATTGTTTATAGGATACTCTGGGTTGATCGTCTGTGATGGTGCTCGTGTATTTGTGGGTGAGCTTATCTCAGATGAGTCTGAATGATGGAGAGTACTTCACCGCTGTCGATCAGATCCTGTAACGCCTGATTGATCCTCTCGTTTAGCGGAGCATTCTTGGGCAAAGCAATACCATAGCTTTCAAAAGTCTCGATCGTCAGTGCTGTTTTGAGTGGGTACTGTTTTTGGAAGATGTGTGCTGGGCTGTTATCGAGTATCAAGAAGTCACATTCTCCAGTCACCAGTGCCTTTACGGCATCTGAGATGACGGCATAGATCCTCAAGTTTTCCTTCGACAGCAGGTTTTTGTCCACCAGATTCTCTTTGATATAGTTATATCCAGTGGTGCCATCCTGTGCTCCGATGATGTAATCCTTCAGATCTGTCGCTTCATCCAAAATGGTCTGATTGTCCTGCTTAGTGAGGATCGTTTGGTTTGCCACATAATATGGAACTGAGAAGTCCACTATGTGCTTGCGTTCTTCGGTGATGGTGAGAGCGGAGATGGCGATATCGATGTCCCCTGCCTGCAGGGCTGGGAGCAAATCATCAAAATCCATGTGCTTAAACTCGTATTCCAAATCCATTTTTTCTGCCACTCGTCTGCCCAAATCGATGTCGATTCCTACCAATGTGCTATCAACCTGATACTCAAAAGGGGGGTAATCCGCATGAGTGCCAATGCGCAGTACATCCTTAGTCCCCTTGCCGCATGCCCCGATCAATAGCAGAGTAAATAAAAGAGGCCACACAAGATACTTCATCCATAATCTCCTTGCTCGTAGCAGTATCGGCATCCTGATACTGATTACATTTGCTTTACTATCAGTTTATTCCCTTCTATGCCGGTTATTGTTACCTTGGCCTGTTCCGCGATGCTTTCACCATTCTCACTGATGGCAGCCCATTCTTCCCCGCCAACTTTCACGTAGCCCCGCCCATCATCCAGGATGGCTTGTGTAACATGCCCGGTTTTGCCCTTCAGAGCGTACACATTCGTATCCGCTCCTGGATTTGCCAATACCTTCTTGCCCAGTTTGCGCATGAAGAGAAAGGAAATGAAGCTGATGATGGCAAACAACAGGATTTGTAAGGGTATACTGCGGTCGATTACTGGCAGCAGCGCCAACAATCCTGTAGCGATGGCCCCAATGCCCAGAGAGATAAAGAAGAACGCGGGATCAAAGATTTCGATGATCACAAAGGCAATGCCAATGATGATCCAAACATGCCAAGCAAGCAGTTGCATCATATTCTCCTGTTACTTATTCTCTTCATCATTTTTGGAAGAGCTGGATTTGTCCTTGTATATGCGTTTTACTTTGCGTTTGTTTCCATAGCCATACTTCGATGAGTAACGATCGTAGTTTGAATAGGATCCCCCGTAAGAGTAAGGGCCAGTTCCGCTCACATTGATACCTTTCACACCCATCAGGGTAAGGATGTACATGAGGAGCTTGACTCCGAAGTAAATCAGGATAGCCGCAACGGTGAAGATGCCCAGCCAGGTCAGGAACAAGATAGTTCCACTCTTTAGAATCGTGATGAAGTTGGTGCTCCCTTTGGCAGGACTGAGTGTGATATAGAGGAGCACATCTTTGGTCTCGGAAAGCTTATCCAGATTGGATCTCGCTTGCTGGATAAGGCCGTGGAGTTGCTCCTTGCGTCTGTTTTGCACTTCGGATGGGAAGCGTACCATATCCAGATCTGCTTGTTCCTTCTCATAGGAAGCCAGACGTGCTGCTTCGCTGTCGTAATCCAGATTCACCAGGGATGTATCCACTTGCTCCACCTGAGAGAGTACAGTGCCAAAGGCGCGCAATTCTTCGGCGACGGAGGACACTTCATCTCTATCGATGGTAAAGAGATATGCTCCGTAGCCTCCTTCATTCTGGCGGCGAATGCGCTGTTGAGCCCGTTGGTTGATAATCTCGCCGATCCCTGTCTGTGCGGCGGCTACATTGGGAGACGTAAAGGTGATTTTGGCCTTGTTTACAAACTTCAGATCGCGGTATTCGTTGCTACTATCCTTAAAATTGAAGGTTCCCGGTTTATGCCCCCGGTTTTGAAACTGTAAAATTGCGGCTGCCAAAGCCAGGAATACGATGAATATGGCTATGCCACGTACACGGTGTTTACTTACTTTGCTCAACTTTGTTCCTCTTTTACTTTATTCTTTTCGATCAATTCCTCAGCGTGCTTCAGTGCGTGTCCGGTTACATTCCCGGAAAGCATCCGCGCCAATTCGGGGACGCGTTGGCGGTCATCCAGTACGCGCAACACAACACTAGTTTTGGCATCACTTACTTTCTCGACCGCGATGTGTGTATTCGCATATGCCGCGATCTGCGCCAAATGCGTGATGCACAATACTGGATGCTGCCGGGAGATGGAGGCAATCGCCGCGGCCATCAGCTCGGCCGTCTTGCCACCAACACCTGCATCTATTTCATCCAGGATCAGGAGCTTGGGGGACATCCGCAGGGCTAAAACCTGTTTGATTCCCAAAAGAATCCTGCTCAATTCACCGCCGCTGGCCACATGAGACAGTGGTTTCAAACTGCTGCCGGGATTCGCTGAAAAGAGAATCTCGACCTCGTCCTGACCACTCTCAGTAAAAGCAGCCAAGCTCCCTGTTAGTACATTTTCAGGCTTTACTTTTTTGTCAATCTCAATTTGGATCTGCGCTTGCTCCAAAGCCAGATGTCGAATGCTCTTTTGCAGCTCTTTGGCCAGTTTGGCCCCAGCAGTCCGCCTGACCAGACTAAGCTTATCTGCCATCAAGGCAAGCTCTTGTGCGTCTGCCTCACAGCTTTTCTGCAAGGCTGATATCTGTTGCCGAAAATCATCGGCAGTAGCCAGATCTTTGGCGCGTACGGCAAAGAGAGCCAGCAAATCCTCCACACTGGGTACCTTGTGCTTGTGTAAAAGACTGTTGATCGTATCCAGGCGCTTCTCGATCTCGGTCATCCGGGATGGATCATAGGACAATGTATCCAGTATCGATGATAGGGCCATGGAAGTACCGCGCAGGGCTTCTCTGGCTTCTAAAAGCGTATCCCCGGCCTCGGCAATGTGCTCACCAAGTTCCCGAAAACGCTCCAATTGCGCCTGATAGGTGCCCAGACGGTCAAAGATGCTGTTCTCCGCTTCAAACATCGCACTATTCATGCCATGAGCCAGATCGAGTATCTCCCGCCCATGTTCTTGTAGCTCAAATTCTTGTTGCAGGGCCTTGTCTTCACCTATCTTGAGATCGGCCTTTTCCAGCTCTGCATATTGGTAACGGTATAGCTCCAGCTTTTGCTGCTGCGCTTCATCATCTGCCTGCATCTGGGCGAGTAGCTGCTCTTTGCGCTTCAATTCGCGGTATGCGGCTCCAAACTCTTTACACAAATCGGTCGAACCGGCATAGCGATCCAGAATCTCCAGCTGATACACGGTAGAAAGCAAGCGTTGCTGATCGCGTTGATGATGAAAATCCAGGAGCAGGGGCTTCAGGGATTTCATTACCTGAGCACTCACCTTTCTGCCGCCGATAAAATAGGACGATTTCCCCGCGGGCGAGATCTCGCGTGCCAACACCAGTTCATCATCTACGGGGGCGTTCAGCTCTGCCAGATAGTCTCTGATGGGGCCACTCTGCGGGGGGATGAAGCTGCTTTCCAGATAGATGGGCTTTGCGGGATCGTAGGCTTCCAGAGTATTGGCACTGTCACCCAGGATGAGTGCCACGGAACCCACGAGGATGGATTTTCCCGCGCC